>JAFGGH010000093.1 GCA_016930645.1 Sedimentisphaerales bacterium
ATTTGATACACTTATATATAAGTGTATCTTGAAGGCAAGGTCTATTGCTCCAAAAGATATCAACAACAAAATCAAGTTGAACGGATCGGTGCATTATTTAATAGATAAGTGTTTTTTTAACAATCAATTGATGACTATCAGACGCTTAACAGACAAAAAAGGACCAGATATTGTTTCGCTGTGTAAATTGTTAAATCAAATGAAAGGGAATTGCAAATACTTAACAAGACGAAATTATTTTATGATTTTACATGAACGAGGATATGAATACGATTATTCTGAAACAAAGAAAAAGGAGGACGAATACATTAGTAAAAACTTGAGAATGGGTGAGGTAATCGCGATACCTGATGAATTGGATTGGGAAAAGTCAGCAAGGTTGCATTTTGTCTTTGATAAACTGTCAAAAAGCAATTCCAGCAACGGAAAGCCAGAAGACATTATTAGCACCTCTGTTTTTGACAAGTTACTAAAAGAATTAGATTGCTGTGACAAGCTGCGAGAATATATTGATAACTTTATAGCACATTCCTTAAAGCCTGAGAAAATCGAAAAGTTAGATGATAAGGCTTTAAGAGTAACCTTCGAGCATTTATGGGAAGTTCAACAAATTATTTGCAAGGTCACAAATTTTATAGGTTTGTATCTGTTAGGCATAGCAGACTATGAATTGTTACCTGTTCCATATTACGGTTTTTTACACTACATTGAAGAACCTTTAGTTTCAAAAGAAGGGAAAACGAAATTGCACGAAGAAGAAGATAAATTTCGGAATGAAATACGTTCTTGGAAAATAAAAATTGATGAATTTCTTTGAATGATAGACAGGTTTCCATTACCAGTAAACACCCCCAAAGTGTGCAAGTGATGAGCAAAGAACTTGATTTTCGCCACGTAGCTTAAGAGGTCATTATATTGTTAAATTGCGATAGAATACAAACCATTTTCACATCAAATACCTGTCTCGCTGAAGCTTTAGCGTAGGCGGACTTGTCCGCCGTTCGTTTGGCGGAATCAGCGTTTGATTATCCCTTGTTGTGTTGCTTTCTCACCGCCAAGTGACCCGAATACTACTACTTTTTGAATTCAAATTCAAGATAATTATTGAAAGAGGGAAATGCAAATACTAGGACACAGAACACAGAAGACTGAACCCTCGACAGTGCCGAGGGCTAACAAAATCCCCACGGCACAGGTCCGTGGGCTAATCGAAAACCCCAACCCCCTAATAAATTAGGAGACTAAATTTTAAGGGAACCAGTGAAATCAGTGATTAAAAAAATATCTTGAAGTTATCGGCAGGTATTGGTAATTTTGTGAAAAACATACGAAAGGATTTTGGTATGTACAGGACGATAATGATAATTGGGATTATAGTGCTGGCAGTAGGGTGGGCGGCCTACGGCATTTATTGTCTTATTATGAACCATATCGAGAAGAAACGGCCTAAAGTCCGTTCCGAGAAATTTCAGCAGGCCCAAAGCTCAATGAAGGAATATGCCGAGAAATTAGCCAAGTTTGAGAAGAAACGATACGATAAGAAGGAATGAAGGACGATTAACCCGTCTTCGTCCCGATAGAAATCATCGGGACTTCGCCGAGGCAGGCGAATGACGAAGTAAACAATGACAGGTATTTTTGGGGAAGGAAATGGGCGAATCCGCGTTAGCCGCGTTTGGCTCTAAGGCCTTGGAAGATTTCAATAATGCCGGAAGATGCTCCAGATTTATATGGCGGGGTCTGACCGGTTCGTTCAAGAATCTTTTTAGCGCCCGGTATTACCAGCTTACCTGGAACCAGATGAACATTATCGGTGTGCGAAGCGTTCCTGTGATAATGGTTACCGGCGCTTTTGTTGGAATGACGCTTGCGATACAGGCCTACGACCAGTTGGCGTTTATGGGGCTTGAGGAGCGGCTGGGCGTTTTGATAAATATTTCGGTAGTCAAGGAGCTTGGGCCGGTACTGGCTGCGGTCATGCTCGCAGGCAGAATAGGCGGTGCGCTTACCGCCGAGCTTGGCACGATGAAGGTGACCGAGCAAATCGAGGCGATTCGCAGTATGGGCACCAATCCTATCAGGTATCTCGTGGCGCCGCGGGTTATGGCGTGTCTGCTGCTTACTCCTTTTTTGATTATATACGCGGATTTGCTCGGCATAATGGGCGGCTTCTTCGTCAGCGTCCTCCAGCTCGGCGTCAACAGCGGGGCTTATTGGTCGTACAGTGCGAGTGGTGTGGAATTTTGGGACTTGTCGATAGGTGTGATTAAGGGTTTTTTCTTCGGGGGTGCGATAGCGTCGATAAGCTGCTATAAGGGATTTCACTGCCGGGAAGGAGCGGAAGGCGTTGGTCAAGCGTGTACGGAGGCGTTTGTGGCGAGCTTTATATCGATACTAGCGCTGAATTTCGCAATGGGTTTGATTTTTAAGGCTATTTATAATACATTCTGGCCTTTGAGAGTTCTGCTTTAATTGTTCGAACCGAGGGATGTCGGTTCGAAGACGCAAAGTTCAAAACTTAATCCGCCTTTGTTAATACTATGGCGGACAAGAATGCAATCCCGAAGAATCGGGAGTGGAATCCCGACTTTGTCGGGATAGGTGTATTTATTATAATTTGCCTTATGTCTAAAGCGAATCAAAATCAACAAGATGTATCCGATGAGACTCAGCAGGTCTGCAAGGATGACGGCATAATTGTCATGAAAAACATTACCAAGAGATTCGACCACCTTTTGGTGCTTGATAATGTCTCTCTGGCGATAGAGGCAGGCAAGACGACGGTTGTAATCGGGCCGAGCGGTTGCGGAAAGACGGTCCTGATTAAACACATGATAGCACTGCTGAGGCCGAGTTCGGGCGAGATTTATTTTAAGGGCGATCGTATAGATAATCTAAGCGAAAATCAGTTGAGTAAAATCCGTACGAGTTACGGCTTTTTGTTTCAGGGCGGGGCGTTGTTCGATAGTCTTAATGTCAAAGAGAATATACTGTTTCCGGTCAAGCAGCACTACAAGGTGACGAATCACAGCGGGTCGGATGACCTTGTGAAAATGAAGCTTGCGATGGTGGGTATGGACGGATTTCAAAATTATTACCCTGACAAACTTTCAGGCGGTCAGAAGAAACGAGTGGCTCTGGCGCGTGCGATCGCGCTGAATCCTGAAGTTATTCTGTACGATGAGCCGACGACTGGGCTCGACCCGATACGCGCCGATATTATCAACGAGTTGATTCTTAAATTGAAAAGCGGCTTAGGTCATACGAGCGTTGTAGTAACGCACGATATGAAAAGCGCTTATAAAGTCGGCGACCGAATTATTATGCTGCATCACGGCAAAATCATCGCGGACGGTACCGCCGAGCATATAAAAAATCATCCACATCCCAAGGTTCAGCAATTCATTAATGGGGAGGTGAGCGAGGACGACCTTGCAGTATTGCGAATGAGCGGCAGCGACCTTCGAAGCCAGTTTTTACCTCGGGATTTTGAGGAGTAAAAACGGTGGAAGTAGAAACAGCTAAAGACCTCAAACTGACCGTTTTGTTCCAAAACGTTCAGTTTTCGCGTAGCTTGTCGCTTCCGTCTTCGCTAAAGCTACGCCGGACAAGCGTATCTCGTCGCTGGCCTTGTTGTGGCCGAGTGCGTTGGCGCCAACTAAATTCTTATATTTAATAATTTCAGGTACAAATCGCATGCAGAAATCGGTCAGTATGGATAAAGACACCAAGAGGGATTTATCGCGTGTTGTCCGTGGTGATGTTTATGACGATATTATTCACAGGTCTGCATTCGCGACCGACTCGAGCATATATCAATTGGTGCCGGCTTGTATTGTAGCGCCGAAAGACGCGAGTGATGTTTGCGCCGTTGTTAAATACGCCCGCGCCAGTAAAATACCGATAGTCGCTCGCGGGGCGGGCAGCGGAGTGGCGGGAGAGTCACTTACCACAGGAATTCTCTTCGATATGACCCGCTATATGAACAGGATTGTCGATATTGAAGAGAACGGGAATCTCGCGGTATGTCAGCCTGGTGTGGTGCTCGATGAACTCAACGCGAGATTAGCCGGTTTCGGCAGGAAAATCGGCCCGGACCCATCCACATCCAACCGGGCGACGATAGGCGGCTGTGTCGCCAATAACGCAACCGGTTCGCATTCACTGATGTACGGTTATATCGGAGATTATGTCGAAAGTATCGAGGCGGTACTGGCCAATGGTGACATGGTGCGTTTCGAGAATGATTTTGAAGCGGATAACAATAGTCCCGCGGCACTATCTGACATTGTTGAGAGATGCAGCGATTTATTGAATGAAAATCGGGGTGTAATCGATAAATCTCTGCCGAGAACGAAGCGCAACAGCAGCGGATACAATATCGCGAATATATACCACGACGGCAAAATCGATATTGCAAAGATGTTAGCGGGTTCGGAAGGCACGCTTTGTATATTTACGGAAATCACGCTTCGTACAGTTGAGGTTCCGGCCTGCAAAGGACTTTTGGAGGTGAAGTTTAAGTCGACAGTGAAGATGGCTCAGGCGGTGCCAGCGATTGTTGACAGCGGGGCGTCGGCGTGTGAGCTTATGGACCGGTCGCTGATACAGACGGCAAGAGGCGCGTATCTGGAATATGAAGATGTACTTGACGACAAACCTGAGGCGACGCTTTTTGTCGAACATATCGCTGATAATCAAAATCAGCTAAAAGAAAAACTCGAGCAAACGAAAGAGTCGGTTTCAACTTTGGCTTATGAGTCATTGATTGTTCTTGATTCAGAGCGTCAGGGGCGGATTGAAAAGGCCCGCAAAGACGCTGTGCCGCTTTTGAACCGCGCGAAAGGTGCTAAAAAGCCCATACCGTTTATCGAAGATGTTTCGGTAGATAATACACAGCTTGTAAAGTATATCTCGGGTCTGGAGGTGGTCGCAGAAGAATTCGGTTTCGAGATGTCACTATACGGGCACGCAGGAGACGGTGAGCTGCACGTCAGGCCTTATTTGGATTTGAGCAAGCCCGCTGATATTCAAAAAATGAAATCTATCGCTGATGATGTGTTTGCCCTGGCGTGGTCGCTTGGCGGGACTATCAGCGGGGAACATGCCGACGGGCTGGTCAGGGCGACATATCTCCAAAAGCAATACGGCCCGGAGTTTTTCGATATTTTGAGGCAAATAAAAGAAATATTCGACCCTGATAATATAATGAATCCGGGCAAAATTATAAACGATGACCCGAATGTAATGACAGCCAACCTGAGGGCATCATACGAAGTTGAGCCTGCCCGGATGAGCGGAGGTTTGCTTATAAACCGGGATGAATTACGCGAAGAACTCGAAAAATGCAGCGGGTGCGGGCTTTGTGTGAGCAAAGACGAAAAATTACGACTGTGCCCGGTTTACAGAGCGGTCGGTGAAGAGCTTGCAAGTGCCCGCGCAAAATCAAATGTCTTGAGATTTTTTACAAGTGGCCAGATGGACGACAAGGACTTCGAGTCGGCTGAGTTTCGTAAATTCCTTGATTTATGCATAAACTGCAAGGCCTGCATGCTCGAGTGCCCGTCCGGAGTGGATGTCTCAAAGCTGATTGGTGCGGCCCGCGCCGAATATGTAAAAAGAAAAGGGCTGCGCAGCAGCGAGTTCGCCCTGAGTAATAACCGCTTATTGAGCAAGGCGGGGACGACCTTCGCTCCATTATCGAATTTTATGCTTAATCTTGCCGCGACAAAATGGGTATTGGAAAAGACAATAGGTCTGGATAAACGAAGAACGTTGCCGAAGTTCGCAAGTAAGTCGTTTATTAAAGCAGGTAATAAGTATTTACAATCCTGCCCAGTTGTCGCAGAACCTATAAGCAAAGTTGCGTACTTTGTCGATTCATACGCAAATTACAACGACCACGAGCTTGGATTTGCGGTTCTTGATGTGCTGATAAGAAACGGAGTAGAGGTAATCATTCCCAAACAGCGGCCTGCACCGTTGCCTGCGGTGTGCTATGGTGATAGGAAAAAAGCGAGCAGGGATTTGGCATTCAGTGTGAAGCACTTGGCACAGGCAGTCCGCAGCGGCTATAAGGTTCTTTGTTCGGAGCCGAGCGCGGCTTTATGTCTTAAAGATGAAATGAAACATTTCGTCTGGGATGACGACGCTAAACTCGTTTCGAGAAATACTGTCGAGCTGATGAATTTTCTTTTGGATTTATTTAAGGCGGGGAAGATAAAACCAATTGAAGGCGAGCCTAAAAAGGAATATCTATATCATTTGCCGTGTCATTTGTGCGCGGTCGGCAACAGCAGGGCGACAATTGAACTGATGTCGAAACTGTGTAACGCAAAGCTAATCGATATAGAGGCAGGCTGTTGCGGCATAGCAGGCACGTTCGGGATGCAGAAGAAAAATTATGAGCTGAGCATCAGGATAGCGGACAATGTCAAGAAAACCCTGGCGAAATCTAAAATCGAATGTTTACTTACCGAATGCTCGGCCTGTAAAATGCAAATAGAGCATATAAGCGACAAGACGGTTACTCATCCAATCAAAATTATTGCTGACACTTATTCTCAGTAGCTAAGATGAAATCTGAAGATTTAAAACAAGCGGTTTTGTGGGAGTCGGCAGGTGATAATAAAGTCAAATGCGGGTTGTGTAATTTTCGCTGCCTGGTAAATGATGGTGAATTCGGGCATTGCAGGGTGCGGAGGAATATAGGAGGGATTTTATACTCTCTCAATTATAATAAGGTCTGCGCGGCTAATGTTGACCCGATAGAAAAGAAGCCGTTGTTTCATTTTCAGCCGGGCTCGTCGAGTTTTTCAGTGGCTTGTATCGGCTGCAATTTTCGATGTGAATTTTGCCAGAACTGGCAAATCAGCCAGGTGGATATCGAAGAAGGCTTTGTCGAAGGAACCGCAGTCAGCAGCGAACAGATAGTAGCGGGGGCGTTACATAGCGGCAGTAAGAGTATCGCATATACCTATACCGAGCCGACTGTATTTATGGAACTCTGCGCAGAGACCGGCAGGGGCGCAAAAGAAAAAGGCCTTGCGAATGTCTTTGTAAGCAACGGTTATATGACAATCGAGGCAATCGACTTTGCCAAAGACTGGCTTGACGGGATAAATGTCGATTTGAAATCGTTCAGCGATGAATACTATAAAAATCTTTGCAAAGCACGATTGCAGCCGGTGCTCGATACTATTAAATATATCGCGAAAGAAACTAACATCTGGCTGGAAATCACTACTTTGATAGTCCCTGAGCAAAACGATTCCGAAGATGAGCTTAAGCAGATAGCTGATTTTATTGTAAACGAAGCCGGAGCTGATGTGCCCTGGCATATCAGCAGATTTGTACCGCAGTATAAATATACGGATTCATATCCGACTCCGGTTGAGACTATCGAAAGAGCCGAACAAATCGGCAAAGCCGCGGGTCTGCGATATGTCTATCCCGGCAATATACCCGGCAGAAAATCAGAAAGTACGTTCTGCTATAAATGCGGAAAACTTCTGATAGAGCGTCGCGGCTATCACATCGGCAGTAATCTAATCAACAATTCCCGCTGTCCTGAATGCCAAACAGTCATCGCAGGTTATCACTGTGATGCCAATGATTTGGTATAAATAACTTTGTTATCGCCCGGGGCGTAAAAGTTTTTGACAACAGCAGAGATTTTATAGCCGTTTTTTTCGTAGAAGCGCCGTGTCTTTCTGTAGCGTTTCTGGCTGGACGTATCGATTGTTATC
>JAFGGH010000094.1 GCA_016930645.1 Sedimentisphaerales bacterium
ATAATGGACAAGTTTAGCGGTGAATCGAAAGGGTTCGGTTTTGTCGAGATGCCTTCAAAGGACGAAGCCGCGGCGGCTATCACTGGCATGAACGGCAAAGACCTCAAAGGTAAAGCTGTTACCGTCAACGAGGCTCGGCCTCGTGTTGACCGTCCTCGCGGTGGTGGCGGTGGTTACGGTGGGGGCAGAGGCCCAAGAGGCGGCGGCGGTGGTAGAGGCCCAAGAGGTGGCGGCGGTGGCGGTTACGGTGGTGGCGGCGGCGGAAGACGCTACTAATAAATCATCAAATTCAACTTTTGCTTAAGCATACAAAACCGGACTCCAAAAACGTTGGGGTCCGGTTTTATTGTTATTAGCCCTGATTTCCCAAGTAAATAAAACCGGCGAAGGACAAGCCAGCGATACGGTGACGGCGGTGTTGTAAAATTGCATCGTAGCATTGCGGCTTTACATCGCGGCGTTGTGAGGCTATATTATGGTATTGGTCAGTTTCAATTTTATATTTTTTTAGGATTATCCAATGCCATTTAAAACATTTGGTCTTTCCGACCCGCTGGTGCGGGGTATTCTTGCAGTCGGCTATACCGCTCCTACCGAAATTCAGTTAAAGGTGATTCCATTCGCAATTGAAGGCAAAGATATTATAGGCTGCGCCCAGACCGGAACAGGCAAAACCGCCGCTTTTGTACTGCCCATTTTAAACCGCATCGGTCACGAAAAAACGACAGCAAGGAAAGTTATCAAATCACTTATCATTACACCGACTCGCGAGCTGGCGGTGCAAATCGAAAAGGCCATACGCGGCTATGGCCGATTCCTCAATGTGAGAACTCTGGCCGTCTATGGCGGTGTGAATATCAAGGCCCAGTTCAATACACTTCGTCGCGGGGTTGACATCGTTGTCGCAACACCGGGACGACTCATGGACCACATGCAGCGAGGCTCCGTTGACCTCAGGCATATTGAAGTGCTCGTTCTCGATGAAGCCGACCGAATGCTGGATATGGGCTTCATTAAAGACGTGCGAAAGATCGTCGACACTCTGCCCAAAAAACGCCAAACCATGTTTTTTTCCGCAACGGTAACGCCCGAGATAAAGGCTCTCGCCGCAGGCATGCTCAAATCTCCCGAAATGATTCAGATTGGCCGCCCGCGCAATCCCATCGAAACGATTACACAACACATCTATCCGGTACGCAAGGAACAGAAAATAGACCTTCTGCTGCATATGCTCGGCAGCTCACAGATGTACAGCGTTCTGGTCTTTTCCCGCACTAAGCACGGTGCCGACAAGATTAACCGGAGACTCAAGGCCGCCGGCGTTATATCCGTGGCGATACACTCCAGCCGCACCCAGAACCAGCGACTCCTTGCAATGGATGGTTTCAAGAGCGGTAAGTACCAGGTCATGGTCGCTACAGATATCGCCGCTCGCGGCATCGATGTCACGGGCATCTCGCATGTCATCAATTTTGATGTGCCCGCCTATGCGGAAGACTACATCCATCGCATTGGCCGCACAGGCCGGGCCGAAGCCACCGGCGATGCGATTACCTTTGTTTCACGCGAGGAGAATAGCTACCTTCGTAAGATTGAAAAATTCATAGGACGCCAATTCGAACCGGAAAAATGTAAAGACTTTACCTACACTACTAAACCTGATTTGCCACAACCGAAACGCGCAGATAAACGGCCATCAGGGCTGCACAGAGGCAAATTCCCGTCACGGGCAAAAAGGCGATTTAGGCGATAAGTCGTTTATCTTAAGCTTGCCCTGCCTGCTCTGCGTAGCTTTAGCGAAGCAGGGAGCGCACCTATCCCGGAGCTATACCGAGGGGTCGAATGGGGTAGATAGGCAAATAATGTTGGCAGAACTTGAGGAAACCGGTTTGTTATTGTATTAACAACATACCTGGATTTTTTGCGGGGACGTTTTGGCCTCATTATTTGTTATAATGCGGTCACATAGTATCTGTTTTAGGATTTTCAGGTATTATTTGTAATGCCTTTTAGAATCATCGGCTAAGAACTCATTAAGCTCATGCTTTGGAAATTTTTCAGCTAACCTCTTACTTAGATAGATTTTGCCTGCAAGTACTTGTCTTATCGCATCTATAATATTTTCAGATATCTGGTCTTTCGTAATATATCCCCGCGCCCCTGTCTCAATGGCTTGTTTTATGTATTGAGATTTGTCACTCATAGAAAAAACAATAGCAATAATACCTGGACATAAGTTTCTTATTTTCTTAATTACCTGTATCCCGGTAGTGTTACCAAGCAGCATATCCACAAGAGCCAGATCAATTTTCTGCTTCTTGACAGCTTTAACAGCCTCTCCAATAGTTCCGGCCTCGGCACACACAAGAAGATCAGTGTCTCGGTTAATAATCTGTGTTAATCCCTCACGTATGACAGGGTGGTCATCGACAATCAGAATCCTCGTTTTATCCTTTTTCTTGCGATTTGGGCTATGTACCATATTTAACATCATCGTATTCGTGTTTAGAATCCGTCTAAAAATCAAAGTCGCTTTTTGGAACAACAAATCTCTATCACCTATAATAATAACGTTCATTTCGCCAGTGTAAATCAGGGTGGAGTCTGTATTTCTTGTAGGTGAAAGTGCTTACCTTTGTGTAAGTTAAATCTTACAATGTGGTCTGAACAAAGAAAACATTCGTTTCCGGAGTGTTATGTTAAGTGTAGTTATCTGAAGGACTGCAAGTCAGGATAAAATCACTCTCGGTCCTGACTCTTTGCCCATTTTATGGAATATTGTAAAAGTTCAGAAGCATTAGGTAAATTTAGTTTTTCCTTAATGCGTGAGCGATATGTCTCGATGGTTTTTGTGCTCAGGTGGAGTTGCCTGGCTATCTGGGAAGCCTTTAAACCATCGCCAATCAGACGGAAAATTTCGAATTCCCTGTCGCTGAGGCTCTCTATCGGTGTTTTGGTCGTACCAGCTTTGTCTGACGCAATTTTATGGAGGAATTTCTTTGAAATTGTATCGCTGACATATATCTCGCCGCTTAAAACCATACGGATCGCCTTGACAATATTTTCAGAAACAGTATCCTTCATCAAGTAGGCTTTTGCACCTGCTAAAAGGGCACGCTCGGCATACAAGGATTCATCATGAACGGAAAGGACTATGACAGGCAATTTTGGGTGTCCTGCCTTAATACTCTTTGTCAGCTCAATACCATCCGAATTCTTCAGGGATATATCTACAACAACGACATCAGGTTTTAATTCAGTGGCGGCCTTAAGAGCCTGGTGAGCATCGTCAGCCTCGCCGCATACATTCAGGTCTTGTTCGTGATTAATAATTGTGGTAAGTCCATCCCGTACCACAGGGTGGTCATCCACGATAAGAACCTGTGTTTTATTTTCATTGGTTTTATCTTGTTTTTTCCTCAATGCCATATAACAATCCTTCGTTGGGGACATTAACTACCGTTCGGGAAAATGCAGGTAACAACCGTTCCACCTTTGTCGCCTTTACGAATATCAAGAGAGCCGCCTATCAGGTCGGTACGATATTTCATAATCTTCAGCCCCATCCCTTTACTTCTCGGTGATAATTTCGGGAAATCCAGACCGTCATTTTTTACCGACAGAACGGTTACTTTCTTAGTTAAATGAAGCTTTATGTTGATATTCTTTGCTTTACCATGTCTGACCGCATTGGTAATCGCTTCTTGAACAATACGATAAATTTGCTTTGCCTCAACAAGATTTTTAACCGAGAAAGATTTTTCACACTGGAATCGACAAGTAACTCCCATGGTCTTTTCTATATTGGACGCCAGCGTTTTTAAGGCCGATGCCAGGCCGCCTGTTTCAATATCGACAGGATAAAGCATCTTGGCGAGGTCTCGCGTCTGAGCTATTGCCTTATTGGCAAGTTTTGATATTACTAAGGCATCTTTCATTTCTTCCGGCAATTTATCCGTAAGTTTCAGTGCCAATCCTTTGCACTTAACAGCAATACCGGTAAGTACCTGGCCCATGCCATCGTGCATTTCCTGGCCTATCAGTTCTCGTTCCCTTTCGGTTATATCCAGGATTTCTTTTTCC
>JAFGGH010000095.1 GCA_016930645.1 Sedimentisphaerales bacterium
AGGGGTGTCGCGGGCTTCCAGCCCGCGAAAACGCGGCCAAGATGGCCGCGACACTGCTATTCCCCACCCATAACTGACCCATTACAAAAAGTCTGCTATCTGTTCAAGAAGCAGAAATTTAACGTTTATATACAACTTTTGCAAGCTTAGATTCAACAAAAACATGCGATTCACTTAAAAAAATATCTGATTGTCTACATCTGTATTGGGGACCGCTAATACTTCCGGCTTTATTTTCGAGGCGTTTTTAACACAGGATACAATAATGCCAAAATTTATCGTAAAAGCAGCTTGACAACAGAAAATCATTATATTAGTATTGCGAGCTACAAAGTAATAAATGTCACTGACTATTAGTGCTATAAAATAAGCTTAAAATCTTGGGGCAGTTTTAAAATAGGCAGGCAAATAGTTTTTGGCTGATTAAAATATGAGTTCATCGAAGAACAAGAAAACAAGTAAAACTAACGCTAAAAGTAACAGGACCGGTCTATTCTCTTTCGTAATAAAAGAAGCAGAAGACTCAAAGGCGCTTTATCATATACTCTTTGATAATGCCAATGACGCGGTCTTTTTAATGGATTATGACAGGTTTATCGAGTGCAACAAGAAAAGCCTTGAGATGTTCGGCTGTACCAAAGAGCAAATCGTAGGTCAAACGCCTTATGAATTATTTTCACCTGAATTTCAGCCTGACGGCAGAAATTCCACGATGAAGGCCCTTGAGAAAATCGACTCGGCAGCCAAAGGTCAGCCTCAGTTATTCGAATGGACACACTGTAAAAAAGACGGTGCTATTTTCGAGGTGGAAGTCTCTTTGAATCCGGTTGAGCTTTCCGGAAGGACATTTATTCAGGCTATTTGCAGAGATATCACCGAACGCAAGCGGGTAGAGCGGGCATTGCGAGAAAGCAAGCAGCGCTTCAGCACTTTATTTAATCAAGCCCCACAGCTTCTGTTCCTACATGATATGAGCGGCCGAATTATAGACGTCAACCAGGCAACCATCGACAGATATGGATATACAAAGTCAGAACTGTTATCATTAAGGGTGCAGGATATAGACCCTGATATCACCGAGCGAGGAGACCAAAACAGGTTCTGGGAAAAAATCAAAGAAACGAAGATGATTTCATTCGAGGGCCGTCATAAGCGAAAAGACGGGACAGTCTTCCCTGTGGAAATTTACCTATCGGCAGTGGAAATCAACGGCGAACGACATATCTTCGCGATGGCCAATGACACCGCAGAACGTAAGCAGGCACAAGAACGTCTTAAATGTATTTCAGAAGTTACTACCGACCTTATTTACGAGTGGGATGTCGCTACCGACCACCTCGAATGGTTTGGAGATATTGACAAGGCACTTGGATACGAGAAGGGAGAAATTCGCCAGAGTATCGGAGGCTGGATAAAACTGATTCACCCGGAAGATAGCAAAAGGTTGGCTGACTCAGTCGAATTGCACAGAACAAAGACCGAACTAATTTGTGAAGAATACAGAGTTCTAAAAAAGGATGGAACCTGGGCATATTGGGAAGACCGTGGTTCACCTATTATTGATGAAAACGGCAAGCCAATAAAATGGATAGGTGGGTGTCTGGATATAACCAAACGTAAAAAGGTAGAGGAGCAGCTCCGATTAACCCAAACCGCTATAGAACGCGCTTCTGACAAGATTTACTGGGTACGCCCGGACGGCAATTTTGTTTATGTCAATGAACAGGCCTGTGAGGCTTTGGGGTATACACGAGATGAGCTTCTGTCAATGAAAGTATCCGACATAGACCCCGATTTCCCACAGGAAAGATGGGACAAACACTGGCGGGAGCTAAAAAGTAAAAAAGGTAT
Source organism: Sedimentisphaerales bacterium (assembly GCA_016930645.1). GTDB lineage: Bacteria > Planctomycetota > Phycisphaerae > Sedimentisphaerales > Anaerobacaceae > JAFGGH01. The sequence goes on from JAFGGH010000095.1 coordinate 1,852, forward strand.
GCTCATCCAGAGCCGCCATAAAACTAAAGACGGTAAAATATTCCCGGTTGAAATCAGAACCAATTATATTAAATTTGAGGGCAAGGAATACAACTTCGCCTTTGCCCGCGATATAACCGAAAGAAAAAAGGCCGAAAAAGAAATAATGGAAAGGCAGCAACAGTTAAAATCTCTGGCTTCCGAACTGGCAATAGCGGAAGAGCAGGAAAGACACAGGATTGCGGTAGGGATTCACGACGATATAGGCGCAAAACTGGCATTAGCTAAAATCGAGCTGCAATCTCTGCAGAAATCGGTTAAAGATAAAAACGTCTCTGACAGTCTCGACAGGCAAAAGGATGCAATAGAACAAATCATTGAAGATGTCCGTTCGTTAACATTCGAGCTTAGTAATCCGATTTTATACGAAGTCGGCCTTGACGCGGCTGTAGAATCGTGGCTGAAAACCAACATCAGTCCCCAAAAAGGCATTAGCTATAAACTCGAAACAAATAACCGCAAATTAAAGGTCAATGAAAGAATTAAAGTAACAATATTTAACGGCATCCGGGAATTACTTACAAACATTTTAAAACATGCCGATGCCCATAACATCTATGTATATATAGAAAAAGATAAAGGGTATGTGAGAACCGTCATCGAAGATGACGGCGTCGGTTTAGATGTATCGGAATTGAAAACGCATACAACTAAAGAAGGCGGTTTCGGACTGTTCAGCCTTAAAGAAAGACTCGAATATCTCGGAGGCATTTTAAACATAAAATCCGAAAAAAATAAGGGCACGACTGTTATAATGACTGTTCCTGTAAATCCTGAATCAGAGCTATAGGTATACATCTCATTTCTTTTTAAATCACCTGCTTAAGTCTTGACATCAGCGGTGCTTGTGAATAACATTTCTTTTTTCTGGAGAATTAGAATATGACCAATGTAACTTTAGTAACAGGTGATGGAATTGGGCCGGAAATCGCCGAGGCAGCACGAAGGTGTATCGATGCAACAGGCGCTGACATCGAATGGGACATAGTCGAAGCCGGCGCCGATGTGATGCAGCGCGAGGGAACTCCACTGCCGCAAAAAACAATGGATTCGATTAAGAAAAACGGCATCGCACTTAAGGCCCCTATCACAACTCCTGTTGGAACAGGATTTCGCAGCATAAACGTACATCTGCGCCAGACCCTTGATTTATATGCCTGCCTTCGCCCCTGCAAAAGCTATAAAGGCGTCCGAAGCAGGTATGAAAATATCGACCTTGTAATCGTCCGTGAAAATACAGAAGACTGTTATGCGGGCATCGAGTTCGAAAAAGGAAAAGATGAAACAGAAGATTTAATCAATTGGATAAACAGCAGACGGGAAAAGCAAATCCGAAAGGATTCGGGCATAACAATAAAACCGATATCCGTTACAGGTACCAGCAGGATAGTGCGGTTTGCTTTCGATTACGCCCGCAAGCTCGGCAGAAAGAAAGTAACAAGCGTACATAAAGCCAATATTATGAAATACTCCGACGGACTTTGGCTCGATGTAAGCAGACAAGTCGCCAAAGAATACCCTGATATCGAATTCGAGGACCGTATCGTTGACAATATGTGCATGCAGCTAATCCAAAAACCTGAACTATACGATGTCCTGGTGCTCCCGAATTTATATGGTGATATTATAAGCGATCTTTGCGCAGGATTGGTCGGCGGTTTGGGTGTCGCGCCGGGCGCAAATATCGGTGAAAAAGGCGCTATATTCGAGGCTACTCACGGCAGCGCACCAAAATACAAAGGTCAGAATAAAGTAAATCCGACCGCCCTGATTCTAAGCGGTGTTTTAATGCTCCGTCATATGGACAAAATGGCCCAGGCTGAAAGACTCGAAAATGCCGTAGCCGCCGTAATCGCCGAAGGTAAAGATGTAACATACGATATGAAAAAGAACCGCGACGACCCGACAGCCGTCGGCACCAGCCAAATGGCAGATGCTATTATCCAAAAAATGAATCGCTGATTTTTATCCGCCGTAGGCGGAACGCAGTTTTTGGGGCAAAATTGCAGGACTGGAAGGCTTTTTCATAACGACTGCTCATCTTGTTTTACATCCAGCGGTTCTGCCTTGGTTATCAATTTTTTCTGTTCGGAAGCGAGCTTTCTTTCTACTTTTTTTACATCATCAGCCGGAGGAAGTGCTTCAGGTTTTATATTTCGCTTAATGAGAAGTTTTCGAACTTCCTGATTATTTTTTACATGCTCTTTGGTAATACCGGATTCGGTACGCAGGTCGTCACGCTTGATATTGAAATTGGTGATTTCATTGGCAAAGTCCTTGGCCTTGATTGTAATTGTCGGCAGAAAATCAGCCAATGCCCTGGATTTGGGAATATCCAGTTTTTGCTTCATCTGCTTAGTAGTCTTTCCGCCGAATAATGCCGTATCACCTTTGCTTCGAATACGCGCGAAGGATTTTTCATCGGATAATCTTTCGTATATTATTCCCGACAGTTCCTTTTCGGACAGGCTCAGTTTTCGTCGCGCGCTTAGCCGTTCAATTTCAGTTATTCGCTGTTCGATAATTTCCTGTTTTCTGGTCTGAACGGCGAAATAGGTCTGCGCAAAAGCTATCTGGTCTTTAGACGGGTCGCCGTTTTGGGCAATGAGGTAACAGGCGTAACGGGTTAGGGCAATATCACCAATCTGGCGTTCTGCCCCTGAGCCAAGAGACACCTTTTTCGTGATATCAAGAAAATGGTCGGTTACCTCAAATCCTGCGGTTTTACAAGCTGTTTTGGCCTTCTCGACAACCTTTGCAAAATTTTCCCACCGGGCATATCCCAGCAGGTTTTGCAAATCGCGGGCAAGCCAAAACTCCATATCAGTTCCCTGCTGTTTATAAATACTTCGCTCAAAATTATTATGCAGCCGGACAATTATATCTTTTTCCATTTTATTCCTTTTTCAGCCAATGTTTGCAGGGTGGTATTTGTTTTCTACCAATCATCGATATACATTCTCTCCCAAACGCCTTTAACTGTCAAGCTCACAGTTTTAAGGAAACAGTGTAAATCTGCGTCAATCAGCGTCTATAGGTTCTTTTATCTCTTCAGCGGCAACAAACCTGATGACAATCGGTCTAAAAACTGTTATAAAGACAGCTTCTGGCCACGCCATACTGTGTAAAAAAGGATTTTCAATTGAAACAGGCTGAATTGAGAAAAATTTTATCGGGACAGGCTAGCGGCATTTACCCGGCTCTGTTGCGTATTATACTGAGATTGCCATCATTGGCGTATAGCGCTGCAATCAGACTAAGAAATTTTTTCTATGATAAACATGTCTTAAAGTCTCATCGAGTTAACATCACAGTCATCAGTATCGGCAATCTCACAGCGGGCGGGACAGGCAAGACACCGGTCGTAGCCTGGCTTACAAAGCAGCTTTGCGGCAAATATAAATGCGCTATTCTTACCCGTGGATACAAATCCACCGCCAATGGCAGTGATGAAGTTAATACCCTTGCCCAAATCTCTCCTGAAGTACCTGTGATAATCAATCCCGACCGTCTCAAAGGAGCTAAGGAGGCAATGAGTCTGCACGGCGCCGACGTCCTGATTATGGATGACGGCTTTCAGCATCGCAGATTGGCACGTGATATAGATATACTCTCAATCGACGCTACGTGCCCATTTGGTTACGGCAAAATTCTTCCAGCGGGATTTCTACGTGAGCCTGTCGGCTCTGTTAAACGCGCACATTCGGTAATTATCACCCGCTGTGACCAGGTAAACCAATCTGAAATTGACAGGATTGAAAATGAACTCTTATCAATAAATCCGAAACTGACAATCGTCCAGGCGATTCACAAACCTCAATGCATAATCACATCACAAGGCGATGAGCTGAAATTAGAGCAGCTAAAAGGCCAAAAAGTCTTTACCTTTTGCGGAATAGGTAATCCGGCGGCCTTTTTCCGCACCGTAAAATCCCTCGGAGCAAAATTGGCTGACAGACGGATATTCGATGACCACTATAATTATAAAAAGGAAGATATCGAAAAAATCCTGGCTGGTGCTGAGAAAGCCAATGTTGAGCTTGTTCTCACTACGGAAAAAGATTTCATCAAAATTAAACCGGAATGGAGAAAAAGCAGTAAAATCAAAATTGCCTATCTTGCCATCGAAATCGAGCTGATTAAAGACGGTAAAAAAATAACAGAGTTGATTGAAAAAGCTTTAGAGAGTAAAATTGGTTAGTGAATAGTCGTTAGTGAATAGTTAATAGTGATTAGTGGCCCAACAAGCCTGGAGCGCAAGCGACAGGATACAAAGAACACCGAATAACGAATTACGAAATACGAGATACGAGCGTATATGTACGAAAACCTGCTTAAAACAGTAACAAACTTGGGCTCGCCTAAAATTCTGCTCATCGGCGATTTTATGCTGGATGTCTATGTTTATGGCGATGCTTTGCGAATCAGCCCTGAAGCCCCCGTTCCCATTCTGAAAGTTAAAAACACCGAATATTCCTGCGGCGGAGCTGCATCGGTGGCAATGGACATGCTCGCTCTCGGAGCTAAAGTGAGCTGTCTCGGAATAACAGGTCAGGACAAAAACGCGGAAATACTGAAGGAGCTTTTGAAAAAGGCGGGCGCCGATACAAATTCACTCATTGTCGTGCCAGACCGACCTACCACTACGAAACAGCGCCTAATAGGTTTAGCTCAACACCGCCATCGCCAGCAGCTTATGAGGATGGATAGTGAAAGTACCGAACATTTGCCGGAACAAACTTATAGTGAAATTGAAAGAACATATAACAAAGCTCTTGCCGATTTTGATGTCGTCTGCCTGCAGGACTACAACAAAGGGCTTTCAAGTAAAGTTTTTTGCAAAAAGCTTATAGAAACCGCTAAGCAGGCAGGCAAAAAGATATTAATCGACCCTGCCAGTATAAACGACTACTCAAAATACACCGGTGCTGCATTGATTACGCCAAACCGCCAGGAAACCTCTATGGCTGTTGGATTCGACATAGAAAGCGAAGAAGACGCCAAACGAGCCGCTGAAAAGCTATCAGCAGAGTTTGGCGTTGAGGCTGTGATTATCACACTCGATAAATCTGGTGCGTACCTCCACACTAAGGATATTAGTGAGCTTGTTCCAACAAGAGAAAGAAATGTTTACGATGTTACAGGTGCCGGTGATATGGTTCTCGCGATGCTTGCTACGGCACTTGCATCAGGTTGTGATTACAAAACTTCGGTTCAGTTAGCCAATATCGCAGGCGGTATCGAGGTTGAAAAATTTGGTGTTGCTACTGTTACTGTCGACGAAATAGTGAATGAAATAATCAGTGTCAACCGCGGCAAGACAGGGAAAATCAGAACCACTGATGCAGTTTTAACAGAACTCGACTGGTATAAAAAACAAGGTGAGAAAATAGTCTTCACAAACGGCTGTTTCGATGTAATCCACCGCGGCCATATTGAATACCTGAAATTCTGCAAAGAACAGGGAGACGTTGTGGTACTCGGCTTGAACAGCGATAGCTCTGTCAAACAAATCAAAGGGCCTGAAAGGCCGATTAATAACCAGCACGACCGCGCGGCGGTTCTGGCGGCTATGGAAAGCATTGACTATATCATAATCTTTGATGAACCCGACCCTCTCAAATTAATTGAAAGAGTTAAACCGGATATTCTGGTCAAAGGCAAAGACTGGGAAGATAAAGGCATTATCGGCAGGGAGTTCGTTGAGGCAAACGGCGGTAAAGTTGTACTGGCCCCGCTCGTAGAGGGTAAAAGTTCAACGGACACCATCAACAAAATGAAATCGATGCCAAATGAATAACCTTTTATAAATTAGTAGGTTCGGTTGCTTATGCCTGAAAGAGCGATATTTTTAGACAGAGACAATACCCTAATTGAAGACCCGGGCTATATTAATGACCCAGAGCAGGTCAAACTTATAGACGGTACCGCTGAAGTTCTCATCGAACTTAAAAAGATGGGCTATAAGCTCATTATCGTCTCGAACCAGTCTGCTGTTGCGCGGGGCATAGTAACCGAAAAAGTGCTGGCAAAGATCCACGAAAAACTCGAAAAACTGCTCGCCCAGCAGGGCGCAAAAATCGACAGGATTTACTACTGTCCTTATCACCCCGAGGGAGTAATCCCGAAATACAGAGCAGAAAGCGACCTGAGAAAACCCAGGCCTGGAATGATACTCAAGGCAGCGGAGGATATGGACATCGACCTGCCTCACTCCTGGCTTATAGGCGACAGTGCCAGAGATATCGAAGCGGGAAAATCGGCAGGCTGTACCACAATACTAATTGAAAACGCCTCACATAATCGTACTCTCGAACCGAAAATGGAAGCACCGGATTACAGGGCTGTAAATATGAAAGAAGTCGTTAACATCATCAAAAAACACGACCATGATTTGGAAAAAATGAATAACCCGGCCGGTACTGAAACAGGACAGCAAAACAAGGATCAATATACACCCTTGTATGAACTTAAGGCAAAGCCAAAAGACGATTTGTCGCAAAAACCGCTGTCAGATATATCAGGCACCGAGCGGCTCCTGAATGAGATACTCGAGCAGCTTCGTAAAAACCAGCGAGCAGAATTATTCAGTGAATTTTCGATGACAAGACTAATGGCAGGCATTGTACAGGTGGTCGTACTTTTTTGTCTTTTAGTAAGTATCTGGCTGTTAATGAGCCCAACAAGGCAAACGGACGCGGTATTAGTTACTCTTTGCTTTGCTATTGTCCTACAGATTATGGCGCTTACATTTTTCATAATGCACGGACAAAAATAAGGCAACAGCCGTGACAGCACCATCCCAAACACAAATGCAAAATGAAAATATCTTAATCTGGCTGCCTTCACCTATGGGTGATGCTATTTTAGCCACACCTGCCCTGCGTGCGATAAGAGAGCACTACAAAGATGCCAAGATTACTTTCCTGGCAAGTGATGTTGTACGAGATGTCTTAAGCCCCTGCCCTTTTAACGATGAATGGCTCACAGTTAAAAATGAAAATCCTCTTAAACTGGCTTCTGAAATAAAAAAGTATAATTTCAGCCGATCAATACTCTTTAAAAATTCATTCGGCTCTGCGTTAACTGTGTTCCTGGCAGGTATTAAAAACCGAATCGGGTACAGCCGTGACGGCAGAGGATTATTCCTGACGGAAAAACTATATCCGCAAAAACTGTCGAACGGCAAATTCAGGCCTCAGCCGATGCTCGATTATTACCTATCGATAGCATCGGCGCTGGACGCTGAAACAAACGACAGGGAATTAAAAATTGACTTTACTGTGCAGGACGAGTCAGAACTAAAAGATAAGTTACCCGAAGTTTTCAGCTTGAAGGGGCCTCTTATAATACTCGTACCGGGCGGCGCGTTCGGTCCGAGCAAATGCTGGCCTGCCGAAAGATTCGCCCAAACAGCAGACCGACTCATCGAAAATCATAATGCTAAAGTCATTATCTCAGTTACCCCCAATGAAGCTGAAAAGGAAATCGCAAATAAAATTTGCAGCTTAAGCAAAAATGAGCTTATCAATCTTGCTGATAACCCTTTGAGTATAGGTGAACTTAAAGTATTGTTCAGCTTTGCTGATTTGGTGATTTGTAATGATACCGGCCCCCGGCATATTGCAACTGCTTTTGGCAGGAAAGTAATAACAATGTACGGACCCAATGAACCAGTATGGACACAGACAGGTTATGAAAATGAAATCCATATCGTTGGAAAGGCCCCCTGCGCCCCGTGCTTAAAACCAAATTGTGATAAGAAGGAACATATATGTATGGAGTCCATTACCGCAGAAAGAGTATGTCACGCTGCGGATATGATGCTCAAAAACAAAGACTTTTCAGAGTTGTCCGATTACATCCCGCAATTCGAGGAACTTTCACATCAATTCTTCATAGAAAAAAATTATATAGAAAATTTTAAACAGGCCGGATTAACAGACTTTGACAAAATTTTTTCATTTAAGGCAGGCGAAAACCTCAAGAAGGAAAATCTTGCCGGATTCCGCTCAAGACGGAAGTTCAGATTAAATGAAAATTCTTCCGATCTTTACCTCAAACGTTATAATAAACCGCCGCTGGATGTGCAGCTCGACAAATGGCTTTGCAATCACTGGTCGACTACCTGCGGTCAGTTCGAATTCAACGCCGCAGACAAGCTCAACAAAGCCGGTACCAATACCGCTAAGGTCGTTGCGTTCGGCTGGGAAAATGACTTAATCTTTGAAAAACGCAGCTTCATTATATCAGAGCAAATCCAAAACGCTGTTTCCCTCGAACAGAAATTGCCGGTGTATTTTGACGAGCCGGATTCCAAAGAAAACCTCATTAAACGCCGCAATTTCACTGTGAAACTCGCTGAGTTTATCAAGCGTTTCCACGCAACCGGATTTCGTCACCGCGATTTGTATCTTTGTCATATCTTCTGTGATGATAATGAAAATTTTACACTGATTGATTTGGCAAGGGCATTTAAGCCAATTCTCTTAGTTGATAGATTCCAAATAAAAGATATATCGCAGTTATTCTACAGCGCACCAGCAAAGTATTTCTCTCGAACCGACAGATTGCGGTTTTATAAAATATACACAGGACATAAAAAGCTCACTGGAAGAGATGAAGAGTTTATTTCAGCGGTCTTAAGCAAAGTCAAGCAAATGGCCAGACACGACAGAAAACATGACCGAATCGTTCCTTACAAGGATATAAAATAGCTTAGAATGAAAATCGCACTCATAATTGAAAGAGCCCAAATCGACCTGGGTGGGGCCGAACGCAGCTTGTTCGAGCTTTTCGCGGCGCTAAGGTCGGCAGGCTGTAACGTTGAAATACTCGCGGCTAAAGGCAATACAAAGGCAAAACATTGCCATATCCTCTGCCAGGACCTGCCCGGCAAAAGAACACCATTATTAGTTTTCGAAGAAAAACTGAAAGAATTCCTGGCAAAGAATCCGTTTGATATCGTACACAGTTTTTTGCCGTTCGAATTTGCCGACGTATATCAGCCTCGCGGCGGTTCTTACCCGGAGGCAATCGCCGGAAATGCCGCAAGTTATCAGAACTCAATAATCAGATTATTTAAAAAATCAACTGCATCCTTAAATCACCAAAGGTCCCGGCTTGCAAAAGCTGAAAGATATATCTGTACATTTCCAAAAGGCCCTGTTGTCGCCGCTCTTTCAGATTATGTCGCCGGGCATTACAAAAAACACTATGGTCTATTCGAAGACAGAATCAAAGTCATCCGCAACGGTGTATTTACCGATAAAACTGTTAACCCAACTGAAATTGATAAACTCCGGTCAGTCATTCTTTCAAAGCTTAGACTAACCGAAGCCGATAGACCGGTTTTCTTTCTCTTCGCAACTCATAATTTCAGATTGAAAGGACTTGCCCAGCTTATAAGTGCCCTGCAAATGTCGGCAGGAGCCAGCGACCACAGCCCTTATTTAATAATAGTCGGTTCAGGCAATCAGCGTAAATATATTCGATTGGCAAAAAAGCTTAATATTAAAAGAAAGATATTATTTTACGGCCCTGCCAAGAAAATCGATAACCTGCTTGCATTTTGTGATGTTGCCGTATTGCCGACATTTTACGACCCTTCGAGCAGATTTATTCTCGAAGCCCTGGCAATGGATAAACCGGTGATTACCACAAAATTCAACGGTGCAACCGAGCTTTTCACAAATAACCGCCACGGCAGAATAATCGACATACCTCAAAACACCCTCGCTCTTGCCGAAGCCATAAGCTATTTCACAAATCCCGACAACATTAACAAAGCATCGGCGGCAATCATAAAAGACAACCTCCGAGAGCAAATCTCCATAAGCCGCGTGGCAAAAGAGCTGAAATCCCTGTATGATTCCATCAGCACAAAAAGGAAGAACAAATGAAATTCACTATTCTTATTTCGTTTGCGTATTTGCTCGGCTCGGTCCCTTTTGCTTATATCGCCGCTATAGCTCACGGCAAAAATCTGTATCAAATCGGCTCAGGCAATATTGGTGCAACAAATCTGGCCCGTGCGCTTGGCAAAAAATGGGGATATGCTTGTTTCGCTTTTGACGTTTCAAAAGGCCTGATTCCAATGCTTATAGGGACAACTCTTATCAACGCCCAGCCGGCAGTTGCAGAAATTATACTTTGGCTCGCCGCTGGAACAGCTGCGATCATAGGCCATATCTTCCCTGTTTATTTAAAATTCAAAGGCGGCAAAGGCGTCTCAACCAGTTTCGGAGTGGCGCTCGGTCTGTGGCCGTATTTTACCCTCAGTGCGGCTGTAGCTCTTATAGCCTGGATTATTGTCGTACTTATCTGGCGATATGTGTCACTGGCTTCGGTGATTGCTTCGGTGATTTTTCCTATAGCCCTTATATGCCTGATAATCTTTTTGGAAGAATGGCGGTTCCAGAACCTCTGGCCGTTATTTGTCGCCGCCATCGGCATACCGGTAATGGTCATAATCCGCCACAGGGAGAATATAAAGAGAATCGCCTCAGGAACTGAAAGTAAAATATTCACAAAATGAGTGATACTATTTCATCTTTTATATGGTTTTGCGCAGCAGGTTACACTTTCTTTATTGGCATAGTATTGTTACTCATAGCTGCTATTATTTCATTTATTAGAGCACTTTAAGATTTTATGTTCAGGTTTAGGCCGTTGTGAGGACGAGGCTGGCAAAGAAGATTGCACAGCGATATTGAAA
>JAFGGH010000096.1 GCA_016930645.1 Sedimentisphaerales bacterium
GGACGGGCTACAGGAATTATCTCGACTATGCCTATTAAATCGCGGACAACCTCTAATCGAATCAATTAAAAACGGGTAATCGCGTAGAAAATAAAGGATTAAGGATAAAGGATGACGCGGTCGTGCCCGTCCCGCCTCGCCATCCCGCCAGAGGCGGGTAAAAAGCGAGCAAGCTGCGGCGGGTAAACCCGCCAAATACAAATGGCGGGTAAACTTCGGTGATACTACGCCGTGGCTAAAGAAAAAGGCGGTGACGGTTTTGGAATCTAACTTTGGGCCCGCAGATTCACAGCCAGCACCGCCCGGCAACATTAGCAATAGTCGAGCATTGCTAATTAAAAGCCGTAAACCGGCCTGAGCTGGTCCTGGGTCGGCAGGGACGGGTAGTATTCGCCTCGCGGACCGATGTAGCCCGGGCCTGACCTTTGGAGATTGACCGCGATAATCGAGCCGTTGGTATTCGTTACGTGGATGGTTTCAGTGTTCATCGCGTACCTGATATCTTCTCTGTCGGCGGCCGCTTTTTGCTTGTCCTGCTCATTGCCGACCAGATAGCCGATACCGCCGCCGACAGCGGAACCTATCAGTGTCGCTTCGGTGCTGCGGCCTGCCAGTTGTCCGATACCCGCGCCGGCACCGGCGCCGAGCAAAGCGCCGGTCTGGCCGTCGGACTCGCAACCGGTCATAAAGACAAGTGCCAAAATTGTTACCGCTGTCATTGTGATTTTTAATGTTTTAGTTGCCATTTTAATTCTCCTTTCTATTGTCAGCACGCCAATTGGTATTAGGCAATAATGCTTTTTATCTTTCATTTTCCTGCTGCGATTATACAGAGGCCTCGGCCTGCTGTTCTTCGAGCAAGTCGAGGAGCTTCAATAGTATTGTTGTCGCTTCTTTGTTGTATTTGTACTGTGCGGCGTGGTTCAGCCAGTGACGGGCCTCTTGATAGTTTTCGACTCCGATGTACTGGTAGCCGAGCAATAGTGACATATCCAAATCGTACGCGAATGTTTCGGTCCTGGTTTTCAACTGCTCTGTCTGGCTAAGCAGAATATCTTCATCTTTATACAATCCCCGCGGGAAGAACAATCCCTGCTCGTCGGCAGGCATCGCCGCAAGCGCAAGGCGGAGTATGTCGGTTGCCTTCGAATATTGTTCGGCGGCGAACAAGGCCTGGACGTAAGCGAACGGCAGAACCACATCATTCGGGTCGAGCGATATCGCGTCGGCAAAAGCCGATGCCGCTTTTGTATAATCTTCATTTTCGAAAGCCTCGACGCCGTCGGCAAAGAATTTATCTACCAGCGTTTCGGCCTGGGGCTGTTGAGCTGCCTGCTCGGCAAGCCGCTGTCGCACATCTTCAAAAGTGGTTTGGTCAACGGCAGGCAAAGTATTCCAGTAGTTGCCGGCTGTACTTACCGCTGAGACGTTGTCGTAGTAATAGTTGTTATAGGTATAATAATTATATGTCGGGCTGCTGACCTGGTAGGCGGTCGGATAACAGCCGTACCAGGTGTATGGATGCCAGCCGTACCAGTAGTAGCGGACATAGCTATAGCTCGGCCAGTATCCACCGATGCTGACAAATACATACTTGCGATGATAATACGGTCTGTAGTAACGGAATACCCAGTTCGGTCCCCAGTTGTAGTAAATCTTATAGGTATAGCTCGGCCACGTGATTCTGCTGAATATTCTGCCGGGATAGCGGCCGTGTCTTTCACTGTGGAAATCCACGTGCTTTGTTATCTTTATATCGTGACGGCCTCGGCGGTTAAGCCCGGGATCTCGATAGTCGGCTGACGAATATCCAGATTTCCTTATCACCGGCCTGCGTGAATGCCCTATGTTAGAAGCGATAGGATCTCTGCTGATATTAATATTTTTGTTTATATTGATGTTTGTACCGGATTTTCTTCTATCGGTATCTCTTGCAATTGACCTTTCACTGTCCGGCCTGTGTATTACTCGTTTTTCTTTTGTTTTTTCCCGCTGGCGTCCGTCCGGTGAGTGACCAGAGAAGACGTCTGAGCGTGTTACTGTTTTAGTCTGCACGGGTGCTCTTTCCTCTGTTTGTCGTGTTACCGTTGTTGTTGTCCTGCTTTCCGGCTTACGTACCTCAGGGGTCTTCTTGACCATATTTTCCCGAACCGGATTAGTCTTTTGTTCGCGCTGTGTTACTATTGTAGTTGTTCTGCTTTGCGGTTGACGCGTAACAGGCTGTCTCGTTACGGTGTTTCTCTGTGTATCGCTTTTGGTTTGTTTTTCTGAGCGGTTAATCGTAACGGCAGACCTTGAAACAGCTTTTTCAGAACGTGTTACCGGCGTGATTTCTGTATGATTATTTGTGCTTACAAAGACATTCCTTGTAACTTTGGGCATAGCGCGGATTGTTCTTGTTGTTACTGGTGGTGAGGTTGTTTGTCTTCTTGCTGGCGTAGTAACTGACGGCGTGTAATTTCTTCTTACGGACTGAGTTCTCAATGGTGTGTTTCTGTTTGTTTGCTGTGGAGCAGGTCGGGGGGTATTTGCGCTTCTGCTAACATTTCTATTAATGTTTGCGGGACCTGGCGTGGTTTGTTGTCTATTAGTTTCTCTTGCGGTTGATGTTTGAGCTGTATTTTGTTCGCTGCGCGCATCTACTCTTTTGTTTTCAGCGCTTGCCCTGGTTTGGTTTTGCGAATTACCCCTATCAGCTCTTTTTGATGAACGCTCAGACCTTGCTGCCGAGACGTTCACTGCCAAAAGGAGAACCGCAAGTAAAATTGCAAATGTCCATTTTGTTGTGTTTCTGAACGTCAACATGATACACATCCTTTCTCCGACGTTTTTTTAATATCAGCGTCGGTGTCTGCAATCCCGCCCAGTCCCGATACAAGTCGGGAGGCGGGGCTGCGTTGTTAACTACGTCGAATGCAGGCCTGCATATCTGTTAAGCTCTGAGCTTTATTTTTTCGGTTTAGTAAAACCGTTTTTACTCAAAATATTATCCAGGTATTCCGAAGCCCGGTTACAAACATCGATAAGAGTTTTCGCTTCTTCTTTTGACGGATCAAGGGCTTCGTAAAGCTTTTTGAATCTTTCATCTTTTTGTTTTTGTCTGAACTCAACAGATTTTCGGCCTTTATCAGTTAGCTCAACCAGGGTAACTCGCTGGTTATCAGGGTCGATTGTTTTTGTGACCATTTTTTTGTCGCGCCACAGCCTTGTTATATCCGTCGAAATTGTGCTGTAGCTCACAGAAGGGTCTGCTTCGGCAATATCTGAGACGTTCATAGTTCCGTTTTCTTTAAGCAGAGACAGTATCACAAACTCCCTTTCATTCAGCATCTCATCTGCCTGGCAATCTTCTTGTTGTATCTTCATGGCTAACATTCTTTTGCTCAATCCAATAATAGCTTCTGCAAGTTTCGGCCCCATTTCTTTTACCTCTTTTCTTCCTGCGTTTCTACCTTACAAACGTTCAATTGTCAAATATTATTTCAATAAAACTGTTCAGACTCTGACATATTCCTATAAAAAAAAGGTTTATTTTAACGTTGTGTAAGCATAAGTCCTTTTCTGTCAATTAGATACAGCTATGGCACAATTTCTGCTGTACGAATATATACTGGACATTTTTTTTATTTTTATTGTGCGACAAGGATTTTATTGGTTTTTCAGGCTATTCGACAGCCCTGCCCATCTGCCGGCCGATCCATCCCAAGTCCTTGCCCAGACCTTCAATAGTCTGACAGCCTGTAGCGCAATGAATAAAACAAATCAGCAGTAATGCCAGTAATATCTTCTTAATCATTTTATAGCCTCCATAATAAACCGACATTCCATTATCTAAACTATTCGGCAATTATAATAATTAGCCTTTAACCGGGCAACAATAAATGCTTTAAATCCCAAGTATGAAATTTTTCATCTGAAGTCGTATCCGTTATTAGTTGATTGGTTACGCTGCTCGTATGAGTCTATCAGAGTATCAGGTCATCAGGAAATCAGGATGCAGGATATCAGAAATCAGATTATCAGGAAAACAGGCAAACCGGGCTCCTGTTGGCCTGATTTCCTGATACCCACTACCTGATAACCTGATATACTGATAGCCAAATACGAGCGGCGCAAACGGAAACGATGCACGGCAGTAAATACGATTTCGATACCTGTCCTGAGCCGTGCCGAAGGATTAGAATTTCGCTTTTATTTCCTTCTGGTCATTAATTCGAAATCTTCGAGCAGCGACTGCAAATCCTCTTCGTGCTCAACTTCCTGCTGGATGATTTGCAGGACGATGTTGTAAGTAATCGGGTCAGCGTTCATTGTTTTGTCCATCAGCTTTTTATAAACACCAATTGCGCACTGCTCGCCTTTTATGTTCTGCTCGAGAAGCGTCTTAACAAACGGGTCGTCCGGAGCATCGTATCCGCAGTTTGTCCACTTGTACCAGTCTTCAGGCTTGGTAATCGGAGTTCCGCCTAACTGAATGATTCTTCCTGTCAGTAATAATGCGTGGCCAAGCTCTTCGGTCGCGTGCTGCTCAAGCTCGGTTATGACGGCCTCTTTCATCGGCCCTTTGCAGATTTTCGCGCCGAGCCAGTACTGGTAATAGGCCAGCCATTCGTCGCTGTACGCCCGGTTCAGCAAATCCAGCAGCTCTTCAACGTCCATGCCGACTATTTCAGTTCCTTTAGTTCCCATATTTGTCCCCTTTCGTTATATTGATTTTCAACAGCACAATTAACAAACCAAATTCCTTATAAGATTGTACTGGCCTTTTGTTCAGAGAAAAGTAAAAAATTGATTTGCCACAGAGCTAATCGACAGGATATATTTATTGACAGGATAACCAGCCTTCGCTCCCGATAAAAGACATCGGGACTACGGCGGACAGGCAGGATTTACGAGATAAATATTATTAGTGGCTATTGTAAATCTTTTAGCAGGTTTTCTAAGCGTTGGGGTAAATCTTTATATTCCGGGTTTTTGGCAAATTCGTTCAGCCATTTGTAAATATATTCAGTATCAATAGTGCTGTGGTTTTTGAGTAAAACGGTTTTAACGTCTTCTTCGTCAATAGCTCTGCCTGAGACCATTTTCTGTATAATCAAATCCTCACAACTCGTGAATTTAGCGGGGTAGTCATCAATTTTTACTGTTACGGCCCGTTCTATAGCCTGCTTTTCATAGGCAATGAATGAAAAAATAAAGTCGATGCGCAAATGAGATTTGTGTTCAGCCGGTAAGACACCGGTTTGTTCGGCAAAATTTCGGGGATTTTCCGGAAGTATCCTGAGACCTAATTTCTCACAGACTTTTTCTATCTTTTCATACTGGTCGGTGTCAATGCCGAGCGTTAAGTCAATATCTTCTGTGAATCTTGCCCTGCCGTGAAGCAAAACAGCCTGGCCGCCGATTATCATATAGGGGATGTTAGAGTTATCTAATGCCTCAGCGACGCTCCTAATCAACTGTTCCATTTTTTCTCCAGTGAATTCAGAGCTTTTGCCAGCCTGATATTTTTTTCTACGCCATCCATTATATTGTTACTGTTTAAGGCTTTTAGAGCGACAGCTTCTTTGTATAGGGCTTTGAAAATTTTCAGGTTCTCGTGATATGTAAGCCGTCTTTGTCGGGCGAGTTGTTTCTCAAATTCCTCTAACATTTTGGTGTTTTTTATCACAGGTACACTCTCAGAAATTATTGCTATTTCCTGAATTATTATACCATAAATTTTATTTCAGACCAAGGGTTTCATCGAGGCCGAAGATGATGTTCATATTCTGTACGGCCTGGCCGGAGGCGCCTTTGGTTAGATTATCTATCGCACTAAAAGCTACTATTTTGCCTTTAGAAATAGTTGCGTAAACATGGCAATAGTTCGTTCCGGCTACGTCTTTCAGGTTCGGGCTTGCATTACAAACCTGGACGAATGTCTCATCTTTATAGAAATCGTTATAAAGGTCAGCGAGCTTTTCGTTGCTTATATCTTTTTTAGGCTGACAATAGACCGTTGACAGAATGCCCCGGTCGAAAGGCCCGACGTGAGGCTGAAACAATACGGTGACATCTCCGCCTGCAACCTCACTTGCGATTTGTTCCATTTCCGGCATATGACGATGCGAGCCGATTCCGTAGGCGAAGAAATTTTCATTCATATTCGGAAAATGAAATTTCACAGATGGATTTTTGCCGGCTCCGCTTGAACCGGTTACGGCGTTATTGATAATCGAATCGGTTTCGATGAGACCGTTTTTCAGAAGAGGCGCAACCGCCAATATAAATCCGGTCGGGAAACAGCCTGGATTGGCGACTAAGTCCTTGCCTTTAATCTGGTCACGGAACAGTTCCGGCAGGCCGTAAACAGCTTTTGCCAAATTGGCGGTGTCGGTATGCTGCTGGTAGAATTTTTCATAGACGTTGACATCCTTGATACGATAATCCGCGCTGAAATCTATTACCTTAACTCCTGCGTCGAGCAGCTTAGGCACAAAGCCCATCGAGACCTTATGCGGCAGGCAGCACAAAACAACATCGGCCAGTTTGGAAAGCTTGTCCAAATCAAGCGGCTCGATTTGCATATCGCATTTGCCCTTGAGACGTCCAAAGATGGATTCGGCGTGTCCGCATTCTTCGGGCAGGGCGGTCAGGTATGTCAATTCGGCTTGCGGGTGCCTATTGATTATCTCTATAGACTCAAGCCCCGTATATCCTGTCGCCCCGATTATTGCTACTTGTATCATAACAGCTCCTTATGAAAAGCTTTTTTTAACATATCCGGCCTGCCATTTTAATGCCATTCGCTGATATTTGCAAACTTACGCTTTTTGATTTTTTCTTCTGTCGTCAAGCAGTACTACTCCTATGCAGGAGCCAATGATAAGTATTGAGCCAATGACGGAGCCGGCGCTTAGAAATTCTCCGAAAATTGTCACCCCGGCAATATAGCAAAATACGGGTTCGAGCATCATAAGAGTCGACCCTGTTTTAACCGGCAGGTACTTATAGCTTTGTGTCATCATGAGCTGGCCTGCCATAGCAGTGATGCCGACAAGCAGAAGTATAATTACGTCTTTACCGCTGAAA
The DNA here is from genome assembly GCA_016930645.1 of Sedimentisphaerales bacterium. Classification (GTDB taxonomy): domain Bacteria; phylum Planctomycetota; class Phycisphaerae; order Sedimentisphaerales; family Anaerobacaceae; genus JAFGGH01. The sequence goes on from JAFGGH010000096.1 coordinate 7,075, forward strand.
TTATATGTCCATATTTGTGAAGGCCCGACAGCAATTAACAGCCCTACCAGGCATTGTGAGAAATATATTGAGTATGATGTATCTGTCTGGTGCAGCTTTCGGATTATCACGATGACCAGGCCGCCGATGACGCCGACACTCGCGGCTAATAGCTCGTATATACCAAAGCTCCCGAAAAGTTTAGAGGCATCGTTGTTGCCTGACATTACAAGATATATTCCCGCAAAGGCTGTCACTATAGCGATGGCCGAGGTGGCGCTTGGCCTTTCTTTAATAAGTATTACGCTGAAGATATATGCGAATATCGGGTATGTGGCGACGAGTATCATGCCTTTACTGATACCTAATTTAATAATTGCCAGATATGTCAGAAATATACCTATGCCGCCTAATGCTCCGCGTAACAACAGCAATTTCCGGTTATTAAATTTAAGTTTAACTAATCCGAAAGCCGCTGCTAATCCAATAATGATAAGGCCGGTGACAAAACGGCACAGGGCTATATTGAATGCTTCGATATGGGTGATGAGTTTTACAAGGCTGGCGTTAGCGGCGAAGAACAGGCATGTCATTACCATCAAAGAAACACCTTTTGTTTTTTCATTTAAGCCTGACATATAATTAAATTTCTCTGTTTAAGTAATAAAAAAAAGGTCGCTGAAAGATTCCAGCGACCTTTGGTAATCCAAAATATATTCGATTAACGCTTGGAGAACTGGAATCTCTTTCTCGCGCCGCTCTGGCCGGGCTTTTTCCTTTCGACCATTCTACTGTCACGAGTCAGATGCCCGCCGTCACGCAAAGCAGGAAGATAGCTTTCATCGTAATTTTTCAAAGCTCTTGCAATGCCGAGCCTGGTTGCCCCTGATTGGCCTGTTGTACCGCCGCCTTTTACATTAACAAAGACATCAAAATTGCCCTGAGCATTAACCGCGGCCAATGGTGCAATCGCCGCATTTTGGTCCTGCTGGCGGGAGAAGTAATCGCCTAATTCCTTCTTATTTACAATCAGCTTGCCTTCGCCCGGTTTGATTCGAACGCGTGCAACACTGCTTTTGCGTCTGCCGGTGCCCCACCAGTAACCGCCTTTCGCCTCAGCCTTTTTGTTCGGTGCTGCGGCAGGTTTACTCTGCGGCTTTTTATCCGTCGTTGAGCCGGTACCGATATCCAAAGTTTGACCTGTTTTATTTTCCTGATTTTCTGCCATAATCCTGTTCTTTCTCAGTTAAGTTCTATCTTTTGAGGCTGCTGTGCCTGGTTATTATGCTCAGGCCCGCGATATATTTTGAGCTTACTTAGCATCTTTGTGCCGAGCTTGTTCTTCGGCAGCATCCGCCGCACAGCTAACTGCACCACCATTTCCGGTTTTTTGTCCATCATCTCGGCAAAGCTGACATATTTGTGTCCGCCGGGAAAATGGGTGTAATAATCATATTCCTTGGTCTGGGCCTTTTTACCGGTGACCCTGACTTTTTCGGCATTTACAACCACCACATAATCGCCGGTGTCCACGTGCGGCGTATATTCAGGCCTATGTTTGCCCATCAGCATAGTCGCGATCTGAGTAGCCATTCGCCCTAAAACCGCCCCGTCGGCATCAACGAGCACCCATTTTTGCTCGGTATCTTCCTTTTTTGCCATATAACTTTTCATAGACTTTTCCCTATATCACATAGAAAACCCTGCATTCTAACGCCTCAGATGGATATGTCAACCCATTTTTACCGGGATTTTTTTAATCCCTGATTTGCACGGATTACACTAATGTTGACATTGGGGTACTGATAGGCTATTGAATTAATCAGTCTGATGACCGTAATATACGAAAAATTATGTGTATTTCAAATATGGAGAAAAAAAATGGATAAATCGAAAACAAATCGAACCGTAAAAATCATCTATTTGCTGTGCTTACTCATTTCATTGACTTTTTCCGGCAACGCGGCTGAGGAAATGTACCTGTTCACTTCTTTCGGCGGTGATGGCGATGGTCTTCATTTGTCATACAGCAATGATGGTTATAACTGGGTGGATTTACATGAGATTTTTCTAAAGCCTGCAGTCGGAAACAAGCTGATGCGCGACCCGCATATTACGCAGGACACCGATGGAGTGTTTCACCTGGTATGGACAACCGGCTGGCATGATAAGGGTATCGGCTATGCGAGATCGAAGGACCTTGTCAACTGGTCCGAGCAGAAATTTATCCCCGTTATGGCTGATACCGAGGGTACAAAAAACTGCTGGGCTCCGGAGATGTTCTACGATGATGCCGCAGGTGAGTATATCATCTTCTGGGCGTCGGATGTTGAAGGGCGTTTTCCTGATACGGTTTCACAAGACCGGATGAACAACCGTACCTATTATGTCACGACGAAAGATTTCAAGACCTTTAGCAAGGCCGAGCTGTTCTTCGACCCCGGCTTCGACCATATCGACGCGACTATTATCAAGTTCAGCGACAGTTTCGTTGTGGCTGTAAAGGAAGGTGATAAACAGAAACAAAGGGTGTGGGGGCCGATTCATCTTGCCCAGGCGGAAATGGTCAAAGGGCCTTATACGTTAATGGATAAGCCTCTCGTTTCCAACCAGCGTGCTGAAGGCCCGACGCTGGCAAAGGTAGGTGATGATTATATCGCGTACTTCGATTATTACGGCGAGGGAAAATACGGTGCGTATAAAACCCGTGATTTCAAAACGTGGACAGATATTTCCGGCGAGGTTCGAGTGGTAAACGGTCAAAGGCACGGCACGGTGTTTAAGGTTGCCGGAACAGTTGTCGATAAGCTCAAAGCATCGGTTGATACCGCCAAAGCTCCGGCGCCTGTTCTTGCCGGCTTTAACGCCGACCCGCATATCGCCGTTTTTGGTGATGAGTATTTTATCTACCCGACTTCCGACGGTCATGACGGCTGGGGCTCGACTTCCTTTTCATGCTATTCCTCGAAAGACCTGCGATATTGGAGAAGCCACGGCGTCATCCTGGATTTACCGAGAGACCTTGGCTGGGCTCAAAAACATGCATGGGCGCCGGCAATCGCAACTAAAAACGGCAAGTATTATTTCTATGTCTCGGCTGGCAAAAATATCGGTGTTGTTGTTGCCGACCGTCCTGAAGGGCCTTATAAGGACCCGCTGGGCAAGCCGCTTATTGCCAGCGGCGAATACAATGCACAGATGATTGACCCGATGGTCTTTGTCGATGAAGATGGGAAGGGGTATATCTATTTCGGTTCGGGCAAGTGTTTTGTCGCACCTCTAAACGATGATATGATTTCGCTTAAAGAAAAGGCAAAGGATATAACTACGCCGGGTTTCAGGGAAGGCGCGTTCACGCTCAAACGCAACGGCATTTATTACCTGATGTGGTCTGAGAACGATACGAGAGACCCGCAATATTGTGTTGCCTACGGCACATCGAAGTCGCCGATGGGGCCTTTTGTTAAGGCCGAAAACAATCCTGTTCTAAAGGGCAAGGGCATCGTCAAGGCCGCAGGCCATCATTCCGTCGTCAAGGTGCCAGGCAGGGACAAGTATTATATCGCCTATCATCGGTTTGGGATTCCGGACGGCAATGGTTATAAGAGGGAGACCTGCATTGGTGATTTGGACTTCAATCCGGACGGCACTATAAAACCGGTCGATGTCTTTAAGGAATTCACTCCACTGAAATAGTTAGCGACTTCTGCATAAAAACCGAACGCCAAACGCCAGGTAAATAAATCAACCGGCGGATTTGGTCTGACGGCCAGAAGTCTTACCTCTTTGTAAGGGAGGCGGGTTAAGCCTCTACTCTACGGCTCCGGTTTTGGCCCGCTGGTTCGCTTGAAAGGGGTCAGCGAGGTTTCATTTAGACAATATCATGGAAGTCAATACCGTAATCTCTCAAGCACATCATAATTCGGCTCGATAAATTTTTTGCCATCAACTTCAGAAATACGAATAAAATCTAACGCTTTCATTTTTGAGAAATCTCTGCTTTTAGAAGACTTGTTGGAATATAAGGATTCGTATTGTGGAGAAGCCCGAAATTTATCCAGCGGTATTTTACCGAGATCTGTTAATAAAAACACAACGTCACGAATCCTTTGGTTAATCCTTTTTTCAGGCGGTTGATGCTTTTTCTCTCTTAATAACCAGCTTACATAATCTCGCAACATAAGAGATTTAAGTTTTTGCAGGACACGTTCCTTGATTCTTATGACCTCATCGAGATAACCTTTTGCCCCCCACATTATGAAATCCAGTGGGTCACAGGTCTCACGTATATTTCCCAAATGAGTAATATATTCGTTTCTGTTTATATTCCAGAAATTGGCCAGAGACCAAAAGCAATAAGGATTTATCGCTTCTTCATATAGTACCATAGCTTCAACCGCTCTTGCCGTTCTGCCGTTTCCATCACCAAAAGGATGAATTTCTGTCAAATAATAATGGGACATAATTGCTTTTGCGATTGGGTTGCTGGTTAAGTAACCTGTTTTTTTGGTATTTAACCATTCGATATAATTTTTCATTGACACGTAAATATCTGTATAATTCTGGCATAAACTTATTTTTCTTGGGTCTCCAAATGAAGTGCTTGTGTTTCTATATGCGCCAGGCTGGTTTCCTAAAGAAGCAATATTCGTAGTAAATAATTTATGAATAGTTGTAATATGTTCTTCCTTATAAACAAATTCACCAATGCTTTTGCCTTGGAGGACCTCTTTTTGTATGTAGTCATATACGTCACGCGAATTTGCTGCGTGTTGTTCTTTTCTTCGGATTTTGTCTTCAAGAGGAGTTGTTTCCAATGCCTTTTTAATTTCTTCTTCTTTAAGCATGATACCTTCTATAGCTAATGTTGAGCCAATAGCTGACACAAGCTCATCTTTAATGATAGACTTAGTTGAACCAGGGAAAGATGGGCAATCTCTGATGAATTGGTCAGCGATACCTATCTCTTGGCATACTGAAAAAAAATCAAAGAAAAATTCCTTTTTGCTTTCCTTTAACCTTTGGTCGGCGTCATCAAGCAAATCGTATCGAATCAATTTGTTATAACTTAAAGCCATATTTTTTACCTTTTCACAGAACCTGTATATCGCATCTATCGACCATATAGTAACATTTGTTTAACTAAATGTCAAGGAAAATGTTCCATTTATAGCAACTTTTCAAACAAACGTATCTACTTATATATAAAGCGGATATGGCATATATTCTTAAATTTATGATATTATATTTGTAACCATTATAGCAACGTATATTTATACAGGAGTGATTCTTAGGCTCTATTATACTATACTTTCAAATCATGACATCGGCGGGAGTGGGCGGTGGGGGCCGATGTGGTCGGTTGAAAGGTAAAGCTTTGGCGATACCGGCTTTACAAAAAGAAAGGTCGGATATTACCGGCTGATTCGGTCGATTCGCTATAAATCCTCAAAAAGGTCTGCGGAAAACTTTGTCATTTCTAAGTCAAGTAAATACAAGGACTTAAGATTTTTTATTTTTCCGGCACGAGTTTGGCACGGGGTTCGCTTAATAGTACCAGCGAAAGGCAAATAAAAATAACGCCGATAAGAACGAAGCTAAGAGATATTTGCCTTTGCTCTTTGAAATCAGAATATTCAAGCGTTTTCAGTAAATGGAACTGACGGCCTGGGAGAAGACTCGAACAATGGGCTGTCGCAGGTTCCATAAACCGGACGCTATTTTGAGAGCGAGCATGACTTTAAAAAGTCGTGATCTCATATGCTCACGAGGAGTTTTCTCCCCCCAAGCTGGGCTTTTAGCCGTTCTGGTTTTAAGCCCGGCAGAAAGCCGACCCCGATCCCGATACATCGGGACATCGGGGATAAATATAAAGGCTTACGACTCTCTCATTTTTTCTCCTCCTCTTCTTCGCTGGGATGGCGTAAGTCAACCCAGCGTATAAAAGCAAACCCCGATCCCGATACATCGGGACATCGGGGATAGATATAAGAGTTGACGACTCTCTCTCCTCCTCTTCTTCGCTGAGCTTGCTGATTCGACGCAGAATTACCTGCAAGCTCAGCGGCTATCAAGCGCGGCTCTTGCCGCGATATGGATAGAGCATTACAAAGAACTCACTCTCTCTCCTCTTCTTCGCTGGGTTTGGTTGATGCAAATTAAACAAACCCGGCGTGTTAAAGATGAGCCCCGATCCCGATACATCGGGACATCGGGGATAGCTATAAGTTATGAAGTATATGATTCTTCTTCGCTGGGTTCGCGTTTGTGACAGAAATGTTATGGGCGCGCCCAGCTTAAAAAGTGAAAACGATATTGTTGTCGTTATTAATATAAAACAATAAAGGTTCAAAACCAAAAAACCAAAAGGGCCAAAAACCCACCAAAACTTGAACCCTCTTTCACCTTCTTCGCTGGGTGTAAAGGCAGTTAACACAAAGGACTGTTCACCCAGCAGCGAAATTAGACACGGATTTCCGTGCTTAATATACAGAGATAGTACGCGCAGAGTGAGTGAGTTTATTGGGCAGTTAACAATGACAGCTTAACGCGATACTACAGGAGTTAAAGTAAATGAAGGTTTTAGTACAGGCTAATCTGTTGACAGTCGGTCTGAACGGCAAGGCAGAAATTTTGCAGGAATTGCCGATCTGCCTTTACATAGCTGAGTCGGCGGCGGGGGCAATCAGCCTGTTAAGAGATGTAAAAGTTGAAGGTGTCTTCAGTAAGTGGCACCTCGAAGATATGCCGGACGGATTATTTCTCCGGAAACTTAAAACGGTTAAGCCGTCTTTGGCTACAATAGTAATGGTCAGAGGGGATAATCCCACAGAAGAAATTCGGGCACGAAGTATGGGAGTCTCTGCGGTTTTGACTGAACGCTGCAGTGACAAATTTTTACTTGAGACGGTGTCTCAGGCTCTTGGTGTAGAGTTGCCCGAAAAAGCGCGGGCATTGCTACCATCAGGTAAATCTTAGACTAAAACCTGACAGGGTGATGTATCTTTAAATGGAGTTTATTAAGGACAGGTTAAGGACAAAAGAAAATATAGAAAAGAAAGTACCATGGAATTTCGAAGATTAATGACAATTTGGACAGTAGTTGCAACAATGGGAATCATAATTGGTAATTCTTCAGCGTTGCCTATATATTTCAGCGGGCCGGATGGATTATCGGCAACCGCAGAATTTACATTATTTGGCCCGACTGAACTACAAATAATTTTGACAAACACTTCAACCGGAGTACCTGATGGCTTTTCAAATTCAGATCAATTATTAACCGGTATTTCATTTAACCTGGGGGGGCCGGAGATTACCGGCGGAAGCGTGGTAATAGGGCCGGATGTAATCGACATGTCTTTGAATTTTGATAATGTCTTAAGTCAGCTTGTTAGTGGAGATGATGTAAGCAGCGAATGGGGCTACGGAAATAGCGGAGGCACAGGGATGCTTGTAAACATGGTGTCAACTAATGCAGCTAAAATGACGGCCTTTAGTGCCGGTCCTAATCTTGATGGTCCTGACGGTCTTGATGGCCCACAAGGCGGTATTATCGCGAATCCCGGTATAGTTGATCTGGGAGGTTTGGGAGCTATCCAGGATTCTGTAGTAATAACGCTCAATCTGAGCAGCGGATTAATTGATATGAGTTTTCTTGAGAACGGCGTCATAGTTGAGTATGGCTCTGATGCCGCTTTTCTGCCAGAACCAACCATGTTAGTGATTATGGCAGCCGGTCTGCCCGGTCTTCGCAGGCGGCTGATTAGATAGTGTTAACTTTATAAAAGGTTCTTTAAAAAGCTAATAACTGAGAGCATCACGGCAAAGTGCCGTGAGAAGATATGCTCACGAGGAGTTTTCTCCCCCTAAGCTGGGCTTGGACCGAAGACCTAAGATAAATTAAAGTGAGGTCGCAAGCCCGGCGCAAAAGTAAACACGGTTTATCCGTGATGAAGATATTGAAATAACAGGAAGGAAGTTTTCAGACCTTAATCTTTTAAGGAGGAAGGTGCTCATGAAAAACCGGAGCGTAACAAAAACAGGTATTATAAAGCTAATAACCCTCTTAATAGTATCTATACCTACAATAGCTCATAGCTCTATGTGTTATGGTGTGGGTGCTAAAGACTCTCGCGGCATTTACGAAGTTGATTTCACAGCCGGGACAGTCAATCTTTTATTTGCGACACCTGAGATAGGCTGGCTGGGAGCAACAGATGGGGATTCGGACCACCCGGACACATTTTACGCTACGTCATATTCCCAAAACGCTTTGTTCCGCGTTGATGTGGTCAATAAGACATATACCCAGGTGGGCAACTATGGAGGATATTATATCAACGGCCTGGCGTATGACGAGAAGAACGATGTCATGTACGGTACTGATTATGTAAATCTTTACACTATAGACATCGAGCAGGGAAGTCCTACGGAGGGACAGGCTACTTTTATCGGTGCCTGTGGTGTTCAGGGGCCGGCCTGGGCGCTGGACTATGATACATCAATTGACGAGCTTGTGGCGATGAGCAGGCTTTCCGGCAGCACTATAACATATCATATCGACAGGGCTACGGGCAATGCGACATATATCGGAGAGACGAGCTATCAGCGTGTTACAGATGTATGGTACGACGAAGAAGTGAGTAAGTTATTTGCAATAAGCAACGACCCATACGATACCGGCATAGGCGAGCTTTTGGAGGTTGACCCGCTGACAGGTGCAACAACCCATATCAGCGATACCATAGAAAATATTATCGGTTTGGGAGCGCCTATACCGGAGCCGCTGACGGTCGCGATATTCAGCCTCGGAGGTATGGCGGCAATTCGCAGGCGGAAAAAATAGGTAATTTAAGAGAAAATCAATAATTCCAGAAATTGAAAGGAAAGAACAATGAAAAAGCAAAGAACAACAAAGACGATAGTTTGCATTGTTGCTATAGTCGGATTTTTTGTTCCAGTTGCTAATGGAACAATACAGGGAAACTACTCTACTTACCAGATACTGGGCGGTAATTCGGTCACGGCAGCGCCGATTGCAATTGATAATCAGGGCGCAGGCCCCGTGTATTCGAATATGAACGAGGGCGGCGGCTGGTACAGTATCTCCAACACCGAGGGTGTAATAGCTTATGACGATTACGACTCCATCAACGACGCGGATATCGAGATGGATAAGGTACGTTTCATTGGAGGCGTTCAAAACGCCGGCGAAGTAATATGGTTCGATTTCTTTGAAAGTGATCACGTCACTTACGTGGACGGTTTTGGTGTCCAGTTCCCCGTTGGCGGCAACTACATATGGACTATTACGCTGGGCTCACCCATTACCGTCCGGGATGCCGGTGTGCTTCAGCTCGAAGCCGACCCAGGCTACGTTACGCCGTCTACCGGTGTATGGTTCCTCAGCGACGCCGCTCCAACCATCGGCTCAGAAGACCCGACCTGGCCTGGCTATACCGACAGTCAAGATGAATACCTGAGCTGCAAATTCGAGATTAACAACGTTCCCGAGCCTTGCACAATGGCGCTGTTGGGCCTTGGAGGTATGGCAGCGATTCGCAGGCGGAAAAAATAAGAAAATCATTTAAGAGCAAATCAATAACTTTGTAAACCGAAAGGAAAGAACAATGAAAAAGCAAAAAAAGGTTCAAATGAAATCTGGGAGTAAAAAAATGCTAATGAAACTAAATCTCATCGCACTTCTGATTATTGTAACACTGGTAGCTTGCATGGCTACAACCGCTAATGCCTATTCTACGGGCTTTGAGGACATCGTTTACGGAAGCTACTCAACTATCGATTATTCCTGGGTCAGCTTTTCCAACAATATGGGAAATCTGAATGTCGTTGATAGTATTCCCGGCCCCCCATTAAGCGGAATACACTCGGTAATAGGCCCGAACACATGGAATTCCCAGGAACGCAACATAGCGAATTTCCTGGTAAGCGGCATTCGCCAGGTATCTGTCGTAATGGGTGATTATGACGCGGACCAGGACCCTCTTTACCTGGAAGCCTATAATTCCTCAAATGTATTAGTCGGAAGTGATTATCAGGTGCTGGCCAGCCACATTTACGGAGGACTGACACTTTCAGTGGCAACAGCACAGGATATTTCCTACGTCCACTTTTATTCAGGACAGCCGTACCCGGGCAGTGTGTTTTTCGACAATTTCTCGGCGGTTCCCGAGCCGGCGACGATGGTAATGCTTGGTATCGGCGGATTAGCAGCAATTCGCAGGCGAAAAAAATAAGAAAATTATTAAAGAGTAAGTCAATAATCCCTAAGTGTTGAAAGGAAAGAACGATGAAAAAGCAAAAAAGAATTTTAGCGGTAGTAACAATAATGATGATTATTACCACTATCGTGTTAGCAGATGAAACAGGTATGGGACCGAATCCAATTTACACTGCGACACTGAAGGGAGACTTTGTCGTAGCAGGTGCGAGCACGCGTATTTACAGTGGTGCGCCACAGACAGAGCCATTTTCTGTTAACATTTCTGGAGTCCCCAATGGAAGTCAAATAGTAAAAGCTTATGCGAACTGGAGCTATCTGACAGATAGTCCAAACGGTGGAGGAGAAGCATCCATAACAATAAACGGTTCGCCGGTAACGGGTAATCTTACCGGACAAGGGGATGACTTGTGTTGGGGCCGTGATTATGCTGCGGCGTATACCGCTGATGTTACATCACTCATATTAGGCGGCGGCAATGGAGTTTACACTATTGGCAGTGCTACTGATGACGCTTCATCCGGAGGCATCGGTGAGGGATTCTCGCTGCTTTTGGTTTACGGAAATGAAGCCTCAATCCTAAAAGAGATAAACGTTTACTCAGGCTATACACATAAGGCGTCGAGTAGTGAAACGGCGACAGCGACTTATGATTTTTTGAATTCTTATAACGGCGGACCAGCACACTTTTTCATAAATGCCTTGGACGGACAGAATGCAGGAGATGATTTTTATATTAATGGAATTCTTGCCAGCGGTTTAATCCCTGGAACTGGAGGTCCCGGCGATGCATGGTTAGGCGACCTTGGTCCGGGAGCAAGCGGTACAAATTATTACGACCATGCCGAAGGGGATGCATCGGGATTTATGATTATTGGAGATATGTCTCTTCTGGCAGTAACAACTGGAGGTTCAGATTGTATTGGTCATACATTTGGAGCAATCGCATTTACTCCTGAGCCGGCTACGATGGTATTGCTGAGTCTTGGAGGTATGGCGGTGATTCGCAGGCGGAAGAAGTAATTAGTAATTTCAAATTATCGGTTGGAAGGTCCACCCGTAAAAAAGATTCATAAAAATGATTAACCACGGAAACGAAAGAGAAAACAAATGAAAAACCAGAGAAAAAGACAGACAGCAACAAGAGTAATAATAACATTAATTTTACTTGGCATTACAGTCTCTCAAAGTTGGGCAAGTGAAATAGAATTCATGTCAATGGTAAGCAGCCCGACAAGGCCTGATGGTTACGGCAGCCGGGCCATTGATGCGCTTCCGCAATCTGCTGTTGTACTTAGCCAGGTTCCGACTTCGACATGGACCTATGGATGCTCGGCAACATCGGCGGGCATGATGTTCGGATACTATGACCGTACCGGATATTCGAATATGTACACAGGCCCAGCCAACGGCGGAGTAGCGCCTCTTACAAATCTTGGCCAGGGCATCGGGGCACCGATCCCCGGCTCTACTTCTTTGATAGCGACACAGAACGGCTTTGACGGCAGAGTTACCGACGGGCATGTTGATGATTACTGGATTAGCTACGGAAGTAATGGTCCCGATCCTTGGGAGAGCAGCGGAACTGAGCATACCTGGGGCGGCTGCACTGCTGATTATATGGGTACGAACCAGTGGAAATGGGATATGGATCTTAACGGCAATAAGGACAATAATGTGGACGGCGGGACGTTACTATGGACATACGGAAGCGCAAATAAACTTTATGATTATATTCCGAGTGCCGCGTATGGTCTTCCTCAGACCGCACTTAGCCACGGTATGAGACTTTTTGCCGAATCGAGAGGATATACAGTTCTTGAGAACTACACTCAGAAAATAGACGCAGTAGTCGCAGGCGGATTTTCATTTGCTGATTATATGGCGGAAATCGATGCCGGCTGTCCGGTGATGGTTCAGGTGGAAGGACACAGCATGGTCGGGGTAGGCTATGACACAAACAATAATCAAGTGTTGCTGCACGATACCTGGGACAACAATATTCATTATATGACATGGGGCAGCTCCTATTCGGGAATGAACCACTTCGCAATGACGGTTATACATCTTGAGGCCATACCTGAGCCTTGCACGATATTACTGCTTGCTGCAGGTATGTTTGGTTTGAGGAGAAAAGAGAGGCGGCTTTAACAACCGAGCCTGTTGTAAAAAGTTAATTACTAAAATGATACATACTTAATAACGAAGTTTAAAATTTAATAATGAAAGGAACTTAAAATGCGGAAGGAAATAATAACATTATTGATTCTTTCGGCGGTAATGCCAAGCTGTTTTGCGAATTATGTGAATATGGTTAACGCTCTCAATCCTGTCAGCTATTGGCGGCTCGATGAGACCGCTGGTATTGTTGCAGGCGATGAGAAAAGCATTCAGGACGGCCAATACAATAACGGAGTTTTGTTAGACCAGGAGGGTGCTTTGTCGCTTAAGTGCAATAACAACAAAGCTGTGCATTTCGATGGTGGCAATGATTATGTTTCCATCGGGCACAACAGTGCCTTCGAGCTTGCATCAGGTACCATTCAGTTCTGGTTCAAGGAAACCGGAGCAATATTGCAGGATAAGTCGATGTTTTCAAAAGACTCGGCAGGCTTCGACAACGGCGGACATATCACTTTCTTAACCAACCACTACGGAAATAAGGAGCTTGAGGTTCGCCTGCAAAGCACAAGTGACCATTACTATGTTGTATCGAGCGACCCAATTATGCTTAATACCTGGTATATGGCAACCTTCACATTTGGTGCAGGAGGGATGCAGCTTTATATAAATGATACTCTCATTGATACGAATCCTTTTATAGGCGGCCTTGTCGGTAACGATGAGCCGATAGCCCTCGGCGCCAACACCTGGGCCACCGACCCCGACCATTCCTTAAACGGATTAGAGGGATTCTGGTCCGGCTATATGGATGAGGTTGTGATTTATGACAGTGTACTTACGCAACAGCAAATCAAAGACCTTTATGATTTTGCGACTACATGTGTTCCTGAGCCTTGCACAATCGCGCTGCTGGGATTGGGAGCATTAGCGGCATTTCGCAGACGGAAGTAATTACAGGGGGCACATAAAACACTTTAAGAAAAAAGAAAAGGCGAAAAATGGAAAATTACAAAAAAATAAATATTCAAAATAGCGGGGCATATAAACTTTGGGCAACATTAATGGTTTTACTGACACTTGGCCTGCTTTTGATGGGGAACCAGGCTTGCGCATCTTACATAGCTACAATTGATGGACAGCAGACATTATTAGAGGAAAGCCCCGGAAACATACAATCGGATTACCTCGATATTGTTGGTGACACATCTAATTCATCTTACGAGAATCCCTGGACAGCCAAGGGTAATGCCTTCCGAATAGATACCGGCAGGACGCTTGTAGAACAGGAGTTTTATCTGGATTTCAGAACAGCACAGACCTTGTCGTTTTATGTTTATGAGTCGCCTGTCGAATTTGGGACTTACAATCAGATTCATAAAAACTCTTATGCAGTTACAGGCCACGGTGAGGATTGGTATTCTTCCGGCTTAATTAATGTCTCTCTTGATGTCGGAAAGTACTATATCCTGGCTTTATCATGGAACGGCTCGTTAAAGTACTTTTATGATACCGGTGATTCGCAGGCCGTGTCTTTTGGTTCGCAGGTTCACGGCTATGCGACCGGTTATGACCCGCTTGGGCCTGCTATATCCAGTACCGTTAACGATGTTGCAATCTATCACCAGCGTCTTTCGACTGTCCCCGAACCTTGCACAATCGCGCTTTTAGGACTAGGCGGATTAGCTTTAATCAGGAGAAAAAGAAGATAAAATTTCCTACGGGGTGATGTAAATGGGGGGGTGATGGATGCTGATGGTGGGGTGATGCATCGAAGGGGGCAGCTTTCGGGGGATAGCTGCTCCCTGTTTTTATAACAAAAGCCCGAAGCGCAAAAGCCCGGAGCGCAAAAGCCCGGAGCGCAAAAGCCCGGAACGCAAAAGCCCGGAGCGCGAGCGACGGGATACGAGCGACGAATATAAGGGTGAAAGACGGGACTCGAACCCGCGACCCCCAGATCCACAATCTGGTGCTCTAACCAGCTGAGCTACTCTCACCGTAAAGATTAACTATTATCTATTGAATATTTAATATTGTCAATAGTGCAGCGCATTTGTGCGATTTCTGCGATATTTGATATGAGTTCCGTTTAAAGTGGGAAAAAAGTTACGCTTTAATATTCGCTGTTTCCAATTGCTGCTGTTGTTTTGAAGGTTGTAAGGCAGGCACAGTAAACCAGAATGTCGAGCCTTGCCCGTACTCGGACTCGACCCCGATATCCCCATTGTGCCTTTCAATTATTCTCCTGCACATTGTCAGGCCTACACCCGGGCCGTCGGATTTTTCTCTGGGATTGAGGCGCCTGAACATAGAAAAGATATTTTCAAATTGCTCGGGTGTAATTCCTGTCCCGTTGTCCTGCACTTCCACCCGAATCGTGCCGTCATCTTTGCTGTGAGCGCGGATAATGACTTCCGGCCGGACACCCTCTTTGCGGTACTTCAAAGCATTTGCTATAAGATGTTCTGACAGTTGGCGCATCTGGACGGGGTCGGCGTAAACAGCGGGCAGGTTTTCAGGAATGTTTATAGCTCCGCCGGTCTCTGAAAGAATAGTGGATAAATTTTCATCTTTCAGCCACTGGATGAGGTCATTCAAATCTACTTCTTTAAATTTCATGTCACCTGTCGTAATCCGCCAGTAAGTCAGCAGCGACTCAACCATTTGGCCCATTTTGTCGGTGCCGTCGAGCATAAGGTCAAGATTTTCCTGTTCGTCATCGCTCAGTCTTCCAGTCAGTGACTTTGACAATAATGTGCCGAAGGCAAGGATTCTTCTAACCGGTTCCCGCAGGTCATGAGAGGATATATAGGCAAATTCTTCGAGGCGCCTATTGGATAACATCATATATTTATTTATCCGTTTCAATTCCCCTTCGGCCTTTTTGCGTTCATCGACTTCCACGTTCAGATTGTCTATTGATGTGGTTGTCTTTTGTAAATCCTCTATCATACTATTAAAAGCATGGCCGAGAGTCCCAATCTCGTCTTTTGATTTTAAGTGCACTTTTTGCGTAAGGTGGCCGCCTGCCCAGACCTCCTCAAAACCTGTCTTCCAAACACACCTGATGGCCATCGCCAACTTTGTAAAAATCTTCAAAACCAAACTATTGCACTCATCGTTCTCGAAGCAACCGGCGGTTATGAACGACCGCTTGCTGCCGAACTCCTCAACGAATCTTCGCCTGTTGTCGTTGTAAACCCAAAACAAGTGCGCGACTTTGCAAAAGGTATGGGCCAATGGGCAAAGACTGACACCATCGATGCACAGGTGCTGGCTAAATTCGCGCAGATTGTCAAACCTGCACCTAAAACGCACGCTACGACACAAACCGTTGAGTTGTCCGAACTTGTCAGATGACGAAGGCAGCTCAACGACCTGCGAACTCAGGAATCCAATCGTCTGCTTATGATTCATCATCCGAAGGTCAAAAAGAGCATTCAAAAGATGATTAAAACTTTGGATTTTCAAATCGATGAAATAGATAATCTCGTCAGGGAATATATAGATGCCGATGACGATTTCAAAAACAAAGACCGTATCCTCCAAAGCACGCCGGGTGTAGGTCCGCAAATTTCTGCTATGCTCATCGCAAATCTGCCGGAGCTTGGTAAACTCAACCGACAGGAAATTGCCGCCCTGGCTGGATTGGCTCCTTGGGACCGGTCCTCCGGAAAATACGATGGCAAAGCACACATCTGGGGCGGCCGCAAAGATGTCCGCAGTGTTTTGTATATGGCTGCCTTTACCGCTTGTCGTTTCAATCCGGTCATACATGCGATTGCTGAGCGTCTCAAGCAAAACGGCAAAGCTTACAAAGTGGTCATTACCGCATGTATGCGTAAATTGCTTATTATTCTTAATACTATGATTAGGAACCAAACTCTATGGACTCCAAAAATATCTTAAAAAAATCCTTGAAATCTGACACAGCCGCTCTGTGGTAAATATTTGTGTTCATTCGTGTTAATTCGTGGATAAAAATCAAAGTAATCAGTGAAATCAGCGATTAACAATTCTGGCTTCTGATTCCTGACCTCTTTTTTTTATATCTTCAATTTCTTCATGAACCTTGTCTCGGCGTAGCTTTAGCGTAGGCGGATTCATGGTAAAGAAATCAGTGGAACTTGTCCGCCAAAAGCGGATCAGCGTATAAAAACATCAGGCATTGGAACACGGCTTAAGTATGTGCTTAATTACTTAATTACTACTACATAAATCAGCATTAATTTGCATCTAAAAACACACTACCTGTCAATGACAGGTAGTGGTTTTATTCTTTGTGTAATTTTGCGTTTTTTCGTGGCTATAAAAACATCTTAAAAAAATCCTTGAAATCCAACACGGCCGCTCTGTGGCTACAAAAAATCTGCGTCTAAAAGATCCATGTAAAAAAAGACGCGGCTTTAGCCGCGCCTTTACTACACGCTATACCCTAAACCCTAAGCCCTATCCGTTCCTGATTACTGCCTGTGCCGCTGCTAATCTCGCTATCGGCACTCTAAACGGTGAACAGCTAACATAATTCAATCCTGTCCTGTGACAAAAATCAATACTGCTCGGCTCGCCGCCGTGCTCACCGCAGATACCGACCTTAAGGTTCTTGCGCGTCTTTCTGCCCAGCTTCGTGCCCATCTCAACTAACTTACCGACACCTGTCTGGTCGAGCTTCTGGAACGGGTCCGCCGCGTAAATACCCTTGGCGACATATTCGCCGAGGAACTTACCCGCGTCGTCTCGCGAAAATCCCATCGCCATCTGCGTCAGGTCGTTAGTACCAAAACTGAAAAATTCCGCTTCGGTCGCGATTTCATCTGCGGTCAATGCCGCTCTCGGTATCTCTATCATTGTGCCGACCATATATTTAATCTTCGATTTTCTCTGCTTAAAGACCAGGTTAATTTCATCAACGACATCATTCTTTACAAATTTCAATTCTTCGACGGAGCCGACTAATGGAATCATAATCTCCGGCAGCACTGTCTTGCCGCTCTTGCGGACATTCAATGCCGCTTCGATAATCGCCCTTGCCTGCATCCTGTAGATAGGCGGATATGTTACCGCTAATCGGCAGCCGCGATGGCCGAGCATCGGGTTGAACTCATGAAGCTGTTCCACCATCTGCTTTACCAATGCCGGTTTCACACCGAGCCACTTGGCCGTTTCAGCCTGGGTCTTTTCATCCTGAGGCAAAAACTCATGCAGAGGCGGGTCGAGCAATCTGATAGTTACCGGCAATCCCGCCATCGCCTTGAAGATACCCTCGAAATCTTTACGCTGATAAGGCAGCAGTTTTGCAAGTGCCCCCTCGAATTTCTTCTTGGCTTCTGCGTGTTGTTTTTCAATAGCTTTCTTTTCCTTATCGGTTTCGACGGCGTCCATTTCGTCAATCATCTTCGCGTAATCATCCGCCGCCAGAATCATCTGCCTGACAGGCCATATCCGGTCCCCTTCGAAGAACATATGCTCGGTACGACAAAGCCCAATACCTTCTGCCCCGAAGTCGCGTGCCCGTTTCGAATCGCCCGGCGTATCCGAATTTGTACGGATACCGAGCTTGCGGATGGAGTCGCACATCTTCATAAATTCACCGAACGCTCCACTCAGTGTCGGCTCGATAGTGGCGAGCTGCCCTTTCATAACCTGACCCTTCGAACCATCTATACTCACCCAGTCGCCTTCCTTGATGGTGAGTTTGCCGACGGTCATTTTCTTTGCTTTGTAATTTATATTCAGCTCATCAACACCGGCAACACATGGCTTCCCCATACCGCGTGCGACAACCGCGGCGTGGCTGGTCATACCGCCCCGCGCGGTGAGAATGCCGACCGCGGCGTCCATACCGCCGATGTCTTCCGGGCTGGTCTCGATTCTTGTAAGGACGACCTTCCTGCCTTTGGCTTTCCAGGCTTCTGCGGTCTCAGCGTCAAAAACGACCTGGCCGACACCGGCGCCGGGTGAAGCGGGCAATCCCGTAGCGATTACATCGCGCTTGGCCTTGGGGTCGAAATGCGGATGCAGAAGCTGGTCGAGCTGTTCCGGTTGGACACGCATTACCGCCTCGGCAGGCGTGATGAGTTTTTCCTTTACCATATCGACGGCGCTTACGACCGCCGATTCGGCAGTTCGCTTGCCGGTACGGGTCTGTAGGATGTACAGCTTCTTTTCCTGAATGGTAAATTCCATGTCCTGCATATCTTTGTAATGCTTTTCCAGCCTGGTCATAAGAGCGGTCAGCTCCTTATATGCCTTCGGCATTACCTTGCCGAGCTTTTTCAGCTCAATCGGTGTGCGGATACCTGCGACGACATCTTCGCCCTGAGCGTTCATCAAAAACTCGCCGTAGAATTCCTTCTTGCCGGTGCTTGGGTTGCGTGTGAAGCATACGCCCGTGCCGCAGTCTTCGCCCATGTTGCCGAAGACCATTGTCTGGACGTTTACGGCAGTACCCAGCAATCCGGTGATATTGTTTAGCTGGCGGTACTTGATAGCCCGCGCGGCCTGCCATGAGTGAATGACGGCGTTGATGGAGAGAGTTAGCTGCTCTTTGCCGGTTTGCGGGAACATTTTGCCGACGTGCTTTTTGTAGATGGCTTTGTATTTTTGGACGACCTCTTTTAGCTGGTCGGCGGAAAGCTCGTTGTCGAGCCTGACTTTGGCTTTTTTCTTGGCTTTGTCGATTTCGTGCTCGAAATATTCGTGATGGCAGTTCATCACGACATCGCCGAACATATCGATGAACCTGCGGTAAATATCATAGGCGAAACGAGGGTTGCCGGTCTTTTTGATAATGCCTTCGATGACGGAATCGTTAAGACCGAGGTTCAGGACTGTATTCATCATGCCGGGCATCGAGATTGCGGCGCCGCTTCGCACGGAGACGAGCAGCGGGTTTTTGGGGTCGCCGAACTTGGCGCCCATGGCCTTTTCGAGCTTGACGATGTTCCTGTCGATTTCTTCTGCCAGGCCTTTGGGCCATTTGCCCTTCGATTTGTAATATTCGTCGCAGACGACGGTGGCGATTGTAAAGCCGGGCGGGACGGGGATTTTCAGGTTTGTCATCTCAGCGAGGTTGGCGCCTTTGCCGCCTAATATTTCTTTCATCTTAGCGTTACCTTCGGCTTTGCCGTTGCCGAAGAAATATACGTACTTTTGTGCCATCTTAAGGTTCTCCTTGTTTTTACTTTTCACCGAATTTCATTGCTTTTTAGAGGTGTTACAACCACCCTAAAAACACATGCGCAAATAAAGCCACGTAATATACGGCCTGAATGAAGGTCTGTCAACAACAAAGCCGTTTAGCCACGGATTTCACAGAAGACACAGATATTTAACACGAAGATACAGAGGTTCAGAGGCACAGGGATAAAAGACTCGTAAAATAGGTTGCGGTTTTGCGGCGCGTATCGGTTGCGTGATACGTTTTCGAAGCTTAACAAAACCCAAAAAACCTTTCCACGAATTAACACTAAGTAATATAGCCATCCCGATAAATGACATCGGGACTTCGGCGGACAAGAAATAAAACGCGGAATTCAAAAATAAATCGCAGATTTAAGATTTGAGAATTCAGAGGGTGAGCCGGCAGCTTCGAAGGGGTAGCTTAGCCTTGTGAATCTCTGCGATGCACAAGCATTGGCAAGAGCGACATACTTTAGCGTTGCGTTTTAGTGTGTCTATTGAAAACAGTTGTTATACGAATCACATTTGATCTTGAGTATACCCTTTATTTCTTGCATACTGAGTATTCACAAGAAACTTCTTCTGTTTCCTGATAATCCTGCTGAATCCCAACACAAACACAACAAACAAGAATGGTACGACCGCTATTAAGATGGTACTTCTCTGGAAGACAATCAAGAAGACAATCAGGTTCATGCATCCTGCAATCCAGAGCCCAAGCATACAGGCAAGGCCTATTGCTGTTTTTCTCTCCTTTGCAGACATATGTGCACAAATATCCTTAGTTACTTTTGATTGTAATGGTGCCCAAAGTATGTCCATTCTATTCTCCTTTGCATATTAATTATCAGAGTGAATTATAATATCCGGACGCCATTAATACAAGGAAAAATAAAGGATGAATATCGAATGTAGAATGTAATCCCGAGTTGTCGGGATAGAAGTAAGGACGAATAACGAGATACGAACAACGAGCGACGAATCTAATCGTTGATTGAATAATAAAAAATTTGCCACAGAGGTTTTTAGCCACAGAGGACGCAGAGAGCACAGAGGATAAGTAAGTAAAAAGTAAAAAGGTAAAACTACAACGCAAAGTTCAAAAACGAACCGCTGATTCGAGATTTGAAGTTTCAGAGGTTGGGTACTTGAGAAGTTGCTGGTCAATTGTAGTTAAAGAAAATAGTGTAGGAAGTGATTAGAACACCTTTTCTGAACTACCAATTTAATCACAGTCTCTCAATTGTAAGTAAATAACTGAGTAAAAACCATCTATAAACAATCAAGCATTTTGCGGATAGACTTCGATTTATCAAGCGCAGCCTTAAGATCTTGATGTTGCTGTTCGAGTTCCTGAGGATATGGAAGCGAATTGATCGCACCCCATAAAAGTACAGGTATCGGAACTTTTAGATTTGATGCTATGGTTTTTAAGCGGGAGAGTGTTAGAGATCGCTCCCCTTTTTTAATTCGGCAAATTGAAGATTTGCTGAGTTCGGCAGCTTTGCTTATTTCTTCGAGAGAGTGCCCTTTGGATTCCAAAAGGTTTATAATTTTTTTAGACAAGTTGTACTCAGTTGTTTTAGCCATTTTGACACTTTTTCAGTTTTTTAAGAAAGTACATTCCTCACTCTTTTTATGATCCATGGTAACATACTTACGCAATCGGCGACATCCGTGTTTCCGGGAGAGGTTAAATGTTATATTCTAATTGTCTACCAATATACTCCATATTTTAAGGCGGACTGAATTTAACTCGCAACTTATGAAGTCTGCCTTATCCATCAAATCTTTAATCGGTTCTTTTAGGCTTTCCGGGTTTATATCCAATATTTGATGGCACGTTTCTATGAGCTCCTTCTCTTTTTTTTCCTCGATTATAAGGCAATCTTCCATTTTGTTGTTATTCAGCCCGGATTCATAATAATCTTTAATTTCCAAAAACTTATCCCTCCCCTTGATTTTTGCTAATTTATAATAAACTCTGACATACTCCTTTATTATTTTATTAAAATCCATTTGAGTTAATTTTTTTTCATCAATCTCTCCTTTACCCACCTTTAAATACTCCAATTCTATAAGGTGTTTGTCTGCAATCCTTGAAAAAATTTGTCTTTGTTTTTTTCTTCATTTTACTACCTCCTCAAAATCAATTAAATCTAATTATATCCCCAGTATTCCTTTCAAAATACGTTAACAATATTGCGGTATTATAAAGCACCATTTACTAAGAGTAAACAAAAAAGTTGAAATTTTATCACTTTTTTGCGATTTTTTTTCTTCTTTGACTATTAAGTTGTAGTGCAAGAAGAAGAGACAAGTTGATGTTCAGGTCAAAAAGGCGGTTTTCAGAACCATCCAAATGTGTTAAGATAGGACGAATGTAGGGATTGTAGGGGTTGCGCGCGATCAAATGCGCAGGGGGTGTACAAATTCGTCGCTCGCCTGCCTCGGCGTAGTCCCGACTCAACGAGACGAAGACGGGTCGCTTGTATCGCGTATCTCGAAAAAAACCACTTTTTTTAAGAAAATGCAAAGATTTTAATTGACAAAAGTTTGATAATATGTTATATTACATAATGGTTCACCATACAGTGAACACTTGGCAACTAAAATCGCAAATCTAAAAATGAAAAACCATAACTTAAAACTAAAAATTCACAATTCAAAATTAGGCTATTTTAAGTCTTTTGTGGCTATCTCTTTACGGCTACGATACTTACGTCTCTACATTTGTAGAGAAGTCTCTACAAATCTTACCTTTTTTATGCAAA
>JAFGGH010000097.1 GCA_016930645.1 Sedimentisphaerales bacterium
ATGGGTGGGGAATAGCAGTGTCGCGGCCATCTTGGCCGCGTTTTCGCGGGCTGGAAGCCCGCGACACCCCTGTAACTGACCCATTACGACTTTTTGAAGTTTAAGGTATACTTAGTGCTTATTCGTGGATATAATGAAATTTTCGAGTTTTATCGAGGGTGTAGCTCAGCTGGTAGAGCAACGGCCTTTTAAGCCGTAGGTCCAGGGTTCGAATCCCTGCACCCCCATTACCCATCCTTTGTTAAAATAATTTCAAATTAATCCCTTAATCTTAATCAATAACCTTTCCAAACGGAGAAGGCGGGATTCGCTGCCATGTCTTCGACATGATGCTTGGCGTCTGCGCGTGTTCTCATCCCGCCAACGGCTTGCCGGGGCGCAGTCCCTCCCGATTTATCGGGATATCGGGACGAAGACCGGAGAGGAAGGGATTCGAACCCTTGGTACAGACAAGCCGTACACAGCCTTTCCAAGGCTGCTCCTTAAGCCGCTCGGACACCTCTCCATGTATCACAGGTTTTTAGCCTATGGACATTGGCAAGATGCCAATGTTACAATAAAACCCGGATTTAGTCCAGCCCCTGTGCGGTTTTTGGTTTGTAAACACCGTATTGTATAAAAATATTGCCCAAACAGCCCAAATACTACGATAATAATATCAGGTAGATTAAATTAAGGAGACAAGAAATGAGCGAAGAGACAAAAGTTACCAATAATTTCGGGGAGGATTCACTCTGGACGATAATAAGGGACTTCTATAATTGGCGGATGCTTCCGTTTATAATTATCATCTGGGCATTCGGAATCATTATTATTGCCGGGGCGATTTGGTCGGGCATCGAGTTCTATAAATCAGAAGAAGTGAAAAACCAGATTATGTTTGCAGGCATTTTTATCTGCTGTGTAGTATTGATGAATCAGATAAAAATTATTTCCTGGCAGTTTATTCACCGCAACGGTCTGAAGCGCCAGATTAAAAAGCTGCACAATCAAATTGCGGAGCTGAGTGACATAGTAAAGAATAAATAGCAAAAGAAACCGTGAAGAAGCTGTAAAATACTGATAAAGACGGCGTATAAATTAATGAATGTATTACATCGAAGTTTACAGGCAGGTTTGCTATGGCGAGGCGGCATTATCTTTTTGTTTGTGCTGGCAGTATTACCGGCGTGCAGAATATCTGAAACGACAAAGCGGGAAAATCTTCCGGCGAATCGGCAAAGAGCGGTTTGTCAAGAGGCTTGGACGTTTGTCAGCTTTCCGGACTTTTTCAATTTCGACGTTCCTAATCCCTGGCCTGGCTGGGATTCGGCGGTGGATTACTATCTGGGCGAAGTCAAATCGGAGAATCCCGATTTTGTTTTGATAGCCGGTGATTTGGTAAACGGCCACTGGTGGGACGGGCCAAAATGTGTCGAGCAGATGTCGGCATTATACTATCAGGCGTGGATTGGCAGAATGGAATCGCACGGATTGAAATATTACGTCGCGGTAGGCGACCATGAGCTTGGTGATGACCCGTGGCCCAAAGAAAAACTCGAATTGGTTCCGCATTTCGAACAGGCCTTTGTTCGACATTTACAGATGCCGGATAACGGACCTGAGAATAAAAAAGGACTTGCTTACTATGTTCTTCATAAAAACGTTTTGGTGGTGACGGTAGAGACTTTCGAGATACAGGATGATAAATTACATACGGCTGTTCTTGGTGAACAGCTCAGGTGGCTTAGAGGTGTACTGGCTGAGCACGCCGATGCCGACTATATTATTGTTCAGGGACATGTGCCCGTATTTGGTCCGGTTAGGTATCGCTCGTCCAGTAAGCTGATGATAGAAGGAGGAAGACAAAGCCAGTTCTGGGAGGTCTTAAAGCAAGGCGGCGTTGACCTGTATCTTTGTGGAGAGCATCACGCCGTTACAGTTAGTGAATCGGACGGTATCTGGCAGATTGTGCATGGCTCATCCTGGGGACGTAAGGTTGTAGATACACAGGACTATCTTGTCTGCAAGGTTACGGCGGATGGACTGCACCTTGAGATGAAAAGCCTTCCCATCATAGCCGAAGGAGATTATATGTGGAATCTTCACAAGGACCGCGGGCCGAGAGAAATCGTGGAAATACCCGAAGAGGCCAGAGCGAAAGGCCCTGTGACCATAGGAACAATGACAATTAAAAAGACCGGAGCCGGCAAGCAATATCTTAACCGCACAGGTATTTTCAAGTGATATTATTGTTTCTTCGTATGCGATTTGCCGCCTTGATTTTTAATTGCATTTACGAATGAACCAAACCACAATGATAATTTGAAGTACGAGTAACGAATCCGCCAAAAAGCCGGCGGATAAATAGCGAATGACAAATGACGAATTAAGAGCGTCTAACAAAATGTCTTTGCATTCAAGCGGCTTATTTTCCGCCCGGCTGCGTTGTCGGGCGCAAAATCGTCCTCGAAATAGCTTTCCCGATTTATCGGGATACCTGCGGCGATTTTGGCCCTGCCGCCTTGCCGGCCGAAAAAACGCACGCTTTCGATGCGACAATTCATTTTGTTAGAAGCTCTAAGAAAAAGATTGAATTGGGAGATGACTTCGATGATTTTGCGGAAGGGCGGTCGGCCTGGCGATGACGTTTTTTATTGCTAACTATTTGATTAATTTAGTTGCCGAATGGTGGCCTCGGGCGAAATTTCCGGAACCGAAAGGATATGCCTTTATAAAATCTCCTTGCTATTGCGTTCCGTTTCCGACACAATGATAGCGACATAAGATGTTCAGAGTGTGCTGTTACAGCTTTTTATCAATCTCCTTGGTAACATAATGAAAGGAAACAGAGTATGGAATTGAAAAAGCACAAATCAGTCAAGTTTGTCGTTACGGGTTTAATATTGTTATTTATTTTTACCGGTTGTACCGATGAACAGAAAATATCACACGAACCGGTGGTAACAGAGACCGTCGGGGCACAAGAGGCACCGATCGAGCAGCCTGCGGCAGAGCCGGAAATTGTCGAACCTGTTGTGGAAGAAGCGAAAGAAATCAAATCATTAATTCCCGCCGAAGCAAAAAAGGACGAGATAACAGCCAATTATCTGCTGCCTACGGCAGAAGAGCAAACAAGCTGGCTGGGTGCAGAGTATTATGTAAAAAACTGGCTGGTTCTTGGTCCTTATGAGTATGACGGTGATAAGTACGGGGGGGAATGGGCATGCCAGGACGCGGTAGATATCGCTTTTATAGAAGATGAGGCCAAACTCACACCCAAAGAAGGTGCGGAAATTGAAGGTAAAAACTGGCAAAGGGTCGAAGCCGATGATAGTTCTGTTGATGTTGATAGTGTTTATGGTTATATAGATTATGCAGCAGCTTATCTCGGTGCTTATGTTTACAGCCCGACAGATATGAAAAACTGTACTCTCTATCTGGGTTCCGATGATTATGTAAAGGTATATGTGAATGAAGAATTGGTGCATACCTATAAACAAGAGCGTCGAGGTGCGGAGCCTGATAGTGATAAAGTACCCGGTATTACTTTGAAACAGGGCTGGAACAAGGTTGTCGTCAAGCTGGTCGATGTGGTTCAGGGATGGCAGTTATATGTAAGGTTCGCTGATCCCGACGGTAAGCCTTTGAAAGTCGTTTCTGAATAATTGAATTTAATGCAAATTGCTAATTTTGAAGGAATGAATTATGGCTACGGCGACAGCAAGACACATTTTGGTAGAGACGGAACAGGAATGTAACAACTTAAAGGCACAAATCGAATCGGGTGCCGATTTCGCGGAGATGGCCGCCGAACATTCACAATGCCCATCCGGCCAGCAGGGCGGTGACCTGGGCAGTTTCAGCCCCGGGCAGATGGTAAAGGAATTCGATGATGTGGTCTTCAGCGCAGAGGTTGGAAAAGTGCAAGGCCCGGTACAGACCCAGTTCGGCTACCATTTAATAGAAATAACCAGTAGAGATGAATAAAAAAAACTCTGTGGTGGTTTTGATTGTTAGTTTTCTTTTTGTTTGTGGTTGCGGGCAGAGGGAGAAAATTCTTTTGACCGGATACTGGCCGCCTGCGAATGAGATGCTCATTCCTTTTAGTAATAATCCTGACCTGAATCCTGCAGGTTGGCAGGGAGAAGATTGGCAGGAGCTTGGCTATGATGTCTATGCGTACTTTCCAACATTTGATGGTGGAACGGAAGTAAATCCGAAAGGCGATGGTGACTTTGAGGTCGATTACCAGGATACATACAGTGACTTTCGAAGAATAACTTCTAAGCTAAGGCCTACGGTTATAATCAGTTACGGATTGGGGGACGGCCCGTGGGAAATTGAAACAAAGGCGGTCAATCTCGCTAAATGGCACGATGATTATCTTGTTCCAACCCAGCCTGATGTTTCACCGCCGATAAGCTTTATCGATGTTAATGATACGCTTAGCGCAACTTTGCCGATGGAGGCTATAGCTGATGCTGTCAACGATGCTAATCCTGGAATTACAGCCTGGGTGGATACCGAAGGTAATCCGGGCGATTTCTTGTGTAATTATATTGCGTTGTTGGCGTTTAATTATAAGAGAGCACAAAGATGCAGTTGCTCAGTGGCTGGTTTTATTCACGTTGGGCCTGATGTAACCGTCGAACAGGCAATGAAAGCCAATGAGATAACTTTGCGCACGGTGATTGAACATCTACGGAAAAAAGCGAAGTGATTTCTATTGGTTGTTTTCGTTTCTGCGGCGGGTGAAGAAATCAGAAAGCAGGGCGGAGCAATCTTCTTCTAAGACGCCGGCGGTTACTTCAACGAAGTGATTTAATCTGTTATCCTGAACTATATTATAGAGGCTTTTTATCGCGCCGGTTTTGGGGTCGTCACAGCCGTAAACCAACCTGTCAATCCGAGCTAAAACCAAAGCTCCCGCGCACATAGTGCAGGGTTCGAGTGTAACATAAATCGTACAGCCGTTTAATCGCCAGCTACCTAAAGCCGCTGCGGCCTGGGTAAGTGCGATGATTTCTGCGTGTGCGGTCGGGTCTTTTAATTGTTCCCGCTGGTTGTATGCCTTTGCGATAACCTGATTATTATGGACTATGACAGCGCCGATAGGGACATCACCGTTTTCATCAGCGATTTCGGCTTGCTTGATTGCCAGGCGCATATAGTTCTGGTCGATTGTATTTTGTTCAGTCATAACGGGTGCGATTGTAGATGCGCCGGCTTAGGCAGTCAAGAATGATAATCACGCATGCTCTGTTGAAAAGATGTCATTTCGACCGAAGTGAATCCCGATTTATCGGGATGAACGAAGTGGAGAAATCAGATTTTTAATAGATTTCTCGACTCCGGCGACCTTGTCGCCTACGCTCGAAATGACAATCTCGACGGTTTTCAACAGAGCAAATCAAGCACTAAAAATATCGTTGGCGATGTCGTCACCGACCTGGCAGGCGTAGTAGTGTTTAAGAGCATTTTCACCATCGGCCTGGAATTTGCTTACCGAATTGAAGACCCCGATTTTCAGCAGCAGCAAAATTGCAAAGCAGGCGGCGACAGGGTCTGGAAAAAGGTCAATGGGAATCCAACACAAATCTGGATTGGTGACATATACGAGATAAAGAACGGAAAGGTCCTTTGCCATGTCTTTGCAGGCGATAAAATGGTAGCTACCTTCGAGCCGGCAAGCACCATTGCCTGTATAATAAACGGTAATCCCTACCTGAAAAAATCATACGAAATGGCTGAAACGGCATACGCAGGCCTGTTCGGCGGCGGAAGAACTTCTCTTACACTGCTCGGATTTGGTATGATAGCCGGTCTGTATATCGGCATCAGGCTAAGAAAAAGTCCACGCGGTGGGTATATGTTCTTCTATAAAAATCCGTATCGCCAGTTCCTTGGTATAACGATTATCGCCGCTCTTTTCATAGCTACTACCCCCGAAATCTGCTACGCCGACCCGCCTACCTACGACCCGGTATTCTATTACTACCACAGCGACCATTTAGGCTCATCACAGGTTATGACCGATAGAGACGGTTATCTTGTTCAGCATTATCCCGATATATCGGGATTCGGCGTTCGGCAACGAGGAGCACAAAAACAATACCGAGGCCTTTAGCGTAACCAACCGCTATACAGGCCAGCAGTTAGATGAGGAAACCGGCCTGTATTATTACGGCACCCGTTACTACGACCCGGAAATAGCACGTTTTATCCAGGCTGATTCGGTCGTTCAGGATGAATTATCCTCCCAGGCACTGAACAGATACACCTATTGCGTCAATAACCCGCTCAAATATGTTGACCCAAGCGATAATTTTTAATCAAAAAAGTAATCCCTCAGTTATGGGTGGTGAAGGGGTTTTTATGATGAATTAAAGCTGAAGATGGCTTTATAAGGGGCAATATCGCTTTGTTCGGCAAGCTTATCAAGAGCGGACTTGAAAACTGACGTTACATCTGCCGTTCTTTTTTTCAATGTGTGCAAGACCGTCATCAAAATCTCGCGAGTTTTAGCTCCGGCATCGGATTGAGAGCCAAAGCTGATTTTTCTTGCAATGACAAGTGGACGAAGTTCCCGCTAAAGCTGTTTGAGAGTCAGGTTAACAATTTTCGCAACCGGGTTACAAAACAGATAAAAGCTACTGGCACGGTGCGAGCGGAAGCAGAACCAGAGCAGAAAGCTAAGTCTGACAAAAATCTGTTCAAATTGACTGATACAGAAAGTTATATACTTGAAGCTTTGGGCAAAGACACATTAAAAGGCCCAGTGCTTTTAAAAAAGGCAGGATATGATAATAGCTCACACTATCGAAATATACTTTCAAATCTCGTAAAACGCAAAATTCTTGAACGTAATGGTAAGGGATACTACGCTGTTTAATCCGACACCTGTCAGTGACTAACGTCAGGACTGACAATATTTATTTCTTACAATACACTAGTACCTCGTAACATTTGCTTTTAGCAGTTGCATTGGGATTGCCGATAAAAATTTCAGGATGTTTATTCTGAAAGGAATCGG
>JAFGGH010000098.1 GCA_016930645.1 Sedimentisphaerales bacterium
CAGGCGGATGAATATCGAATCCTTCGACTGCGCTCAGGACAGGAACTATAAGATTTGAGATTTAAGATTTGAGAAAACGGGAACCCCATCACAAAAAAGAAAACCCTGGGTGAAACCCAGGGCTAAATAAATCCCTCTGTGCATCCTACTTCGTCCCTACGGGACTACAAAGAACAAGGTGGGTAAATTCTGTCCTGTGAAAAGAGAGGAATTTCACTTGCGTTTTGAGGGGAAAGAAGGATAATTGATGCTCTACAGAAACCCCGCGTGAAACGCGGGGCTAAATATGGATTCCTGCCTGCGCAGGAATGACAAAGAAGTAAGGAATATGTATGGATTGGTGGCTTTTATTAGCTTTGTTTCTTTATTTCGCGTGCGCGGTGCTGATAGTTGCGGAAATATTCGTGCCGAGCGGCGGGATAATCAGTATTTGTGCTTTGGCTTGCTTAGTAGGGGGGCTGATGATATTTTTCAAGAGCGAGATGGTGCCGGGCTGGGCAGGTATTGTTACGGCTTTTATTGAAATACCGATAGTGCTTGTTATTACTTATAAAATTTTTCCCAATACCCGTTTCGGCAAAAGTGTAACATTAGCACCGCCTGATAAGAAGCCCGGTGAGGGGATTTCAGACACTCAGCAATTGAAAGATATGCTTGGCGCGGCAGGTCGTGTATTGAGCGACCTTCGGCCTGTCGGAATGGTGGATTTTGACGGTAAAAGGGTCGAATGTGTTGCTGAGGAAGGTTATGTCGAAAAAGGAAAACAAGTAAAAGTAATAAAAGTTGAAAGTACACAGTTAACCGTAAGAGTTTTAGATGAAACTTAATGAAAGGACCGGGAGATGTATGAATTATCAGATATGTTAATTGCCCAGGCTGATCCAACGAGAGTAATAATTATCGCTGCTCTGATTATCGGCGGAATAGTGCTGCTGCTGTTTTTTTTGCTGTTTGTCAAGTTTTTCCGTTTATGGATACAAGCGGTATTCGCACGTGCGGATGTAAAATTATCCGAGCTTATCGGTATGTGGCTTAGAAAGGTAAATCCACAGACAATCGTTATCAGTAAGATTACCGCGATTCAGGCAGGATTAAAGCTAACAACAAAGGATTTGGAAAGTCACTACCTTGCAGGTGGGCAAGTGCCGAAAGTTGTCCGTGCATTGATAGCGGCCAACCGTGCGAATATTGTGTTATCATTCAAGACGGCGACGGCGATAGACCTGGCAGGACGTGACATTTTAGATGCCGTAACGACAAGCGTTAAGCCCAAGGTAATTGACTGCCCGGATCCGACGCGAGGCAGAGATACGGTCGATGCCGTGGCTCAGGATGGTATTCAGCTTAAGGCCAAGGCGAGAGTAACGGTACGGATGAATATCGACAGGCTTATCGGCGGAGCAACGGAAGAGACGATTATCGCCAGGGTCGGTGAAGGTATCGTTACGACAATCGGCAGCGCTATCACCTATAAGACCGTGCTGGAGAATCCGGACAAAATATCCAAGAGCGTTTTGGCTAAGGGGCTCGACGCAGGTACGGCGTTTGAGATTCTTTCGATTGATATCGCCGATGTCGATGTCGGTGAGAACGTCGGCGCTCAATTACAGGCAGCCCAGGCGGAAGCGGATATGAGACGGGCCAAAGCAGAAGCGGAGAAACGCCGCGCGATGGCAGTTGCCCGTGAGCAGGAGATGCGGGCGTTGGTTGTCGAGAATGAGGCGAGGGTACCGCTTGCAATGGCTGAGGCTTTCCAGAAGGGTCATCTCGGCGTGATGGACTATTACCGGATGAAGAATATCAACGCCGATACCGATATGAGAGACTCTATAGCTAAGCCGAAGAAGAAAGAGTAATTTAGCCACAGAGTATAAGTATTGTTGTAGCCACAGAGGGCACAGAGTACACAGAGAAAAATGGATGGATTAGCAGAATATTTTGTTTTGCTTGGGCAGGGTGAAGATGAAGGCTGGATGCAGATACTGGTCTTTATTGTTATGGCAGTGATATGGGTAATCGGGGGGATAATGAAGTCCCGTAGTGAAAAACAAAAACAGCAGGAAAAGGTACAAGGTCAACCAGTCCGACCAGTTCGACCGAAGGCACGGACAATTTACCAGGAGAAAGCACCAAAGCAGCCACCGGCCAGGCCCAAACCAAGACCTTTACAGGAAAGGCCTGCAAAACGGCCGACATTTGACAGGATATTCGCTCCTGACAGGATAAAACAAAAAATCATAGATAAAATATTTCCGCAACAAAAACCTGTTGAGCTAAAAACCAAGCCGGCAGTTACATCACCAAAACCGACAGAAGCAGCCATTCAAACGAAAATGATTAAGGCCAGAGATGAAAAAGAAAAGGCCGGTGCTGTTGTTGGAGAAGTCGTTTTAGATTTTGGCGAACCAGAACAATTGCAGGCTGCGATAATACATTATGAAATTCTCGGCAAATGTGTCGGTCAGCGAGAAATTGAAGAGCAAATCTGGTCTCGATAGCAATTTTTCAACATCTTCCGGGGATATGGAGAAAATTAGTGTAAACAGCGAGGCAGGGGGGTGGCCCTATATATAATCAAGAACAAATGAATGCTGTGGAATTAAATTCAGTTTGCAAGTCTTTCGGGCAGGTTTGCGCCGTTGATAATTTGAGTGTGACGGTTCCAAGCGGTTGTGTTTACGGCTTTTTGGGGCCTAACGGGGCAGGCAAGACCACAACGCTTCGGATGCTGATGAATATTATCCGGCCTGACAGCGGCAATATCCGGATATTCAGTGACGGGACAATTAGTAAAATAAAACATAGAACGGGTTATATGCCCGAAGAACGCGGTCTGTACAGAAAAATGACTGTTCGTGAAACGCTAAAGTATTTCGGCGCAATCAAGGAAGTTAAAAAGGGGGAACTTGCAAAGAGAATAGAGCAATGGATTGAGCTTATAAAGCTTTCCGACTGGGCTGATAAAAAGGTGGAAGAACTGAGCAGAGGAATGCATCAGAAATTGCAGTTCGCGGTTACGGCTATAAATGCGCCGGAGCTTCTTATTCTTGACGAGCCTTTTTCCGGCCTGGACCCTGTAAATCAGGAGCTTATGAAAGACATTATCGCCAAAATACGCGCCGAGGGGAAAACGATTATTCTTTCAACACATCTTATGCACGAGGCCGAAACGCTTTGCGATAATGTACTAATGATAAACCACGGCAGGGCGGTACTGGACGGGAATTTAAGAGAGATAAAATCAAGGTATCAGCCTAATGTTGTCAGTCTCGATGTTGATGGTGATACGGGATTTCTGGAACAGCTTGAGTTTGTCGAATCCATTCAGAGGCGTAAGGAGCGTCTGGAGGTCAGGCTCAGGGAAAATACCGACCCCCAGGAGCTGCTGATGATGTTGGCAAGCAGGGTGAAGGTCAGGGTTTTTGAAATCAAACAGCCTACACTGCATGAGCTGTTTCTTAAGTTGGCGGGCCAGACAGATGAATAAAGTCCTGAGAATTGCACAACGTGAATATATCGCGACTGTCAAGACGAAGGCTTTTTTTCTGGGTGTATTCGTCGGGCCTATTTTTATCGGTGCGATATTATTTTTTGCAGGACGTGTGGATAAAATTGGCTTAGGAGACAGAGAAGCCGTTACAGTCGGTGTTACCGACTTGACGGGAGAATTATCAGGTCAGCTCGAAGCGGCATTTAGACAGCACAGCGAAAACAATCCTGACAAGAAGATAATTATGCGAGAATATGCTCCAACCAATGATGTAAATTCATTTTACCAGTCAGGCAAAAAGGCCCTTCGCGAAAGGGTGATAGAAGCTTATTTTGTTGTCGAGAAGGGCGTCATAGCAGGCCAAGGAAGCGTTCTCGAATACACATATAGAACCAAGCCCGGTGATGTTGACGTCATATGGAAATGTCAGAGTATCATGAAAAATGTGATTGTTGATGAACGTTGCAGGCAAAGGAACCTGTCTCGCGACGAGGTGAATGCTCTATGGCGGTTAAATTTCGATTCGATTGTGATAGGCGAGACAATTTCAGATGAGAAAAAAGCAGATAAAGATGATTTTGTTGTAACGATGATGATGCCCTTTGCGATGATGTTTTTGATTTACATAGGCATTATATTAATCGGTCAGCATATTCTCAGCAGTGTTATCGAAGAAAAGAATTCACGTATTATTGAAGTTTTATTATCAGCCGTCAGCCCTATAGAGCTTATGGCGGGTAAGATATTAGGCCTTGTCTGTGCCGGTATGACGGTAATGGCAATATGGTGCCTTATGGCCCTTTCATTAGGCTCATTTAAAGGTTTCGAGCTTAATTTGTCTTTTTATTTTGTATTGATTTTTATTGTTTATTATGTACTCGGTTTTTTATTTTTTAGTGCTCTTATGGCTGGCATAGGCTCATTATGCAATACGATTAAAGAAAGCCAGAGCCTCATGACACCCTTAGTTATGATATTAATTATCCCGATGATAAGCTGGTACGAGCTTGCCAAGAATCCAAATGGTTTGTTTGCCAGGGTTTTATCCATGGTCCCGCCTGTTTCTCCTTTAGTTATGGTTTTACGTCTTTCTTCGAGTAATGAAATTCCTGTTTATGAAATAATACTCTCTCTCATATTTCTAATGGTTGGTGTAATCTTTGCGTTCTGGCTTGCGGGGAAGGTTTTTAAGACAGGTATCTTAATGTACGGCAAAAAGCCAAAAATCAAAGAAGTAATCCGCTGGCTGAGAGAAAGGTAAAAACACACCCTGAACAAAAATCCCTTAAATATACACTATGCCTAACGTCTCATAATATATGTTATGTTTCATTGGGGCTTTGGGGTTCATGCCAATTCTGATTATCCCGTCATCCCGTCGCTTCCGTCTTCGCCCTGCGGGCTACGCCGGACAGGTGCGCTCCGGGCTTGTATCTGCGCTCCGGGCTTGTATCTGCGCTCCGGGCTTGTATTTGCGCTCCGGGCTTATATTTGTGCAAATGGGTCGTTTGGTTCAATTCCATCACATCTTAAGGCTGTGTCGGCCAGATTTTCCCAGTTTGCCGTAGCACGGTCGAATATTCCGAGGTTCTGCAGAACAACGGATATATTATGCGTAGCATCGGAATCCGTCATATTGCTGTGCATGATATTCTCAAGGTTCATAAGTGAAGAGGCGAACTTTATTTTGTCGCAATAAAGAATCGCTGTCTTGTAATTTAAATCGAGTATTTGCTTATCTATCTCGTTAGGCCTGGAAAGAAGGTCAAGGGCCTGGTCTATCTTATTGGTTTCATAGAGGCAGGCAATAAGCTTGTTACGGGCACGATCGAAAGTTGGATTAAGATTAAGGGCATTTTTAAACGCTTTGCCGGCTTCGGCGAAGTTACCCATACTCATAATAAGAACGCCGAGCCTGTAATGCAGGTCGGGATTATTAGGCTCGAAGGAAAGCTCCTGCTGGTGGGCATTAAGAACGCGTGACATATCTTCTTCAACGGACACGTTAGAATCGAAAGAATTCCTGTTAATCCTAAATCTAATAGCGGCGGTTTGAGCGAATAGAATAGCGCTGTTAGGCTGAATGACGGTGGCAAGTGAAAGTGTGTTTTTTGCTTCGTCAATATTACCGGACAATTTCTGTGTTGTCGCAAGACCGATATAGGCTTCAACAACACAGTCATTCATATCGAAGGCACGGTTGAACTGAATCGCGGCCAACTCATCCTGCTGGCGGTGTAAAAACTGAGTGCCCAGCTTTATAGTGGCTTCCAGAAGGTCGGGGTGAATCTTCAGTGCATTGGTATATGAGACAATCGCATCGTCAGTGTGACCGAACATCGCGAGTATATCGCCCTGCCTGACGTACAGTTCGGCCCTTTCGGGATGGTCTGCGAGCTTTTCCTGTATATAATCGAGAGCATCTTCAAGCTCATCCTGAGCGATGAGCTGCTCGATTTCGGGGTCGTTTTCCATAAAGTTATCCGGGTGAATCAGGATAGCGGTGTTGAACGCGTCGATAGCGTATCTGTACTTTTCAGTAACAATATACAAATAACCGAGGGCAACAAGCGTGCGTATGTCGTCCGGGTATTCGGTTCGCAGCATTTCGTATTCAGTTATCGTGTCGGCGAGCCTGCCGTTCTTGAAATAAATCGCCGCTAAGCGGTACCGAGGCAGACGGAGGAAGTTTTTGAATTTCAGGCAGTCCTGGTAGAACTCTACGGCCTGCTGTTCGTTGCCGAGCCTTTCGTAACAGTAGCCGAGAGCGTACAGTACGATTGTATTACCCGGCTGACGCATATAAACTGAATTGAACTCTTCGATGGCTTCAGCGGTCTGGTTTTTCTGGATGCACAGTGCCCCTGCCGCTATTCTGCCGAGGACACAGGAGGGATTATCGAAAAGATACAGGCGGAGGGCCTTGCAGGCCTGGTCTGTTTTATTCTGGCGGGCATAGTTAATAACATCGAAAAGCTGTTGTTGCTTTTCCTCGGGTAGCGTGTTTGGCGCCGCTACAATATCGAACCAGTGCCAAATTAATGCGGCTGTGTCGATATTCAATCCTGTACCTATAATTTCAAGTAACACGCTCATCAATATACCCTCGCTCACGTAGAAAATACGCCTGCAAACGTCTGGATAAGGTATCGGCAACGGTAACAGGTTAGATAAGAAGCGGTTCGGTAAATTACGCTAAAGTATGGCCATTTTTTGGGGCCGGATGCTGTTTTTTCTGTGTGTACGGATTTTTCGGGCTATAGGGTCGACTTTACGGACGTTACCGGGTGTTAAGCTTTTGTATGTTTTTCTATTTCGCTCAGGTAGGCCAGTGTCCGCTGTAGCTTGTCGGTGAGGTGTTTTAGTTTGAGCATTGTCTTTACCCGCGTGAGCAGTTCGAGTTTGTTAACCGGTTTGCTTACGAAATCATCGGTGCCACAATCGATGCTTCTCTCTATGTCACCAAGTTCGTTAAGAGCCGTTACCATAATTATTGGAATGTTGCTGGTAGCCGGGTCATTTTTAATCCTCCGGCAGACCTCGAAACCGCTCATTTTTGGCATCATAATATCGAGCAGAATCAAATCCGGTGGGTTATCCGCAACTATGTCGAGGGCCTGTGAGCCGTCTTTGGCGGGTATTGTGTCGTAATCCATATCTTCAAGATAAGCCTGGAGCAACTCAAGATTTTGCTGATTGTCGTCAACTACGAGGATTTTCGGTGTTTGCTCTTGGTTATTATAAAGGTCTTTATCAGTCATCGATACAACTCCAGGTTTAAGTGCGATTTTGCAGAACTGTAATCGCCCTGCTGCTATTGTCAACACTGGTCAAGGATTATACACAAACCACGTGATAAAGACAAGGAACAGTAAATCAATATTATTTGTATTTTTCGACGAATTGCCTTACTTCCGGCCTTAGATAAACAGATTCGATATCTATCATTTTATTCACAGCCTGTGCGGCAAGAGCGGCATTATCGCCGGAAGATGCGTGGGTATCGACGAAGAATATTTTTTTGTCTTTGACGGTGCAAAGCCCCCCGCCGCTTCCGGCGAGCGGCTCGTTGCGTATGGTTATCCCGTTATCTTCGAGGAGAGGTAATAATTGCTGGAGTATGTCGTGCTCGTTCATGTTTTGATTTTAAGTCCATCAGCAGTATAATGTTACATTAGTTCGTATATTCAAGGAAAAGCTGCGTCAGTGTCGATATAATAAACGGTATTAGTCTAACTTGAAATTCTAAACAAGGAGTGAAGTTTTGACAAGTATTCTCGAAAGACGCCAATCTTTACACCGGCAGGTTAAGTTACACAAAGAAGAACAAAGGCAGCTTGCCGGACAAATAGAAAGTCTCGAATCGACAGCTTCAATGGGTGCCGCGGCGGCGATGATAGCTCACGAGATAAATAATCTGCTGACACCGGTCGGAAATTACGCTGAGCTTGCGCTTCGGAACATGGATGATAAAAAGCTTGTGGAAAAAGCCTTGAAGCGAAGCCGAGATAATTGTAAAAAGGCGTCTAAGGTCGCTGAGGCTATTCTAAACATAAGCAACGGTAAAAAGCAGCCGAAACAAAAGGTCAATTTAGCTGAGCTGGTCGAAGAAGTCTTCGAGTGTCTATGCAGAGATTTCAGCAAGGACGGCATCACGGTAAAGACGGATATAGATTCATTGCTGACTGTTTTTTCCGAGCCTGTGAGATTACAGCAGGCCTTGATGAACCTGATATTAAATGCGCGTGACGCGATGCTGCAAAGAAGTGGTATGCTTACGATTAAAGCCCGTCAGCAGGGAGATTTTGTAGTAATTGAAATCAAGGATACAGGCTGCGGGATAGAGCCTGAAAACATCGATAAGATATTCGAGCCGTTTTTTACTACCAAAGCCAACTCGCAGGAGAAAACCGGTACGGGCCTGGGGCTTGCTTTTTGTAAAAGGGTAATCGAAGATAACGGCGGTACTATTTCGGTCGAATCTAAACCGCAAGCGGGCAGCACTTTTATTATCAAGCTGCCGCGACAACAAGGCGGCGAGAGACAGTGACAGTTTTTATTGAAAACATCGGTCATATTTTACTGCTGGTAATTCTTCTATGCTTCTCAGCGTTTTTTTCCGGCTCGGAGACGGCGTTTTTTAATCTTACCAAAAAGCAAATCAGCCAGTTGCGCCACAGCCGGCATAAATTCAGTACTCTTGCGGGACACGTTGTGTCAAATCCACGTCAGTTATTAAGCTCGCTGCTTTTAGGCAATATGACGGTGAATGTTCTTTATTTTGCTACGTCGAGCTTGCTGATACTTCGCATCGAAAAACAGGCCGGAGTTACGGTTGCGACGATTGCAGGTATTATGATATTTATTCTTTTGCTTATATGCGGGGAGATACTTCCGAAATCGATTTCCTATTCCAGTTCCGTATCAATCAGTATAATCGCTGCCGCTCCGGCTTACGCACTTGTAAGCATATTGAAGCCGATAGTATCAGCCTTTCAGTTTCTGATTATTACGCCTTTCCTGCGGCTGATGATGGGGCATATTCGGGAACCCAAACCTATGAGCACCGATGAATTTCAATCCCTGGCCGAGCAGATTAAACGCAGCGGCCTGATAACAGACGCCGAGAACAAGCTCCTTGCCGAGATATCCGAGCTGCATATTCTCAAGGTGCGGCACTGCCTTAAACCACGCGTCGATATATTGGCGTGCGAAATAAACGAAAGCACCGAGCAAATACGTGAAAAGATAGAACAGCACAAGCTGACTAAAATACCCGTTTATGAGCAAAGAATTGATAACATAATCGGCTTCATATATCTGCGTGATTTATTAACCAGGCCGAGCTCCAGGCCTGCGGATATCTATCAGGCTGCGTATTTTGTGCCCGAGCAGAAAAGTGTCGAATCTATGGTCGAGCATTTTCGCAAAACAGGTACGGATACCGCAATAGTAGTTGACGAATATGGCGGTTTAGCAGGACAGATAAGTCTTGAAGACATTGCCGATGAGATATTTGGCCCAATCGAAGGCAGTGAGGAGATTGAACCGGTCGAACAGCTCGGGCCGATGGAATACCGGCTTGCAGGTTCCACAGCCGTTCATGAATGGGGCAAAAGTTTCGGCGTTAATTTCCCGCAGGCAAGATACTCGACGGTCGGCGGCTTAGTAACCGCCCTTTTGGGAAAAATTCCAAAGTCGGGTGATACAGCCCGGTTGGGCAATTTACTTTTTACGGTTGAGCGTGTGCAGAAAAACAGGATTATTACCGTGGTTCTAAAACTGGAGCCGTTAGCAAGTGACGTTAACTGACATACTTCTTTTGTTACTGTTTTTTGTGTTTGTCCTGCTTGCCGGACTCTTTGCCGGGGCTGAGACAGGCGTTTATCAACTTAGCCGGTTACGGCTGAGACTGGGTGTCGAGCATAAGAAGTTTTCGTATGTGTTACTTAGCTCGGCACTGCACGATGGGGCAGGCTTGTTGATTTCGCTTCTTCTGGGGACGAATTTGTGTCATTATCTGGCGACAAGCTGTATGACTTATCTTGTCCTTGCCAATAAAGGAACTGAAGGCGGAGTGGCATTTATCGCGACATTGATAGCAACCCCGATATTTTTTGTTTTTTCCGAGCTGATACCTAAAAACCTTTTTTACTACCGGGCCGACCAGATTACTCCAGCCGTGTCACCAGTAATATATCTTTTTGACAGGCTCACAAGAATAACGGGTCTTACATGGCTGTTAAAAGGGTTGAGTAAAATATCGTCAGGATTAAGATTGTCCCAGACGGCAATCAAAAGGACATCAGCTATAACAACAAGGATAGGTTTAGAGACGATACTGCGCCAGACAAGCGAAGAAGGCATATTGACCACTACGCAGGCGGAAATGATGAGGCGGCTGAGCCATATATCTTACCTGTCAATATCATCGTGTATGATAGGCCTGCCGCAGAGCCGCCTGGTTAATGTTAAATCTTCAAAAGCGGATTTACTAAAGATATGCGAGCAATACCCGTACACAAGATACCCTGTTTATGACGGCTGGGACAACAATATCATCGGTTATATCAATATCTACGAATGCCTGAGTCCCGGCATAGAGTTTTTTGGGCTTTATGATTTCCTGAAACCTATACACAAGCTGCCGGCCGATACCAGCGTTATGGACGCCATAGATTATATGCAGGAAAAAGGCGACAGAATTGTATTAGTTACCACGACAGACCAAAAGGAAAAGCCTGTCGGGATTTTAACGATGAAGGATTTGGCAGAGGAACTTCTTGGTGAGCTTGCCGAATGGTAAAAAAGACGGTTTGAGCGATAAGAAAAAATCGTTTCTGAGTATCGCAGCGATTGCGGTGGTTATTCTGCTGCTATCTTTATTTATTTTCGCAAACAGTATGACCAAACCGCTTGGGCATGATGAGCACATGTATTGCACGGCGGGGTATATGACGGCAAAAGGCGAGCTGATATACAGAGACTTCAGTTATGCCGCTCATTTACCCTTGCACCCGCTGCTGCTTGGCGGTATATACAAACTGAGCGGAACAAGCTATTATCTTTTAGGCGGGCGGCTTTTATCAGTT
This sequence comes from Sedimentisphaerales bacterium, assembly GCA_016930645.1. Lineage (GTDB taxonomy): Bacteria > Planctomycetota > Phycisphaerae > Sedimentisphaerales > Anaerobacaceae > JAFGGH01. The sequence goes on from JAFGGH010000098.1 coordinate 11,083, forward strand.
GTCTTTGAAATTGGTATCCTGATTTGTATAGCCGGCATTTATAAAACAGTGATAAAAAATTCTATTTTTTGCGCAACATTTTTCGGTATCACGACGCTGGTTTTATACTGCTTTAATCCTATAGTTTATTTTGCCGCCGGTTTTGCATGGAACCACAGTATGGTCTTGTTTTGCATCTTACTGTCTTTATGGCTGTTTTTGAGCATCGATTTTTCAAAGTTATGTGCCCTTCGTTTGCTTATTACAGGCGGCCTGTCAGGTGTGGCTGCATTTACCAGGTCAACAACTGTTTTTATTCTGCTGCTTTTTCTTGTCGGAGTTTTCGTGTTCGCAGACGGAGGTGTAAGAAAAAAAATAATTAACACTTCATGGTTTATCGCGGGTGCGGGAATTTCCTCTTTGTGGCCTTTGTCGGTAATCGTGCGGGCACCGGAGGCCTTCTGGCTCAATACGGTGAAGATACCGTCTCTAAAGGTCGAGTTCCTTTATGAGACGGGATTGGCAAATAATAAGCTCGCTCTTACGGTATTAGCACTACTTAGTCCGCCCTACCTGGCAATAGTAATAACAGGGTTGGTTGTTACAGCAAGCTTTTTACTCCAAAGGAAAAAAACAGACGGTGATATTAAAAGGAAATCTGTTTTTTGCCTTGCTCTTACCGCCGTAATGTTTTTTATAGTGTTCATCCCCCCTACTATGTGGCTGCAGTATTGGTCGATGCCGGTTGCCTTTATCCTTATAATTCCGGTTTATCCTTTATATATTTTAAGGGAGAGGATGATTAAGGAAGGACGGTCGGGCATATTGTTTCGCGCGGCATTTTATTTTTTAATAGTCTGCGTTCTGCTTAGTTTTGTATACGGGCCGATAAGAGAATTTAAAAAAGTGTACACTGTTTTCGACAAATCCCGCTGGGCCGCATTGGAGATTCATAACATCTCTAAAGACATAGTGAAAAAGGCCGGCGGTAAACCTATATTAACGCTAAGCCCTCTATACGCTATCGAAGGAGGCGGTGAAATATATCCGCAGTTCAGCGCCGGGCCTTTCATTTACAGGGTCGCCGACAGGCTCAGCGATAAAGAAAAAGAAATAATGAATGCGGTCGGCTTTAGTGATATCGAGGGACTGATTGAACGTCAAAGACCTGATGTCATAATTCTTGGGACAGAACCAAAGGAACTGGAAGAGCCGATTCTCAAGTGCCTTAAGGACCAATGGCAGGTAAAGGGCTACGGCGCCAACGGCCCTGTAGCCTACTTTAGGTAAACAGTATCAACGACGAAAAGTCGTTTAGCTTTCGGCTTTTCTTTCGTTGATTTTTTCTTTGATGAATTTGCCTGCCTGGCAGCTAATGTCCTTAAAGAAATCGACACACCTGTGAAGCGACACATTGCAGCTTTGGGCAAATTCGTTGCTTTTGAGCGCCGAGAAGGACCAGCTTGTTTGTGTTTCTGTGCTTAAGGTGTCATTATCGGGGGCGGGGGCAAGGGTGTAAATCGCCGTCGCAAAACCGGCAAAATAAACAATCAGCAGCAGAATAAATTTACTTCTAAATCCGCGCATAATTTCATCACCCTAAAAAAGTATGGTTTTCCTCTGTAAGGGCCTCTGTAAGTATCCACTAAAAATATAATAAATAATACCCGGGCGGCAAATTTATTTATCAATTTTATCCAGGGCGTCCTTAAGCTCGGCTGCGACGATACCTACATCTTCGGCCGTAAGGTTGTTGTAGAAAGGTAGTGCTATTGTCCTGTGGCTGACGTGCTCGGTTATCGGAAAGTCCCCTTCTGAAAAGCCGAACTGCTCAACCATAAAAGGCTGAAGGTGGGCCGGAGTGAAATAATTGCCGACCTGCACCCCCCCTACCCGCATCGATTCGAGTATCTCATTTCTGTCCTCGATTGTGTATCCGTCGGTAAGTCTGATAACGAATACGAACCAGTTAATATCACAGCCTGGCGGTTCTTTGGGAAGGATAATCCTGTCTTCATCGGCGAGAGCTTCCTGATATAAAGCGGCAGATGCTTTGCGCTTGGATTTGATTTCCTCGATGCGGCTAAGCTGAACGATGCCGATCGCACAGTTGATATCGCTCAGGCGGTAGTTATATCCGAGCATCTCGTGACCGAGCCAGCCGCTGTGTTTGCCCCTGCCCTGGTTACGAAGCGCGCAGCAATGGTCAGCAAGAGCATCATCATTGGTCAGAATTATGCCGCCTTCGCCGGTGGTAATCTGCTTGTTGGGGTAGAATGCGAATGTGCTCATTTTGCCGAAGGTACCTGCCATTTTGCCGTTGAGAGCCGAGCCTAAGGCCTCACAGCTATCTTCCAAAACAGAAATGTTATACTCATCGGCGATTTCACAAATCCTGTCAAAGCCAGCGGGACTGCCGAAGGCCTCGACGGGGATAATAGCTTTAGTCTTATTGGTAATCGCCGCTTCGATTTTTTCAGGATTTATGTTGAGTATGTCAGGGTCAATATCTACAAAGACCGGCTTTGCCCCGACCATCATCACCGAGTTGCTTGTAGCAATAAATGTAAATGGTGTTGTTATAACTTCATCTCCGGCACCGATTCCCATAGCCTGTAAGCAAAGATAAAGGGCGCTGGTGCCACTATTAACCGCGACCGCCCTTTTGATGCCGATATAGTCGGCAAAGGCCTGCTCGAATTCGCCTAATTTAGGCCCAAGCGACAGATTTGGTGTTTTCAGAACCTCTATCACCGCCTCAATTTCGGCGTCTGTTATATCAGGCCTGGATAAATGTACACGCATCACGTTCTCCATCAAAACTGGTTAATTGGTTCCCGCCTTCGCCAGCCTACTTCGCCGAAGTGGCTACGAAGGCTGAAAGGCTCCAGCGGGTAAAAATTGGTTAATTGGTTAATTTATAAGATTCAGGCGAAAACCCGATTTACTGTTTAACCAAGTATCCAAAGCAGGGATTTTAACGTTTTCCCAGGCCAAAGAAAAGAAATTTTATTATTGCCTTGGAGAATACAAAGAGGATTAACACACTTTGCTTACTCAGAAGTGCAGAATTTCATTGCTCCCTATCGATTTAATTCTATTGATCGCTGCATTAATCTCCTGCATTAATTCATGTGGTTCTATGCTCTCCGACATACGAACATACTCCAGCACAGAGTGAAGTTCCTGTATAGTATGCTGGTAGTCGAATATGTCTGTTCTGGATTTGGCCTTTTCAAATAATTCTTTGCGTATATAGTTATAGGCTTTCTTGGGCAGAAGTTTACTTTCGCGTTCCGGCAGGTTAAAACACCCTGAACTACCATACCTTTCGTAAAAGTCTTCTACTGTCGGGAGTGCTGCACAAGAAAAAGCTCTCTCACGAATCTTTTGACTGCTCATCAGGTTGTTTATTAAATCAACGGCAAGGTCTTCATTTTCGGTCCCTTTCAGAATTCCAAGGTACCATTCACCCCAACAGGAAAAATGTTCTGGTTTGCAATTTTGTTCGATGTACCACGACAAAGATACGGGTATTGGCATGATATCAAGTTCGACATCATGACCAGGATTCCACACAAAATCCTGGCGGGCTCCTTCAACAGACCTTTTGAACGTCAGTATGTCTGTAAAAGTTGAATACCAATGCCGGGCAAAAAGCCAATCGGATTCTGTCCCCGATTTATTTTTTTGTGGCGAAGCTGATGGGTATCTTTCGGCAAAAACCTCAGGCTCTAGGGAACAGTCTCGTGGAATTATTTCATTATTAAACATCAAATAGAGCAGATAATACGCTCGAAACAACTGCTCCAGCATCTCTTCTTTATTTTCTACCTCATAATCCTGAAGAACTTTAAAGTTTTTGCCGCCACAGCTCCAGATAAACTCCAGCAGTGTGGCTGTAAATGTGTCAAATGTCTGGGTCTCAATAAGAAATTTATATTCCCTTTTCAATTTCTCTTCTGCAATTTCACATAAGGCAATAACTTCCTCCCATGTCTGAGGCACATAACTTTTTTCTTTAAAACTACCGAATAATTTTTCTATTGCCAGTGTAATATTTTTTTCTGGGATTTTCTTATTCTGCAATATAGTTTCTTCAATTTTACCCTCGATTTCTGAATGTTTTTTCCGGACTTTCTCTAAAAATTCATTTTTTTCAACCTTCTCTCTCAATGTATCCAATAAGTCTTTTCTATAAACTACAAAACTAATATTAGCATTATAAGGAACCGCAAATACCTTATCTACTGCCCTGGAGCGATAAGGCCGGTGGTAAGGCCGATGAATAGGTCTGGTATCTTTTTGTTCTTTCGGGTCAAGTTCGGAAATTATCTTTGATTTTCTCTCGCCAAATAACCGCAGGTTCTCATCCTTAATAAGATGCAGCAATCCGCACTGCTCCTTCTCCTTATTCATATGCTTATAGGCCGATTTTATTTTGTCTTTAAGCTGATTAATGCAGTCGTTTCTTCTCGATTGGCAAGCATCACACTTACAAAGAATGTTGTCGCTTACTATTTTATCTACGATTATATTTACACGCTCGTTAAGAATCTTTTCATTTTTGAGTGATTTTTTACTTAGGTTAAGTTCATTAATGTATTCAACGTATTCCCTGTGCGTTCTACCAACTATCTGCCAAAATCGTGCACGAACTTTTTCTTCATCTGTTTTTTTGCATGGCAGCATTGGCTTTTCGCTTAAATAGTTTATCAGGTCTATCCTTTGCCACAATTCGACATGCCAGTTCACCCAGTATGTGTCGAAGCTTGACAGATACATATCTGTTTGCTCCGGGATATGAAGAAACCTTCTTAGGCTCGTGAATACACTTTGCTGGCCGCTCCGGTCGAAAATCCGGAAATCAAGCGCTGGATATGAGTACATTTGTGATACGTCCCGCATAATAAAGGCTTCCCATTCGGTCCTTTGTGCCGCGTTTTCGGCATACAACATAATTTGCCCGTCTCCGGGATAGGTTTCGTGGAACTTTAATCCCTTTTTTTTGAGGATTTCATACGAACATCGTCGTGCCTGATTTGGCCCGTGTCTCGACTTAAGCACACGGCAGAAATATCTTTCTTCGAGTCTCTTACGACTGCCAAGGAACTCGCGTTCTTTGTATCGCTCAGGAATACCCATTCTGCGTTGTGACATTGCCGCCTCGTCGATTACAGGTTCTTTGGTTAACTGGATGTCTATGTCACAAAAGTAGCTCTCCGATGCTATACTTGCCGACTTGGGATTTAATAGGTCATGCTCCGCAATAAACATAGTAACCGCATCTTTGTAATAATCCTGCGATGTATCACAAATGATATTTAAGGCCTCACGAATATCTTTAGATGGGTACTTTCCGAGAAGAGCCTTCAACACAATGTCAGCGAAAATATTAAGGGAATCTATAACAATTAAAGTTTTCTTGCCTTCTGAAGTTTTCTTATCTTCTTCTTTTTTTGTATTATTGGAGTTAAATAATTTGGCCAATGCACATAGTATTTTTTCCTTAATGAGATTAGTAAAATCGTTAAGGATAGCAGTAATCTTTGAAGTTCGGCTAAGTTTTTTCCTTTTTTCCTTTTTTATAATGTTAGCGATAAATCTGGCCAGTATTTTTTTCTTAAATCTCCGTGTTTTCAGAAGCTCTGGAACAAAGAGCCCATAGATAAAGATAGAAATCGTAACAGCTACCGCAATAACGATGCCAGCTATCAGACCAACCAACGTGATAAAGATGCCAGCTATTATAAGCTCTATTATAATCTTCTTAAAAAGAGTTTTTTGTAATTCCCTTTCGACATCCTCTCGCTTGATTTTGAAGAAGTGAGGTAAATCTGGTATATCTGGTATATATTTAGATACTTCTCCATACGATTTTTTGAAATGCTCTATTACTTCATCCGGGTCTTTCTCCAATGAGATGAAGACTGCCTCCTGTTTTTTATCATCAGGCTTGCCCTTACTCGCAATTTCCAAAAAATTGTTAATAATTTGCAAAGCCAGTGTAGTTTTCCCTGATCCTGGCGCACCGCGTAATAAAACGGTGCTTTTTGCAGGCATTCCACCACCAAGCATTTTGTCTAAAGCGTCAATTCCAGTTTTGATAGTAGCTTCATTCTTACTCTGGCTTTTAGTTCCCATTTTGAACCTCGCTTCATAAGATTAATTTCCTGTTACTATTAAAATGATTGGTATCATATGTTTATAGCTTAAAAATCCCCTGTTCTCAAGGAAATTAATCAAAGTCTAAAAGCTCCCAACAAGTGCGGGATATTCCGGTTATTCCGAATAAAGGGGATTTAAGGCCAACCGCTTTGCTTACCGGACGTATGTATAAATAAAGGCTAAAGGGTCTGAAAGTAAGAATTGTTAGTTAACAAGCTGCCAAATCCTGTCGAAAAAGGCTATGCGGGTTGTTTGGAGGATTTTGAAAGAGGCCAGGGATTAGGCAGCTAATGAGGTATATGAAAATGGCTAAAGGAAAAAACATTCTGACTACCGGTGACGTCGCGAAAATCTGCAACGTCGCCCCGCGAACCGTCAGCAAATGGTTCGACAGCGGTCAGCTTAAAGGATACAGGATACCGGGCAGCAGAGACAGGCGGATTCCGATGAATGAGCTGGTTCGGTTTATGAGACAGCATGGAATGCCTACCGATGGGCTTGGAGTCGGGACTACACGTGTTCTGATAGTGGATTGCGACAGGGAACGGGCAGCGAACTTATCCGAGATTCTTCGGGAAAAAGGCGAATACGAGGTTGAAGAAGTCCATACGACTTTCGAGACCGGTCTTGTGTCCCAGAAATTCGCGCCGCATGTTATGCTTATCAGTCTGCTTAACGGTGACATTGACGCCGATGAGATATGTAAGAAAATCAGTGACGATGAGGAGCTTCAGACCATAAGGATAATTGCTATGGCTGAGCACCTCAGCGAGTCCGAGCAAAACGCCCTGCTGCAAAAGGGCTTTGACGGTTATGTTACAAACGGTGCCTCACCGGAAGAAATCATACATAAAATCGAGCAGACGATAGCTATCATTTATTAAATAACGCTTAGCGGTAAATCATTACGCCCATGCCAAGGTTTGGCCTCTGGCTTGACTGGATATAAAAAAATTAACGGTGCTTTTGTGGTTATGCTTTTTATTGCTTTGATATTATACTTTGTATAAAGGCTGAGTACAGGGTCGAGAATATGCTTGATATTATATCTGACCAATGCGTATCTGTCGCTTTTCCAGGAAATACATCGATTGCCAAAGTGCTCCAAAGCGTCAGGGAAATTGTCACCAAAGAGCCGCAATACAGTGTCATAGTTGATCTCTCCAAAGTCACCATCTTGTCGTCTCGGAATCTTTCCGAACTAATGATGTTGCGTAATACACTGGACCAAAACGGACAGAGATTGATATTGTGTAATGTACCATTTCAAATCAAGTGTGAATTCCGAGTAGCCGGCCTGCATAAGGTCTTCGAGTTTTCCCAGGACAAATACAGCGCCATGAATGCCCTGCAGATTAAGAATCTACCCGAATAACCGTTGGATAAGCCCCCCTGTATCTGAACCTATAGTCGCCCTCACGTCGCCATAAACTCATAAAGCGATGTTTGTTTAATCTGCTTGCAATATCCGCTCGGTACGGATAAATTGTTCACCAGATAAGCGCCCGTAGCTCAGCAGGATAGAGCATCGGTTTCCTAAACCGGAGGTCACAGGTTCGAATCCTGTCGGGCGTAGTTCGAGAGGATTCGAACCTTAAAAAGGTCTGGGAAAAAAATTTTCCCAGGTCGTCGGGGTGACAGGAGCGAAGCGACGCCAGAGGGGCAGAGCCCCTATGGAAATCCGCAGCAGCGGATTTAGGTTCAAGGCCGCAGGCCAGAATCCTGTCGGGCGTAGTCTTAGAGGATTCAAATCCTAAAATGGAATTTTATCATAATGACTAAAGATACAACTCAAAAGGACATAAATCCCGGAACCAGGGCGTTTATGCAGTTGATTGTCGCGCTTATCGTATCGGCTGTGTTTCCCGCTAATCACTTTGCCGCAGATGGTAAAAGTGGCGCTGTACACAACTACGGCAAATCGGGTGATGACCCTGCCACAAAAGAGGAAGATGAATCTGCCATTCTGGCGAACGATGACATCGCAAAGAACATACAGTACAGGGAATCCACCAGGTATGGAATGACTGCAAATAAAACACCTGTTTCTATTTACAAATATAAGAAAGATCAGGACGGCAGCAAGTCCTACAATTTTGATATTGCGAGGCTTTCTTCGCAAGACAGGACTCCTAAGTTCGAGATAAAGTTAAAGGACGATACTATAATCAACAGTATTGAAATATACCCGGAACGTTACTATCCGCAGGAAGCACTGAGTGTTAGCAGAGACAAAAAGACATTGACCTTTACTATGTCAGAACATCTGCCGTATTGCATCATCAATATCAACGGAACTTTGACGGATAAGAATATGGCAGGGGTCCCAATGCTGGCTATCATCAACGATCCGCCTGAAACAGGCAAACCTGATTTGAATGCCGGCAATGTTCTTAACTTCAAAAAGTTTGCCGCGAACTATCTGAAAGATCACCCTATCACCGATCAGGTGGGCAAAGAGTGTCGCCCCCCTGGAACAGTTACCGATACAAGCAGAAACACCAATGAGCAATTCACATGGCATTCTGAAGCGGGCAAATATGTGAGCCAAAATGATAGAAACGTTCAGTTCCCAAATAAGCGTGTGAGGATTAAGAACGACCTATCCGAGGCATTCCAGGCAGCTCTGGAAAAAGTTAGAAAGAGTTCTGAATTAGACACAATTTACTTTCCCGCAGGCACATACATCTGGTCCGGTCTATGTATCAAAGACTGGGATGGCAGCGGTGCAGACGGCAAACTGAACATCTATCTGGATGAAGATGCGCTGTTGGTAAATCGGCTCCAGGAATGCAGGGAAGCCATGGAACCGGCTATCGGCATCTGGAATTCATCGAATATAAGTATTTCCGGCCGAGGCATGATCGATGGAAATGGCAGTTATACCGGCAAAATGGATAGCGGGGATGCACGGGATACGCCTCATCAGGGAGGCGCTATGGTGGTACAATCCACAGACATCACCTTTAACGATACGTATGTTCGTGATGTGAAACAGTGGAACTGGGAGTGTCATACGGTTAAGAATGTGACATACAACAACATTAAGGGGCTTTCTCCTTACGACCGAGCATGGATAGACGGGCTGAATTTAACCAGTGGCCGGAATGTTACCGTCAACGGAGCTTTTACCCTGGGCAATGATGATACCTTTGCCTCCGGCCATTACAATCCCAGTGACGAATTTCCTCGTCGCTTTCTCGATGAATTAGACAGAGCGACAGGCGAAAGCAAGACACAAATGGAAGCGATGAAAAACAACATTTGTGCAGCCGCCGCAATCTACAACAAAGAAAGGTTGAGATGGGATACGGATGACTCTGAAAATATCTCGGTCAATAATACACTTGGCTGGAGCGCAAAAGCGAATAATGTCCGCCTTGGACACAACACCCTCTGGAAAGGAGAACCCGGAAAGTATTCGAGCTATAAGCTCAAGAGTTATACCTTAAACAATTTCAACTCTGTAATGCGCACTTCCGGTATTGCCATTAGAGCCCAGAATGGCGTCAATAGATGCTATCCTGAGTATGAAAGCCTGATTTTCAGAAACTGTTCCTTTGCAGGCAACAGCGCTGAAAATGCAGGGATTCCGGCAGGCTTAGATCTGTACAGCTTTAACCCGGATACAGTTATCATTGAGAACTGCTGGTTTAAGGATCCCACAAGGCCATTTGTTTTCAGAAATATCAGGAATCTGACTCTTAAAGATGTCTATGTAGGCGGCAAATTGCTGACCGATGTCAAACAGTCACCGATAACTATCGAAGGAATCGGCAATCTGACCTTTACAGCTAACGGCAAAGAGGTTATCCAAAAGACTTTGCCATAGCGGGAAAATTCTACTGATATCAACCACCGTCCCCACAGCCGCTATTTCTCCCTTTTCATCTGACGCGTTATTTGGTATATTTTTCGATTATCCGGTAAAAGGTGACTATTATGTAAATCTGGTTTTAAAGGAAAGATAAATGAAAAAAAATTCACGGCTAAAAACATTTAACAGTATTCTTGCAGTATCTTTGATGCTGTTTTTGGCATTCTCATCGATATCCTGTGATGAAAACGAAGGAAATGCAGGCAAAGATAACGACGTAAAAGAAACTAAAAACGAAATAAAGAAAGAAGTTGAAAAGCAGCAGAACGATGATAAAACACAACAGAAAGAAACAGAAAAACAAGCAAAGGAGAAAACAGTGCGGGCTACTCAGGTTGAATTAAAAACGAGTTCGGGCGATATTGTAATCGAGCTTGACACGGAAAAGGCGCCGATTACGGTCGCTAATTTTCTCAATTATGCCAAAGAGGGCCATTATAACAGCACTATATTTCATCGTGTGATTAAGGATTTTATGATTCAGGGCGGCGGATTTACCGCAGATATGGATAAGAAGGTTACAAAACCTCCGATTAAAAACGAAGCGAGCAACGGCTTGGTGAACCTCCGTGGGACAATCGCAATGGCGAGAACTCCTCATCCCGACAGCGCGACCTGCCAGTTCTTTATAAACCATAAAGACAACCCTAACCTTAACTATATTGCTGGAAAAAGTGCCGGCTACGCGGTATTTGGTAAAGTCGTTAAGGGGATGGAGACGGTTGACAAAATCGCGGTGGTTAAGACCACAACCAAAGCGGGAATGAGAGACGTACCGGTAGAACCTGTGCTTATCGAGTCGGCGAAGATAATAAGTGATTAAACTACGTTTATGAGTTGTCGATTATAGCCTGTGCGATGTCGTTTATGGCTTGTCGTGTTTGGCCGTTGGCGCCGTGCGTGATTATACTGAAGATATAGTATTTCCCATCCGCAAAGCAATAGCCTGAGAAGGATTTAACACTGTTGATATAGCCTGTCTTGCCGAAGATTTTGCCTTTATATTCTGGTTCGCTAAAATATTTACCGATTGTGCCATCTATCCCACCTACCGCAAGAGAGTCTTTATATATATTCCAGTTGCTGCTTTTATACATAGCGGAAAGAACAGAGGCAAGGGCATCGGGACTGATAAGATTATTTTTACTAAGGCCGCTGCCGTCATCGATTTTGAACTGACCCGGCCTGATTCCAATTTCAACCAGATAATTCGAGATAAGCTGTTGAGCGGCAGGCCAGCTTCCGTTTACACCACCCTGGCTGTGCGCGGCAATGGTTTTGAACATCGCTTCGGCGGCGAGGCCGAAACTGTCTTTATTTGACCTTGCCAGGCAGTCTTTCAGCGGTGTCTGGTATGTCTTCAGGACATTTAGGCCGTCTTTATCAATGACGTTTTTTTCGATTAGTTTTCCGGTAACATTAATGTCGTATTGGTATAGTTTCTCGGCGAGTAAAAAGGCGAAAAAAGCGGCAGGCCGTTCGATAGCTACTTTGAAAGGTCCCTGCTGTTTTCTGCATCTTCCTTTGACGATTAGAGTGTTAATGTTCTCGGTTCTGTAAGCCCCTACCGCCCCGCTGCCTGAATTTGTCGGTCTGACCTGATTGATGATTTTAATAAAACTGGTTTGCGGCTGGACATTTATATCTATCGTGCCGGAATTATTTGTGCAGGTAATATCAACACAGTTGGCGTTATAGTTGAGGCCGGCAACTTCGCAGGCGTACCACCTGTTAAGCTCGGCGACAGGCCAGGATGGGTGGACAAGCTGGTCGTCAAAGACGCCTGTATCTATTATTATATCTTCTATCGAGTTTACGCCTCTGCTTTTGACTATCTGGGCGATATCATCGAGCAGCCAATCTTTTTGCCTGCCGTATCTGGCATCGGTAACATCGTCACCAAGCAGAGGGTCTCCACTGCCGATTATAACAAGCGTACTGCCTTTCAGGGCGACGGTTGTTTGATATGCGAAATCGGGGCCAAGATAGTGCAATGCGGCGGCGGTCGTAATCAGCTTCATATTCGATGCGGGTATCATAGGTTGGGCAGCATTTTTTGAATACAAAGTTTTACCATTATCGGCCTGGATAATTTTTATACCCCACTGGACATTTCTTTGTGAGGGATCATTGATGATTGCGTTGATGGATTTTTTGAGGCTGGCATCTGCTGTGTTCAGCAGTGCCGATGCGAAAATAGTAGTATATATAAATAAGATGGCTTTGGTTTTCATACCAAGGCCATTTTATGGAAATCAAGGCCATTATCAAGGCCTTGTTGAGTTTTTTTTAAAAGTAGTCGGGTTCATTGCCTTTTTTCCATTTTATATTGCATCCCATCGAGGGTTTTTGCAGCTGAGGCGGTTTTTTACCGGCCAATAGCACTTCCAAAGCATCTGTTAAATCTTCACCCGTGATGGGGATATCGTTGCCGGGCCTGCTGTCGTCCATCTGCCCGCGATAGAACAGCTTGCGGTCGGCATCGAACAGGAAAAAGTCCGGTGTACAGGCTGCTTTGTAAGTCTTGGCGACCTGCTGAGTTTGGTCGTAAAGATAAGGAAATGTAAATCTCTTCTCTTTAGCGAGAGCTGCCATCAGTTCCGGGCTGTCATCGGGGTAATTCTTGATATCGTTCGAGTTAATGCCAACAACAGCAACGCCCTTTTTCTGGTATTGCCTGACCAATTCCACCAGCGGGTCAATGATGTGTTTTACAAACGGGCAATGGTTGCACATAAAGATAACCAGCAAAGTAAGTGAATCGTCGAAATCCGAAAGTTTCACCATTTTGCCCTCGGTGTCCGGCAACTGGAAATCAGGCGCTTTTGTCCCTAAAGCCGGCATTGTAGATGCGGTCGCTGTCATCGCAATCTCCTGTTACATATTCAAAAGTTAAAAAAACGGCTCCGCAGCATTTTCACATTTTTCTCATTTTCCTTTCAAATTTTTTGGGCTGCGGAGCCTTATTCGGTTATGAATTTTTTACAGGAAAACTATTTCTTATATATTTACTGCTACAGTAAAACCCGACAATCCTGAATTTGTCAAAGATTCCATATATTGGATACCTGCCATAATTCTGTTTATTTTATCCAGTCCGATATCATTGTTACTGTTATCTACGTCTCTGTCGGTTATGCGTTCGGGAGAAACCGCTAAAATTGGTATCTTTGGACAATGAAGCTTTATACTTTCCGCTAATCTTACACTGTTTTTAGAGTGTGGAGCGATTTCCACAATAACGAATGAAACCGGCTGTTTATCAATAGCTTGGGACGCCGAATGAACGCTGTCGGCTTCGAGACAGGTCTTCGGACCGACTTGTTGTTGGATCAAATTTACCAGCATCTGCCTTCGATCTTTGTGGTCATTAACAACCAGAATTTTGCACCTGTGCTCCTTCAAAATATCATCCTTGATTAGAGGTCTTGAAGTAAATATTTACACAGCCTAACCATATATATTAATTGTCGATATCGTTTCCGTGTATTTTCCTTAAATATTTCTGTGCCATCGAATCACTTATATAATCGTGACCATGAAGCATCATTCGAATAGCCGAAATTACAGTAGCGGCTGCCTCGTTTTTTGTTACATACCCTTTTGCGCCGGCCCTGAACGCCCTTTTGACGTAAAACTCTTCGTCGTGCATAGTCAGGACAAGGATGGGCAAATATGGTTTGCGGGATTTGATTTCTTCCGTGAGTTTTAAGCCGCTCTGGCCGTTAAGAGAAATATCGACAATTACTAAATCATAATCTCCCTGATTCAGATACTCCATTGCCTGCTCAGAGTCTTCAGCCAAAGCGCATACTTCCAGGTCGTTCTGTTGTTCGATTAACAGCTTCAGGCCTTCTCTGACAACGGCGTGGTCATCGACGATGAGGATACGTTTTTTGTTTTTGGTTTTTTCGTTCTGTTTGACAACGCTGCCCATAGCCGCCTTTATATTATAAAAAAATCTCTCAATATAAAGCCATCCTCTTGTAATACCAAGTTTACCGGCTGCGTTTGATTACAGCCGGTAAACTTAGCTTGGCGGAGGAGGGTGATGTGCAATTTCATTTTCGGCCTTAATTATTGTTAATCAATAACAGGTTATATTTACATACTCCAAATAATAACATATTGTTCGTGATGTCAAATCGGGCTTTGAACCATTTTTGACATCAGGTATAGTCCGACAGGGAGCCTCAGGTAATCCCCTATCCTTTGCGGTCAGCTCTGATAGTTCCATTATATTTTTAAATGCATTTGCCCATTTCATAGTCTCAGCCTCGACGAGAATTTTCTGGAAATAACAGTTTACATAGTTTGCCTTTTTTCCTGAGCAGATATTTAGTCAATTTCTCTTCAGCCAAAAATCCGCAAATACCCAGCCCAATAATATCAAGGGCGCTTACTTGTACAAGTTCCGGCTCAGTCAATATAATTTCATAAGGAGCAATTAAAGTATATCGCTCCTGTTGAAAATTCTGATTTACAGATTCATCAGCCTGTACCAGAATTAATACCTCGTAGTCGGTATCATAAGACGAATGCTCCGTGCAGTACATATACGCCTGTTTTAGGTTCTGATTATTCGGGACGGGAAGACCTTTACTTTGGGCGGCGTTTGAGAAAGATGTCAAAGCCGCGATAACAATCAATATAATTGAGATTAAGAGAAACGCCGGCGGGTTGGATTTTAGTGTCGATTCCTTCATATTTGCTGTCCTTCCTTTCATTTTTTTGAGCCTCTCTACAGCGAAATCACGTCACTAATACTATTTAAAAGAACTGGAACTATTATCATACAGCCGGAATTTTTGTAAATCGGTGCAGAGTCTGGTTTTACTATAGGCCTTGTGTACATAAATTTAATAGGTAATATTCCTATAGTGCTCAGGTAAATGCTTATAACGATGATAAGTAAGGGGGTGACAGGTGAAAAATGGCGGGATTTGGTCGTATGTTTTGTCAACACAAGGGGAAAAACGACTCTATTGCTTTTTCCAGTTGTCACTCTTTAGTAAATATTTAGTAAACAGGAGCTTAAAAATATTTGGATTTTTTGCTTGCAATTGGGTATATGTGGATATAGAATAGTAGCTGAAAAATAAATTTTGATAGTTCACTGAGATTTCAGACGTTTCGGCTCAAAACGGATAGGTTGTAAAAGAAGAGACGTTTGGAAGATTCGGTGTCCTTTGTTTGTGTACAAAGAGCACCGTCTGCTTTCATGTTCCCAAGGGGTTCCAGCCCCTGAGTCGAGCGTGATTTAGTCAGGCGGTGTTCTTTTAATTTGCGCCCGCCTAACGAGGACTGTATGCCTATAGTTTAACGATAAAAATGGTTGAGAATTTTACGTTTATTTGCTTGACGGTAGGCGCTGATTGTGGTACAATATGAGGGTTAAATTGAAAGGAGATTGAAAATGGAGACGAAAAGAATGTGGGGGAAAGCGATATTAGCGGAACTAAGAACAATCTGGATTTGTGTATTTATCTTGTCCATCGTTATTGTCAGCACGGCAAACGCTGATACTGAATGGTACAGCGGTCATCACGAAATTAATGACGGCGATGTATATGGCGAAATATGGATGTACAACGATAGTACCGCAGATATGTGGGGTGGGGAGGTGTATCAGTTGACACTTTTTGATTCTTGTGAATTTACGATGTTCGATGGCACTATGACTTGGTTACGGTCTGGTGGTAGTAGTATTGCAAATCTTTGTGGCGGAGATTTAGATAAATTGGATATTGGAGAGAGTGCAATACTTTACTTATGCGCATACGATGTCCAATATCATTCAGCAGGAGGATACTGGAACGGAGGTTGGGTAGATGGTTATTATTTTGAAACAGATAATTACTTTACTTTTGATGTGAGGAATGAAGATGTCTTTCTTTCTTATATTACAATTGTTCCTGAACCAACAACTTTAATATTATTGTGTTTAGGCGGAATTGTATTAAGGAAAAGATAACAAGATTAAAAATATAATCATAACACCTTTTAAGGAGGAAACAAATGCTACTCAGAAAGAAGACTATCACAATTCTCTTTGTAATCATTTTCGTAGTTATTATCGGTACAGTACAGGCAGGTAAGTCGATTTATGTAATCAGCAATACTTATATTTCTGAAGTTCAGGCGTATGATATTAACGATGCCAATCTTTCTTATAAACAGAACTATATATGTGAATTAGACCCTCCGGGTATTATGGGGGCCGTTGGTATCGCGGTAGATGAATCACCATACGGTGCGTTTCTTTTTGTTACTTTTGAGGAATCGGATGATATTGAGCTTATAAATGCAAAGTCGATGCAGCAGGCAGGTACAGTAACGGCACCCGGTGCTCAAAATTTGGCAGGTGTCGCAGTTGATGCAAGCAAAAGCAAGCTGTACGCGGTAGATCGCTACACAAACCATCTATACTCATATTCCTGGAATCCATTAACCAAAATACTTACCCCGGATTTCAATAGTCCTTATTATGTAGAATTAGAAGATATCTCAAACGAGTACGGTAAAGGTGCATTTGGTATTGCCCTGGATGAGGAGAATGGTCTTTTGTATGTAGCCGACAATACAAATGACATTAAATATTACAAAACCGTTGACTGGTCAAAGGCCGGGCAAATAGACGATGTCTCCTGCAATGTGATTAGTATCGCTATTGATGTTGAGAACCAACTACTTTATTACGGCAGTATGGGCAGTTACGGCCAGGGCGATCTTAACTTATACCAATACGGCTTATCTTCTTATATTGAAGATAGTAATAATGTCGGCTGTTCTGTTGCAGGAATCGTGGTTGACCAGCAAAGTTCTCTTATTTATTTGACGACATACGGGGGCAGTGGTGATACATATTATCCCGACCCCCCTGAAGACCGGCTCATGATATATAACTCCAGCTTGGTCAAGCAATCCTGGGAATCCGGTGATATCGGAAACCCGGCTGGAATAACGGTTGCCGGCGTCGGTTATAAGCCGCCCGGTTTTTCAATAACCAAAGATGACAATGATATTGATTGCGTATATCCTTATAAAGAATCTGACGAAAACTGGCTTTATTATAATATTCACTGGGATGCTGACGGGTTCGCGGATACAAACGTCACTGTAACGGATTTTCTGCCTATTGCGGTGGATGAGCCAAACTGGATTTCTGATAACGGTGTTTATGACGGTAATTTTCACATAGTAAAATGGGGTCCAAATGACATTTCCGGCAACGATTCAGGAGTTCTTACAATTCGGTGTAAGGTGAATGGCTGGGCACAGCCTTGCGGTACTATAACCGATATTGCGGAAATTGAAGGAGATAATTATTACGGCGGAATAACAACGATAGATACAAATGTCTGTCCCTGGGGAGGAGAGATTGTTTACGTTGATAAGGATGCTACAGGCTTTAATAACGGAACAAGCTGGGATGATGCCTATCTTGATTTACAGGATGCCCTTGCCAACGCCTGTAACTGCGGTCCTGCGATTAAGTATATCTGGGTAGCTGAAGGTGTTTATAAGCCGGTCAGCTTGATAAGTGTCTCTGATTATCAGGATTACAGCTTTGAGCTTCTTGATGATGTTTATATTGCAGGTCACTTTGGCGGCATAGGCACCTATGAGACAAACTCCAATCAACGTAACTTGGCGGATGCAAATAATACAACCATATTACAGGGCAGAATCGGAGATAAACCAACGGAGGCCGTACAATACATAGTCAAAGCCGAAAATATCGATGATGCAATTGTTGACGGCTTTACAATCCAGAACAGCCATAACGGCGCCGGGATATATCTTGATAACTCGGAAGTGGGAATTACAAACTGCATAATCCAGGACAATAACGAATATGGACTATATGCTGAGCATTATTCAAACCCTGATATTCATAACTGTATTTTCTTTAATACCGGTATATGCCACATTCGGGGAAAAGACCATTCATATCCGGAAATTTCATACAGCATCATCGATGGTAACAGTTTTACCAGAAACGGTCTAATCGTTGATTCCTACAGCACAGCTGATATTGGTTACTGCATTTTTAAAAATAACATGGAGAAAAGCGTTAGTGCCAACGGTGCTACAATGGCTATAGCCATTTCGACTTTTATTAATAACAGTATAGATGTCTGTGATTGCGATATCTACTTACATAACAACGCCGACCTGACGATTGACAAATCTGTTATAGATGGTAGCGGAGATAGAGGCCTGCTTATGGCCTCCGGTTGTGACCTTGAAATGACTGACTGTATTATAAGAAATAATAAGACAGATGGCATACGTCTTCAGGATAATCAAACTACAGCAATCAAAAACTGCTGGATTTACAATAACGGCGGTACCGGCAGCGACCCTAATCTTGCAGGTATAGATCTATCCAATCATAGTGCTAATAAACCAACTATTTTTAATAACACAATCTATAACAACAATAAGTATGGAATATATGTCTCCGAATACGGCGGCGAGCCGAATATCTTAAACTGCATAATTTACGGCAATACTACAGACGACCTCTATCGAGATAACGAGGATTTTGAAAATGTCAACTTCTGCCTGTTGCAGAATCAGCATTTCGGAACAGGTAATAAGGTCGGTGACCCCTGCTTCTTTGACTCAGAAAATAACAACCTGCACATCAAATATGAATCTATATGCAGAAACGCAGGTTCGCCTGGCAATTACGCTGGCCAGACTGATATAGATGGCGAACCTCGTTTAGCTTATGGTACGATAGACATCGGCGCTGATGAGTATTACTGGTCAAAGGCAGATTACGATATCGACGAAATTGTAGATTTTATCGATTATTCACGACTTGCCGGTGACTGGAAGACCGTCCCAAGCTCATATAGTCTCGACACCGACAACGATATTGATATTTACGACCTTGACTTGTTCAGCTGCGACTGGTTGTGGACACCCGCTTGGGGAAGCGAACCTTTTGTGTTTATGATGGGCGCAGGCAGTGATTCGAGCGACGAGGGCCGAGCGACGAGCGACGTACTAATGCTGACAAGCATTAGTGACAGTATCGCAACCCAGCCTGCCCGCCTTGCCGCAAAGACCAAAAAGTATTATGAGCTTACAACCTACAATACAGTCTTAGCTATTCAAGGCCGCCTCGCCGAAAAGGAAAAGTTTTCTGATGTGGATATTAAAGTTGAAATTAACGTTGATGAATTACTGGACTGGTGGGACAAGTTATGGCAGTCAGGCGACCTTGCCGACTGGACGTATGATGACTACCTCGACTTTAGAGATGCCATAAAATCTTCTGACTGATTATGAATTTTGATAAAAATACTTAATGGCCTTTAGGCACTCCCTAAAGGCTATTTTTGTATATTAAGAATGAAAGCTCTTGAAATAGCCCTGACTTGCGTGTAAATTATGGAGGCTTGAGCGCCTGTGGCTCAATTGGATAGAGCATCGGTCTACGGAACCGAAGGTTACAGGTTCGAATCCTGTCAGGCGCGTTTTTTTTTATGGTCTTAATATCACAATAATCCCCTTGTAACACACCAAAACCCTAATTAAAAGTCTCGCGTCTATTTATGGGACTTAGGCAAATCTGTTTCTATTCTTTGGGATTTTTGTGAATGTTTTCTATATTTTATTTGGAAGTAAATTTTAACCCTGGTGCATATAAAAATGCCCAGCCCGTAAGGATTAGAAATAACAATTAAGGAATATATGAACTTATGGCCCGGTTTAGCTTTGGATTCAAGAAGAATTGGCCCGAGGATGACGGTACAAGAGATATCGAACAAGTCGATGAGCAGATAAAGGGTTTGTCGAACCTTTACATACCTGAAGAAAAACTCCAACAGGTCTCTGCGGTAGCGGATATTCTGGACGTACTGCAGCAGCAGGACAAAATCGACCAGTCTCAGTATGAGCAAATCAGGCACAAGCAGCAATCATCTCCCGGCGGCCAAATCGAACAAATCATTCAGCAAAGCGGCTTTGTCAGTGATGAAGATATTTTAGCGGCAAAGGCACAGGTTTACGGAATGGAGTTTCGTAAAATCAGCCCGGAACAGGTCGACAAAAATCTTTTTGAAAAGCTTAATTTAACGCTTGATTTCATCAGAGATAATGGGATTTGTCCTGTCAAAGTCGAGAATAATGTCCTTATTGTTGCCACATCAGACCCTGCCAATATCTTTGCTATCGAGGATGTAAAGCGGCAGACGAGTATGGAGGTACAGGTTGTTGTCTGCTGTGCGTCCGACATCAAGAATATGTGCGAGGTGCTGCATGAAGAGACTATCGATTATGATGTCGACGACATTATGAGCGATATGACCGATGTCGAGGTTGTCGAGGATGTTCAGAAGGACTTCGAGGACCTGGAGAGGATGGCGGGTCAATCGCCGATTATTAAATACGTCAATTATCTTATCAGCAACGCGATTAATACCGGGGCCAGTGATATTCATATCGAACCTCGTGATAAGAGTACAAGGATAAGGTATCGTATCGACGGAGTTTTGTTCGAGACCCTTCAGTGCCCCACCAAGATGCACCCGGCGGTTGTATCGCGTATCAAGATTATGTCAAACCTGGATATTTCCGAAAGGCGTTTGCCGCAGGACGGCAAGATTTCCGTATTAGTCGGCGGGCGGGCTATAGACCTTCGAGTGTCCATCCTGCCCACCAACCGCGGCGAGAAGGTAGTTATAAGAATTTTAGACAGCAAATCGATTTTGCGCGGTCTGGAAGAATTGGGTATGGAAGGGGATACCCTTGCGGAATTCCGTAAGCAGATTGTTGTGCCTAACGGAATCTTTTTAGTGACCGGTCCGACCGGAAGCGGAAAGAGTACGACGCTGTATTCGGCAATATCTCAGATGGATGGAGAGAAGCTGAATATTTCAACTGTGGAAGACCCGGTAGAATACGAGCTTGACTTCTGTAGTCAGGTCCACGTTAAAGAACATATCGGGCTTAGCTTTGCATCGGCTCTACGCTCGCTGTTAAGGCAGGACCCGGATATCATAATGATTGGCGAAATTCGTGACCAGGAAACCGCAAAAATCGCTGTGCAGGCGGCTCTTACAGGCCACCTGGTTTTCTCAACCCTGCATACCAACGATGCCGCCAGCAGCATTACAAGACTCGTCGACATCGGGATTGACGAGTATCTGATTGCTGCGTCACTTAACGGCATTCTTGCGCAAAGGCTGGTTAGGCGAATCTGTCCGCATTGCAAAGAACCTTACCATGTACCGGACAATATACGTGCAAACATCGAACAGGCAGGTATCGACCCAAACCAGCTTCAACACGGCACCGGCTGTGAGAACTGCCGACAGAGCGGTTATATCGGGAGGGTCGGTATATATGAAATGCTGATAATCGATGACGCTTTTCGTGAAATGATTAACAGTGACTGCTCTGTTGCTGCTATGCGCAGGCTCTTTAGAGAAAAAGGCAACAAGACATTATATATTGACGGACTGAGAAAGGTCGCCGCAGGCATGACCACCATAGATGAGGTCCTCCGTGTTACCGAAATCTCAACAGATGAGCCGGAATAGGATTTTGAATAAATTATGCTTAAGAAATTTTTTATAATTGGTCTGATTTTACTTGTCGCAGGTTTGGCAGCGGTCGCCCTTTTAGCGCTGCGCGAACGAAACTGGTCAAAGGTGCGGGCTGATTATAAAAACAAATATTCCTTAAATGACAGTAACTATTTGCAGCAATATCAATTATGGCTGAAAATTCCTGAATATCAGCGAAGCGAATTTCCCTGGGATGTAAATACAAACTCGTCTCTTGGTACAATCGAGCAGTTAAAGCAGCATCAGCAGGAACGGTTCATTGCAGATATTGACAGCTTAAGTGATATCGGTGACGAACTTTATCCTGTCGCAAAGCTGCTTTATGGAGATGACTGGCAGAAGCGGCTTGCCAATCACAACCAGACGCAGGAAATTATCAAGGCTGGTTTCATCTCAGCGATTTTGGTCAGCAGTATTGGTGCGGTAATGACATTGTCATCGGGTATCGGCCTGGCTTGTGTAAGGCTATTCGGCAAAAGCAAAAAAGAAGAACCGTCAGAGACCGATGCTATTGAAGATGAAAACGAAAAAGACAAAGAGCAGCAGAGCGATAAAGAATCCATACAGTCGATATTAAATTGTCATCCGTATTCAAACCAGGCAACGGAAACTGATTGCGAAGATAGCAAGGCCGAGCAGGATTCGAGGGAAGAGGCGGAAATATCAGATAAGGAACCGGCTAAGGTTTATGACGGATTGGAAAAGAATATCGCTGTAGAAAAACAAGCTGATGAAAAGATTATTCAAAACTCTTCACGAGTCAAGCTTTTAGAAATGCTTTACAGAAGAAAGGAAAAGGAAGTTTCCACAAAATCAGCAGATAATAACAAACCGGATGAGCACAATAAGGGATTGTGGAACAGGTCGAAAAATACAACCAAAAAGGTGGAACAACCGGGACAAAACACAAAAAAAGTCGTCAAGCAAATAAATCTTGTAAAAGACTCGACAGAAGATAAGGGTGAGGTTATCAGTGAAAGCCTTAACAAATTAAGCGAAGAAGTGGCGGCAATCAGGCGATACACCGGGCAGCAGCAGGACGGATTCAAAAGTCTGCGGGAAAGTTATGACTGGAATATAATTCGCAATTTTGCCCTTAGAGTAATCCGTTGCGTGGATAATCTTGAAAGCCGAATTAACAGTCTTTCACCTGATGATCCCGCCAAAGGCCATCTCGAAGAAATCAGAGATGAGCTTGTTTTCTCCCTTGAATCAAGCGGGCTCGAGCGATATGAACCCGAAGTCAACAGCGAATTCCGAGGAAATCAAAAAATCGCTGAGGCGGTCAAAGAAAAGAAGCATACGAACCAGGCCGACCTCAAGGGAAAAATATCACAAGTTTTAAGGTCAGGCTACAGATATGTGATTGATAAAGAAAATTATAAGGTAATAAGAGCGGCACAGGTAAAGCTGTTCGGATAGTCATAAATACGAGGAGTACAATGACAACTATAGCAGGTATAGACCTTGGAACAACATTTTCGGCACTTGCCATTTTGAATGAAATCGGCAAACCGGAAATTGTACCAAACGCCGACGGAGACAGGCTGACACCTTCAGCTATTTTCTTCGATGAGGAAAACCCTGAGCTGGTTCGTGTCGGAATAGAAGCGATAAATTCACGTTATCTTAATGTCGAGCGTTCCGTCCGGTGGGTCAAACGACATATGGGGGATGCGGGGTATTTTAAGGAAATCGACGGCAAGAAGTGGACGGCCGAGGATTTGTCGGCCTTAATTCTGAAAAAACTCAAACAGGAATGCTCCACGGACAATAACAAAATCGAAAAGGCGGTCATCTCAGTTCCAGCTCATTTTGATGAGATACGCCGCAAGGCGACTATGGACGCGGGTAAAAAAGCTGGCCTGGATGTGATTGCAATTGTTAACGAGCCGGTTGCCGCAGCGCTTTACTATGCTTCGGCCTGTGAGGTTTCTGGTAAGGTTCTGGTCTATGACCTCGGAGGAGGCACCTTTGATGTAACCATTCTCCAGGTCAAAGGACAGAACATGGAAATCCTCTGCTCACAGGGAGACCACGCGCTGGGAGGTGTGGATTTTGACAGGAAAGTTCTGGAAATAATGGAAAACACCTACCGGCAGGAATATAACACAGACTTAATCAACAGTGACGAGGACCGAGCTAAGTATGAAGACGAGGCTGAAGACATCAAGAAAACCCTTTCACGGCGGGATATTGCCAAGAAGATGCTTTACGGCAGAGCGGGCAATATGAGAATCGAGGTTACCCGTTCAATGTTCGAAAATGCAATCAGCTCGCTGATAGACCGCTCGGAAATTTTATTAGAAGTCGCACTTGACGAAGCCAAGCTGAAACCCGACGAGATAAATAAGGTTTTGCTTGTCGGAGGCAGCAGCAGAATACCAATGGTACAAAAACGTCTGACCGAGAAATTCGGTTTTCCACCGGAGACGGCGGTAAATCTTGACGAGTGCGTCGCCCTCGGGGCCGCTGTACATGCGGGAATGACAATGCTTAGAGATGACCCTGATTCGGTACCGACAGGAATAGCGGCGGGATTAAAGGATATCAGTCTTACAGATGTATGCAATCACAGCTTTGGAACGCTTTGCGCAGCGATAGACAAAAAAACAGGCAGGCGTACAATTGGAAACAGAATAATTCTTAAAAAGAATACCCCCCTGCCATGCGAGCAAACGCAGACATTCTATACAATGACCGAGGGGCAAACAGAACTTGAAATAACCATTACACAGGGCGAGGACAGTCAGCCGGAATTCGTCAATAAAATAGCGACACATAAATTCGAGCTGCCGCCTTGCCGCCATGCCAAATGCCCGATTAAAGTAACGTATAAATACGACGTGAATCAGCGCATGCAGTGCAAATTCCATGACTTGGAATCAGGCAGGATTCTTGAAATAGAGTTTTGTCTTGATGAAGACGGTCAGCTCAATGAGAGTGATAAATGTCAGAACAACGAACAATTAGAGCTTGTAAAAGTGCAATAGCCTCGTTACTGAAATGGATAACAACAGCTCCAAAAGCCTTGTGGTTCAAAGACAGTATCTGTGCCAAAGATAAAGTATCAGATGAGGTTGTTGACGAACCACAGGATAATTACACCCATGTCGGTAACATGCAATGCCGCATCGAAACAGGTCTCGGATTACAAAACGAACAGGTCTTTACCGTTAAGCTGCTGGGAAAAATACAGACAGACAAAGCAGGCAGATTAGTCAGTTTGAAACTGAATATTGATGAGTTAAACGAAACAAATAACCAGTATGTGTCTGTTTACCGTCGCAACGAAAACAACAGTGACGCACAGCTTTTGCCATTCGAGTATATTTGTGAGCTTGGTAAAATAAATCACAAAGAAAAGGAATTCGCAGACTGGATTTCCGCAGCGAAGATAAAACCCGAATGGATGCTTTTCAGCCGGAAAGGCAGCCGGCGGATAAGAATAACAGTACTGCTTTTCAATTTGGAAAATTCGGATGTTTACGCACAGTGTGAGACTTTTTTCGAATTTTACAACCGTGATTTAGGTTACATTGACATAGCAGAAAATGCTGAAAGGGCAAAAGCGCTTGCGGTAACTTTGGCTTTTGCGCTATCGGCTGCCGACGGAAGAATGTATAAAACCGAAATTGAAAAGATTAAGGAATGGACGCTTAAGACCTTCCAGATTGACAGGGATAATAAAGCGCAAAAGGAACTTGTAAAAGCTTTGAGGAAAACCATCCGCTTTTTCAAAAGAGGGCAAAATGTAAATATCGAAGATTTATGCAAAGAGCTGTCCGGAATTACCGAAGTCTGGCAGAGATATGATATACTGTCGCTATGTCTTAATGTTGCCGAGACCAAAGGATTTATCTCCGCAGGACAGATAAAAGTTCTCAAGAATTTATCAAAATGGTTCAATATAGAGCCGGAATGTTTCCGCGCGATGCTTGAGCGGCTGGCGCCTGTGGATACTCATGAGGTCCAGGACCCGGAGCTGATTTTCGGTTTGCATTCCAGGCTCAGCAGGGAACAAAAAAGGGAATTGCTAAACAACGAATATAAAAAGTGGAACGCGCGAGTAACCAACTTAAATCCACAGGTACAAAGCCAGGCCGAGCAGATGCTCGAGCTTATAACAAACACACGCAGCAAATGCCTGAATTAGCCCTTCTTTTATCAGGTATTGGCACCTTAAAAAAGTCATACCTTAAATAATAAAAACCTCTTGCAAAACATTTTTACAATGTTACAATATAATCAAAGGTGAGGGACGAAAAAATACGCCCGGCTTTTTAACGAACCGTAATTAGGGAAAACAATACCTGATAAAGCCGTCCAGCTAAGAGGAAGAAAAAAATTAGGATATGAAAGTGTAAATCCTGGTAAAATTAAAGCTCTTAATAAAAACACTCTACTTTAACAAAGGGGATATAAACAACGAATTGTCTTAATAAGCTTCAAGAATTTGCTTATTTTTAACCGAAAATAGAGGTGGTGTTATGAAACTGCCGAAAAGAAAACCAACAGGACGGGAAAAAGACGAAGAATCAATCAAGCTGCTTGAGGAACTGAGAGAAAAGCTACACTGTGATAATTCCTCGGTTGCTCGCCGTGCGGCCTTTGAACTGTCGTGGAAGCAGGAAGATGGCATTGAGATTCTCGGGGAGGCCTTATTTTCTAAAAGTTCACTTCGAGCCAAAAGTGCGGCTTGCTACGGCCTTCGCAATATGCACGGCAGAATGAGAAAGCTCAGCATGATCGTTATCAACAAAGGTGCTGAAAGTAACGACAGAAATATTCGGCAAACCTGCAAAAAAGCATTAGAGCTAATAGAGCAAAGCCCGAGCAGAAGGTCAAAACCGAAGAAAAAACACAAGGAAAAGAAGTACGAAATAAGAGAAGTGCGGCCTCGCAGACATAAAAAACCAAAGAGAAGGGTTTCTCATACAAGTCCCCGCGAAATGGGTTATCAATCCAGGCGGAACTTCAACAGATAATAAGCCGAATCTGTCCATTTTCCTCAAAATGGGCAATATATAAATTTGGGTTATTTCTTGACATTTTACGCTATTTTTCTTATATTAATATGACTTACACTGGGTGAATTATATGCCCGGAAAACGGCTTTTTAGACCATAGCACGGAGGTGAGCTTTCAGGGCGTCAGAGATGATAGGGGCTTGCCTTACGGGTATAGAGAATTGGAGAGAGTAATTGGCTGACTGGGTTGACAATGTGAATTTTCCTTCGACCGATTCTCAATCTTCGAAAAAGAAAAATAACAGCGGTGATTATCTCGTATGGCAGCCGTCGGTTTTATTGGCTGTCAGTGAGAAGATTGAATCAATCGGCAAAAGAGACTGCCCTGTTATCATAAGAGGAGAAACCGGCACCGCCAAAGAAACTCTTGCCCGCCAGATACACGCACACAGCAATAGAAAATTGAATCCCTTTGTTCCTGTCAACTGCGGAACTCTCAAAGGCAAAATCCTTGCCAGCCAGCTTTTCGGCCTGGTTACCAAAGACAGCCCTATGGAAAACACGTTAAGCCTCGGTATATTCAGAGCCGCTGACAAAGGCACGGTATTTCTTGACGATATTGACAAGCTGTCGATTGAGATGCAGGCAAAAATCCTTCAGGTTCTAAAACACCATTATATTCAGCCGGTTGGTACGATGGAGCATTATAATGTTAATGTCAGGATTATTTGTGCTACCGCGGTTGACCTTAGAGAAGCTGTAAAAAATAATAGTTTTTTATCTGATTTATACTTTAGACTCAATGTTGCCACACTTGAACTGCCCCCTTTACGTCATCAGCCTGACGATATAGTTATCCTGGCGAGGCACTTTCTTGACGTGAATGCCCGGATGTATAACGAGCCCATTAAAGAGCTTTTGCCTTCGGCCCAGAAGGCCTTGAGCAGATACCACTGGCCGGGAAATGTCAGAGAGTTAGCAAGCATTATAGAAAGAGCATTTGTAATGAGCCGCTCGGATAAGATAAGCATTGAGGATTTGCCTGAAGAAATAGTAAAAGTTGAAATTGTGCCACCGGCTGATAATGAAGATAAATTCCCCGGTCTTGATGATGTTGGCAAAGAGCTTGTAACACGGGCACTGGAAAAAACCAGAGGACAAAAAATGGCTGCGGCGGAGCTTTTAAAAATCGACCATAGAAAACTTAACCGCCTTATAAAAAAATACGACCTCGATATCAGCGAATTCAAAGACAAATAATTCCGATTTCACCTCTTAATTACCTGCCGAATATGCAAGTATTCTTTTTTACGGTAAGTTTTTCATAAGTGATTTATTCGTAAATCATTATGTCCGCACCAGCCATTTCTGACTTACCAAAACGGCAAATTTTTACAAAAGGCCGTATCATTTTGCCGAACTGCGGCCAATGCTCTATTTCCTTATACAATAAGGACTTGCGATAATATTTTTAGCAATGCTATTTTGGCATACATATTGCGATTAATCCTGATGGAATGTAAGTATGTTTTTATAAGGTTTTGAATATGTACGCGTCTGATGAATATGTCCTATTAGTCGGCTTAGCTGAATTTCGTAATGTCTCAGGTACGTTGTTTACCGGATTGCTCGAAGTTGAAACCGGCTTTGAAGCGCTTCAGCAGATTCGCATTAAGGTGCCGGTGACCCTGATAGCTCCATGGCATCTGCCTGATATGCCTGACGGCATATTGTTCAGGCGGATACTCACAGGCGGCACTTCATTACCAACTGTTGCCTTAGTGGATTCTTCGGATTTTTCTCAGGAAGTCTCGGCACGGGGCCTTGGTGTTACTGTTGTTGTAGACAAGGATATTCCGCCGTCGAGTCTCGGTGAGTTGATATATCATCTTACAGATGTACACACAGTAACCGGGACATAAATTTTTAAAAACTAAATATGTTTACTCTCTCTCCTCTTCTTGAGGATTCAATAGTTGCATCGCACGATATAGCTATTGAATCCTGTTAAAAACAAAGCGCGGCAATTTTTCTGTCGCGGTTTAATATATACGCTCTTTTTATTTACAGGCTCTTGCTTTTAGCTGCTCGCCACAGCCAGAAAGCTATAACTACAAGCAAAACCACTCCGAGTAATGGGCTGTGGAACTTGTCACTCAACGCAAGAAAATCTGGATTTTGCGTTAAGACTATCGGTATAGCCAGAGCGATTCCTGCTAATGCCTCACCGGTAATCAGGCCTGACGCGAGTAACAATCCATTTTCATTTGTCGATTCTTTTTTGCGATTAACAAACCAAGCTATCAAACCGCCTAAAAAAATCGGCACCTCCAGCTCAAACGGCAGATAAATCCCAATAGCCACGGCGAGAACTGGTGTCCTGAAATTTGACCCTTTGAATTTCAGATACGCGTCAAGCGCGATAATCAAAACCGCCAGCCCAGCCCCGATAGAAACAAACCCCCACGGTAATTGCCCCTGAAAGACTCCTTTTGCCACCGCTGCCATGAGGTTTGCCTGCGGTGCGGCCAGGGCGTTTTCAGTGGCGGACGAATGGCCTGCAAAGCCGTATGCCTTTTGCAATAAAATCAGTACCGGTGCCATAACAAAGGCCGCAGACACCGTACCGACTATCTGCATAATCTGCTGTTTGAAAGGGGTAGCGCCTACGAGATAGCCGGTTTTCAGGTCCTGCATATTGTCACCGGCTATTGCCGCCGCGCAGCAAACTACCGAACCTATTATAATCGCCGCCGCCGGGCCGCTGGCAGCATCCGAACCCATCAAAAATAATAAAAGCAGCGCCGAAACAAGAACAGTAGCGATAGTTATTCCGGATATCGGATTATTACTTGAACCGACTAACCCTGCCATATAGCCAGCCACCGCACTGAACACAAAACCGGCGACAAGCATCATTATTGCCATCGGCGCCGATACTGATATATCTTTTACAAAATACTGATATAAAAGAAACAGCGGCACAACAGAGACAGCAATTAGAATCAATATCCACTTTATAGGCATGTCCCTTTCGGTTCTTTCGATTGCCGCGTTTTCACCGGCGACATTCTTATATGCCTTCAGACCGCTCTTGATTCCGCTGACTAATGGGCCTCGCAGTTGAACAATTGTCCAAAGCCCCCCTGCCAGCATCGCTCCGACACCGATGTAGCGGGTTTTAGCTGACCATAACTGCCCTGCCAAATCCAAAGCGGCAACAGGCTCACCATTAACGACTGGCCAATCCTGCATGGCGGCGCAAATTGGTATCGCGATTAACCAGTTGAGCAATCCGCCGAGAAAAATCAAAACCGCTATATTCAAACCGACTATATACCCCACCGAAAGCAGTGCCGGTGACAGGCCGGTTCCCAGATAACCAAGTGTTCCTTTCATTCGCCAGGCGTATTCAATCGAGCCAGGCCAGAGACGTAATCCGCCTGAAGCGAATTTGAAAAGCCCCCCTGCTATCGCGGCCTTGGCGATTTTCTTAATACCGCCTTTGCCTTTTTCACCGGATTTCAAAACCTCCGCAGTTGCGATGCCTTCGGGAAATTTTAATTTTGCCTCGACTATAAGTGCACGGCGTAATGGAATTGTAAATAACACGCCAAGTAAGCCGCCGAATCCGGCTATCAACGTAACAGAAAGAAAGTTAAATTCCTTCCAGTAGTCTAAGATTAAAAGAGCAGGCAGGGTAAAAATTACCCCTGCTGCCAGTGACTCACCCGCCGATGCCGCCGTCTGAACAATGTTGTTTTCGAGAATATTGCTTTTACGGAAAAGTCTCAAAACTCCCATCGAAACCACCGCTGCTGGAATCGATGCTGATACCGTCATACCAGCGAACAGACCGAGGTACGCGTTTGCCGCCGCGAGTATTACCGACAGTATTACGCCGAGTAAAACGGCCTTGAGTGTAATTTCCGGCAGGCTGGTCCGTTTTTCTTCCATAAAAGTAACTGTTTCTCTTCCCTGATACTGTCTATATATCAGTCACGATACTTTTAATGAAATGTTACATCTTCTTTCCTATTCCATCGCGCCGATGCAACAACTGTCTTTATCGAGCGGCCTGCCAAGCAAATCTTGTCCGCCGTTGTCCGGAATCATAATGCCTTTGCCGATGCAGGGAGAATCCTTCTGCAAACGGAAATTAAGGATATACGGGTCCTTACTGAATCCTTTATCTGTTGATAATGCCCCGCGCTCGCCGACCGACAACATCAGTTCTTTGAATTTCGGGTCGGCCGTGATGGCTTTTTTGCCATCCGGCAGGCTGTCGAACGTTCCGTAATAAAGATTATTCAGAAACACCGTCCCGATGCTGCCGCCCAATTCGTTATCTGCGGTGTCCTCGACATAGAAGATATTGTTCTGAAAGACGGTATTCTCAGACCAGCCGCCGCCTTCCCAGTCACCCATCGAAACAATGGTGCGGTCCATTTTGTCGTTTGCTTTTTTGGGAATGATAAACGTATTGTTATATATCTGTGTGTCTTTACAGGGACCATTGATATGAAAGGTCGGGCTATGGTATCCCCATCTGGGATCGTTGCGTATACCGTCATTGATACTGAGATTGTACCGCACAATCGTCCCGATATTGCCGATATTTTCCGGCATCTTCTTTTTCCCGTCAGTGCATATCAGACAAAAACCCCCTTCATTATCATGACTGAAGTTATACTGGATAATAGTGTTTTGGCAGTTCCAGTCCGAATCGAATCCCTGACCGTCCCCCCACGCCTTATGGTCGCTGACTTCGTTGAACTGGATAATCGTGTTGTCACAGCTCCATGGCCAAATACCTGCCGCCCACTGACCTTCCGGAAGCAATCGCGTGCAGTTACGCATCCGGTTATATTCGACAATTGCACCATCGCAGCCGATAGGAACAATTCCGTCACCGGGTATCTCCTCTAAAAGGTTTCCCCTGAACACAACATTCAGATTAGGATACCATTGGTCCCTCTCCCAGTAAGCTTCCTGGATAATGCCGTTACGCTGACATTGTTTAATCAGACAATTTTCCACAATAATACCGTCAAAACGAGACTTCGTAGAACCTCCGTTGGAAAGATAAATCCCCTGCCCGCCGCCTTTGCCTTTATTAAGGCTGCCGTTGACATTGTGAACGAAAAGACCGTCAAGAATAATATGCTTTGCCGTGCCGAAGTCGAAAATTTCTACCGATGCGCCGCTGCGGCGAGGCTCATCTTCCGGACCGGTATTAGTCAGTTCCAGACTACGTACCTCCCAGCCTTGAACATTATACAGCATCAGCGCCGCTTTGAACTTGCCTTCTGCGTCAATTCGAGGCAGACCCTCGTATCTTCCAGAAGACTTCTTGTTGCCGTACTGGTCTATACGGATAGGATTTTCAGTTGTGCCCGAACCTTGCGGTTTAAGCTGTCCTTTCCAGACCGACCCTGCCTTAAAAAGAATCGTATCGCCGGCCGAATATGTCTTACTGTTGACTACATCGAGACTCTTCCATGCCCTGCGTTTGGACAAACCATTGTTACTGTCATCGCCCTTTTGACTATCGACATAATATGTCCTGGACGAAATTCCTTTCGTTTTTTCCGAGGCACCAGAAACTGACTCAACATCGGCCCGGTACGTTGCACAACCTGACAAAATCACTGCCAGAATAAAACTGCATAGATTACGTTTCATGATTCACCTCACTAAATTGTTATTATTTGGGGTTTGTTTTGAGAATAAGTATTTATTAACTGACATTTTTCATTTAAACGATTAAAAAACACGATTCACTCTTTAGCACATCGAAAATTCTACCCCAAAGCCGCCCGCAGCGTCAAGAAAAATCATTCCCATGCCAATTTCCCACCTTTTCACACCTTTCATACCATTCACACTTTTACTATCTCTGTGCCTTGTTTCGGGAACTGAAACATCGGGGACTAATTTCCCTTGTACTGAGGAAAATTTAGCCCCGTCATTTTCACCCTCCGCAGGCGGGTAGCCTTTGGCGAAGCCGGGCGGCCTCTCCCTGTACCGCGCCTGGTACAGGGTCTGTGGCTAAAAACATATCTTCAATTTCTTCATGATTAAATAATCTGAGGGAATCAGTGTTAATCTGTGTCTGAAAAAAGTAACAGACTTTTCTTGACTCCGGCGCTTATAAACATATAATTAAAGGTCTTTAGATGAGGGGCAGGTAAAGCCCAATAGTAAAAAATTGTAGTTTTTTAACGCTTAATGCAAAGGAGATTGTAATGTTACAGGAACAAAAGGCGATTAGCTCTCTTATGATTGAAAATCGCACATTCCCACCACCCAAGAACATCAAGGCCAACGCCTACATCAACAGTATGGAACAATACCAGCAGATGTGGGAGCAATCGCTCAACGATCCCGACGCTTTTTGGCTTGAACAGGCTAAGAGCCTCGACTGGTTCAAAGAACCGACCAAAAGTCTCGAATATAACTGGGACACAAAGGCCCGTAAGATTGAGCATACATGGTTCGCAGACGGCGAGCTGAACGTTTCCTACAACTGCCTCGACAGGCACCTCGGCACACCAACCGCAAAAAAGGTGGCAATCCTCTGGCAGGGTGAGGCTGAAGACGCGGTTAAAAAGTTTACTTATGAACAGCTCCACAAAGAGGTATGCAAGTTCGCAAACGTAATGAAATCAAAAGGCATCAAAAAAGGCGACCGCGTAGCCATCTATATGCCGATGGTTCCTGAGCTGGCTATTGTTATGCTGGCCTGTACCCGAATCGGCGCAATTCACTCGATTATTTTCGGCGGATTCAGTGCCGATGCCATTGTCGGCAGAGTTAACGATTCCGACTGCAAGATGCTGATTACCTCCAATGTTTCACTGCGTGCCGGAAAGCATATTCACCTGAAAAATATCGCCGACGAAGCTTTGGATAAATGTCCGACTATCGAAAACGTCATCGTAACCGAAGTCAATGACGAGCCTTGCGATATGAAAGACGGCAGAGACCACTGGTATCACGATGAGATGGAAAAAGCTTCGGACCAGTGCGAAGCCGAGCACATGAATTCAGATGACCCCCTCTTTATACTTTACACTTCAGGTTCGACAGGCAAGCCCAAGGGCGTTGTCCACACAACCGGCGGCTATCTTTTGCACGTTGCGTTCAGCCATAAAGTTATCTTCGATGTTCACGATGATGATATTTACTGGTGCACCGCCGACATCGGCTGGGTAACAGGACACAGCTATATCGTTTATGGTCCTTTGGCCAACGGCGCAACCTCGATGATGTTCGAGGGCGTTCCGACATATCCGGATGCCGGGAGATTCTGGCAGATATGTGATAAATTCGGTGTTACCGTATTTTATACCGCACCGACAGCGATTCGGGCATTGATGAGACAAGGCGAAGAATGGCCGGCCAAATATAAGCTCGACACTATGCGTGTCCTCGGCACAGTCGGCGAGCCGATAAATCCCGAAGCATGGATGTGGTATTCCGAACATATTGGACATACAAAATGTCCAATTGTTGATACTTGGTGGCAGACTGAGACGGGTGGGATATTGATTACACCGCTGCCGGGGGCGCATACGCTTAAACCGGGCAGCGCGAGCAGGCCGTTTTTCGGGGTTGACCCGGTGGTGCTCAGAGATGACGGCAGCGAGTGCGACCGCAACGAAGGCGGCAAGCTCTGCATACGCAGGCCATGGCCTGGTATGATGAAAACGATGTGGGGCGACCATGATAGATTCGTCGATACCTACTTTACAATGTACGATGATATTTATTTTGCCGGCGATGGCTGCCGCGTTGACCAGGACGGAGATTACTGGCTGATGGGACGTATCGACGATGTTGTAAATGTCTCCGGACACAGAATCGGAACTGCGGAAGTCGAAAGCGCTCTTGTAAGTCACGAAAAGGTAGCTGAAGCCGCTGTTACTCCTATTCCGCA
This sequence comes from Sedimentisphaerales bacterium, assembly GCA_016930645.1. GTDB lineage: Bacteria > Planctomycetota > Phycisphaerae > Sedimentisphaerales > Anaerobacaceae > JAFGGH01. Next base: position 45,607 of record JAFGGH010000098.1, read on the forward strand.
CGAAATTAAAGGCCAGGGTCTCTACGCATTCGTTACCCTCAAAGAGGGTATCCACGAGAGCGATGAGCTGAAAAAAGAGCTAATCAAGCACGTTCGCAAGGAGATTGGCCCCATCGCGGCACCGGAAGCGATTCAGTTCGCACCGTCGCTGCCGAAGACCCGTTCGGGCAAGATTATGAGAAGAATTCTGCGTAAAATCGCCGAAAAGAGTACTGATAACCTCGGTGATATTACAACATTAGCTGACCCGCATGTAGTTGAGGCTTTGGTTAAAGGCCGTGGACAATAAAAAGAAAATGTTCAAAGGGATTTGATGAGCCGGACGCGTGCTAACTGCGCGCGTCCGGTCTGTTTTTTTTGAAAGGAAACAATATGTCGGAACAAAAAGTAATGAACCGCTGGCTTGTCGTACCGGGAGGGATTCTGATTCAATTATGCCTTGGAGCGATATACGCTTGGAGCGTTTTCACCAAGCAGATTACAATCCCTGTCGCAGACGGAGGCATTTACGGATTTAGCGCCAAAGAAGCGGCGTGGATCTTTTCCGCCGGCCTGGCGAGTTTTGCGGTAGTGATGGTACTGGCGGGCCGGCTTCAGGTTAAGACGGGTCCTCGGCTTATGGCCGCTCTGGGCGGGATTGTTCTTGGCGCAGGTTACATATTGGGCGGCTTTTTCGGCAAGACTTTTGTATCACAACTTGTTTATATCGGGATTATCGGAGGAGCCGGAATTGGTATAGCATACGTTGTACCCATTGCTGTAGGAGTTAAGTGGTTTCCCGATAAAAAAGGAATGATAACCGGTCTGGCTGTCGCGGGTTTTGGTTTTGGCGCGACGATCTGGGTAAAAATGGCTGGAAGCTGGTTCGGCGGTTTACTTAATACGACCAGCGTCTTTGGTCTGCCGGGCGTCCAGAGTGTATTCTTTATTTATGGTGTGGCATTTCTCGTGCTCGTATTACTTGGAAGTATTGTTATGATAAATCCTCCGGCAGGTTATAAACCCGAAGGTTTCGAGGCTAATACGAGTGGACAGGCTTCACATGCCACTGGCGGTGTAAATCTGACCAGCAATCAAATGTTGAGCAAACCGCAATTCTATGGTTTATGGCTGATGTTTTGCGGCTCGGCATTGGCAGGATTAATGGTAATTTACTGTATACGCCTTTTCGGTATCGATGCCCTTCAATCAAGCGGTGCCGCTTCCGATGCCGCTACAGCCGGAACTATCGCGGGGACCGCTATGGCCTGGTATGCGATCCTTAACGGCCTTGGCAGAATCTTCTGGGGCAAAGTCTCGGACAAAACCGGCAGGAAGTTGGCGTTATTTTTGATGTGCCTGTTCCAGGGTATAATCATGCTGCTTTTCTATAAACTCGGCGCGACAGAGACAGGGTTAATCGTAGGCGCCTGCATAATAGGTTTTAATTTCGGTGGGAATTTCGCACTGTTTCCAGCGGCTACCGCCGATTTCTTCGGCAATAAGAATGTCGGAACGAATTATCCGTGGGTGTTTCTCGCTTACGGAGTCGCCGGTATCGCCGGTCCGCAGGTGGCGGGTTATTTCAAAGATGCTGCTAAGAGCGGTGATGTTTCGGCCTGGATCACGCCTTTTATCATCGCAGGTGTAGCCTGTCTGATTGCCGCAGCGATTGCTTTGACCTTAAAACCCGTAAACCACGAAGTCGCACAGAAGTAACCCTGCCACGCGCCTTCGGCGACGATGGCAGGGCTAAATATTGGGGGGAAACATAAATATAATTGAAAATAGAGATGTAATCGAATAAAATTCTCAATATGGCGAAGACACTCGGTTATATGATTACGTGGACAACCTATGGGAGCTGGCTGCAGGGAGATAAACGAAGATACGTCAAAGACGGACAAATCCTGCTTCCAAATGAAGCGCTGGAAGAAGCAAATGTAAAGTTACTGACGAAAGATACAGTAAGGTTGTCCTATGAACAGCGAAAGATTGTGGAAAAAGCCATTAGGTATAAGGCAAACCAATTCGGACAGCAAATTTACGCCCTGGCCGTGTGCGCAAGGCACGTTCACCTCATTGCGGAGTATATCCCTAAACCAATAGGCATTATTGTGCAACGATACAAGAGCTGCGCGGTGCGAGCACTTCGTAAAGATGGAATCCAAGGTCGAGTGTGGACAAACGGATACGACAAAAGATATTGTTTTGATGAGAACACCCTTAAACAGAAAATCAATTATGTAAACAGACATATCCATAAAAATAATTAGCCCTGCCATCTTCGCCGAAGGCGAGTGGCAGGGTTCAGAGATTTTATTTTGGAAAATTTAATGTAGCGAATTCTTCCTTGTTTTTGTTGATGGTCCAGTAGATAATGAAACGACAAATTAAATTCAGAACAGTATAATTATATTTCAAGGGAGATTTAAAATGAATATATCGAGACATTTCTTATTAAAAGTAGTTCTTCTTTCAATGTTATTTACGTCAACATCTCCGGCGGTCGAAGTACGTCAAGTAAAAGGCCGTGTCGTTGATGAGCAGGAAAAACCATTAGCTAACGTAAAATGGCGAATAACCGGATTAGAGGAATTCCGAGAAGGAAAGTGGTTTGTCGCAAATAGAACCGGAGTTCCCTATGAAGATTATACCGATGCGAACGGCTGTTTTGTCTTAAAATTCAGAGAAAAATTAAGGTACGATCTTGAATTCGATAAGCCCGGACTTGGCCAGGCGTTTGTGTATCAGGTGGCTGCTGACTCACCTGAATTAACAGTAGTAATAAAGAAAGGAATATTAATCAGCGGTACTATTAACCGTTTATCAAATGGAGTTTCTGAGCCTGTCTTTGGTATGGGATTAATTGAACTTCGTTTACCTAACGGTCGGGGAATATGGTATCAAAAACAATTGTTTTCAGATTCTGTGGGACGATTTGCGTGTTATGTTTGCCCTCCGCCTGTGCCGCCGGACGAAAACGTCAAATCGGTTACAGGTGAAATCCACATACAAAAATCAATCATTTCTAAATGGCAGGTGGTTTTGGCAGGCGAGGTCGTTCAAATCGATGTTGTAGAAGATAAACCGATTCCGGAGATACATTTCGAAATACAAGTCAATGTGACCAGAGGTCAAGTTCGCCCTCAAAGTTAAGTGTGGCGAGTTGTGTGTAGTATTTACAGGCCGTGGAGGGGAAAAATTGTCTGTTTCACTTCTTCGATTACGGCCTCTACCTGCGGGTCAACCGATTGCCTCTGGTATTCGGACGGCACGAGGTTTCTGTCTCTCAGGCCGCCCTGCCATTCTTTGGTTTCCATTAAAACGCCGCCCAAGCCGATATTCAGAACCTGTTCATCATCTGCGCCGCACAGAACCGACCAGGCAAGCGACCAGGCCCTTACGGTATTATCGACATTGTACCCGCCGCCTCCGGTCATAAGAATCGGCACATTAAAGGTGAGCAGCTTTTTGATGATTGCTGCGTATATATTATTAGTCAGATACAACTGGGCGAGCGGGTCGCCTGAAAGGGTATCGGCACCAAGCTCAAAGACTATTACATCCGGTTTATATTTACCAAATAAAGGCGGGACAATTTCATTAAAGGCTTTAAGGTAAATATCATCATAAGTACCCGGAACAAGCGGCACGTTTACCGAATAGCCGATTCCGGCGCCGGTGCCGATATCTTCGACAAAGCCGGTGCCTGGAAAAAGAGTTCTGCCATCCTGATGGAAGGAAATCGTCATAACATCGTTTCTATCGTAAAAGGCTTGCTGGACTCCATCTCCGTGATGGACATCGATATCAAGATATAAAACACGTTTGCTGTTTTCGGCAAGTACCAGGCAGGCAAGGGCCACATCATTCATATAGCAGAATCCGGAAGCTTGTTGGGGTTTGGCGTGGTGAAGTCCGCCTGAAGGATTGAAGGCAAGGGCGGCTTTTTTCGATAAAATCTGCTCGACACCGCCTAAAGACGCGCCGCAGGCAAGGGCTGAATAGTCATACATACCACGAAATATCGGGCAGTCGCCTGTTCCGATGCCCATAAACAGAAATTCAGCATCGACTCTGCCGTCGTCGGCTTCTTTTAAAGCTTTCAGATATTTGGGTGTGTGAAATTTTTGAAGGGTCTTTTCATCGGCGGCTGTCGGCTCGATTTGTTTTGTATTGGGGCGGCTGAGCAAACCCATCGATTCTATCGTCTTTTTGACGCCGCCTGCACGGGATGTCTTAAAGGGGCTTTGGTCCGGATACGGATGGTTTTCAAGCTCGTCACAATGCAAAAATATAGCTTTTCTTTCCGCCACGTCTTGTCCTATTGTTCTTCTTTTATCAGGTCATAAGAAATATGATAAACCTCGCCGTCGAACTCGGTATTAATCTGGTAGCCGGAATTATAAAAGACAGCGAGCATCGCTTTGTTTACAGGCAGAACCTTCGCATAAAAATTTCTAACGCCCTTTTGTTTCGCAATCTGGGTAAGATAATCCAGCAGCAGCGCACCCATTCCCTTTTGCTGCCATTCGTCCTGCACTACAAATGCGACTTCGGCAGCGAGAGTTTTCGGGTCGAGGAAATACTGGGCAATAGCGACAATCTGCTCACCTGATACTCTGGGTACGGTGCCGACAATTGCGAGATTTTGCTCGTAATCGATATTTGTAAGTTTCTGCAGGTCTTTGTGGGGGAATCTCATTGTTTGAGTCATATATCGGGTTCTGATGGATGCGGGGCTGAGCGAGTACATCATTTCCGACAAGGCCCGCTCATCGGTCGGCTTAACCGGTCTGAAAAAGATTTCCGTGCTGTCTTTGAGTGTTTCTGTCTTTTCCAGACCTTCGGGGTATCTGACTTCTTCGCTGTCAAGCTCAATCTGGTCTGCATAAATATAATTCAGTGATTTAGCTTTTTGAATAAGCTCTTTTCTGAATTTCGGGTGAGCGATATTTATCAGGTCCATCGCTCTTTGCCTGATGCTTTTGCCGTGAAGATAAGCGATACCGTATTCCGTAACCACATAATGCACATCACCGCGGGTAGTAACGACACCGGCACCTTCGGTAAGGTGCGGGACAATCCTGCTAATTGCTCCGCTTTTTGCGGTCGAGGGCATCGCGATGATGGGTTTACCACCCCTGCTGCGGGCGCAGCCTCTGATAAAATCAATCTGTCCGCCGATGCCGCTGTAAAACTGATAACCGAGGGAATCGGCACAGACCTGGCCGGTCAGATCAACCTCCAGACCGACGTTTATTCCGACCATTTTTTCGTGTCTGCTGATTAGATGCGGGTCGTTTACGTATTCGGTCGGATAAAACTCGAAAAATGGATTGTTGTTTATATAATCATACAGTCTTTTGGAACCCATACAGAAACTGGCTACGACTTTGCCGTGATTGAGCTTCTTTTTCGCGCAGGTAATCGCGCCGCAATCGATAAGGTCGATAATCCAGTCGCTGAACATCTCGGTATGGACGCCGAGGTCTTTTTTGTCTTTAAGGAATTCGGCTAATGCCTGCGGGATTTTACCGATTCCGCACTCGATGCAGCTTCCATCTTCGACGAGTCTTGCGATGTTTTCACCAATTCGCCTGAGAGTGTCGTCAGGGGCACTTATAGGTATTTCTATTATTTCTTCGTCACAAGGGACCAGTACGTCTATGTTATTGACATGGATGAAACTGTCACCGAATGTCCGCGGCATATTGCTGTTTGCCTGAGCAATGACATATCTGGCATTTGTAACGGCGGATTTGACAACATCAACTGAAACACCAAGACTGCACAGGCCGTTGGCATCCGGTGGTGCTACGTTAATCAGCGCTACATCAATTGGAATTCTTCCGCTGTCGAATTCGGCAGGTATTTCCGAAAGAAATATCGGTGTATAATCGCCTATTCCGTTATTAAGCGCATCACGAATATTATCAGCTACGAAAAAACTGTTCATCTTAAAACGTTCACGGTATTTTTCGCCTGAATACGGAGCCGGACCTATAGTGAGCAGCTGGACTATATGGGCGTCATAAATATGGCCTGAAAATTCGACCATAGTATTAACAAGATGCTGCGGCTGGGCACAGCCGGTACCGATGAAGATACTGTTGCCCGGCTTGATGAGTTTCATAGCTTCGGCGGCGGTGCCGATTTTGTCCGTGTATTTTTCTTTCCAGTTGAAATTTTCTTTTTCCATAATGTATTACACTTTCTCAACACTTATCCTTGCATCCACAGCGACCGGCGTCGTGCCTTCAGGCCCGACCACATACGGGTTTATGTCCATTTCCTGAATCTGCGGGAATTCCGTTACCAGTTGTGAAAGTCTTTGCAGTCCTTCAGCGATGGCGTCTATATCGACTCCCTGCTGGCCACGGACGCCTTCGAGCATTTTGTATGTTCTGGTGTTTATGAGCATCTGTTTTGCTTCTTCAGAGGTCAGAGGCGCCAGATAAAACGAGACGTCCTTGAGCACCTCGACCATAGTTCCTCCAAGCCCGAACATCATCAAAGGCCCAAACCTCGGGTCCCTGTTCATTCCGAGAATTACCTCTTTGCCTGAGATGCACATCTGCTGTACAAGGACCCCGAGTATATCGGCATCAGGAGCTTTTTGTGGTATTCGGTACATCATCAGGTCGAAGGCGTCGGCGACCTCGGTCGCGTTTTTTAGGCCGATTTTTACTCCGCCCATATCAGATTTATGGAGAATATTCGGTGACCAGATTTTGAGCACTACCGGAAATCCGAGCTGCTCGGCAATTCCAACAGCCTGCTGGGCGGTTGTGGCAATCGAGCCTTTTGGGGTGACGAAACCGTAGGCTTCGAGGATTTCCTTCGAGTCCATCTCGCTGATTTCTCGTTGTCCCTGACGAAGGTATCTTTCTATAGTCGTCTCAACCTTTCGGCGGTTTACGGGGAACAGTTTTACAACGCGTTTCGGTTTTGATTTCCATCGGACATAGTCGGACATTACCTTAATCGTTTTGATGGCGTTTTCCGGCGAATCGTAAACCGGTATTCTATTTTCTCTAAGGGTCTGACGGGCTTGTGCGACTTTGCTTGCGCCTAAAAAACAGGTAAGAACAGGTTTTGCGGGTTTTTGTTTTGTAACATCGCTAACGGCCTGTGCTGTCTTTGTGCATTCGGTCATAGCCTGCGGAGTCAAAAGAATAAGTACGGTATCAACATTGGGGTCATCGAGCACAACTTCGAGGGCAGACTTGTAACGGTCGGCAAGGGCATCTCCGAGGACGTCTATGGGATTATTGCAGTTAGCAGCGGCTGGCAGATTTTCAGAGAGCGTTTTGATGGTTGCCTCTGTGAGCTTAGCAAATTTTAAGCCCTGTCTTTCGATGGCATCTGCGGCCATGATACCTGGTCCGCCGGCATTTGTGATTACGGCGACCGAAGGACCTGCGGGCAGAGGCTGATATGCAAAGGCCTGGGCGTAACCGAACTGCTGCTTTATGGAATCGCATCGAATGATGCCGGCCCTGTCGAAGACGGCTTCGTAAGCGGTTTCACCGCCTGCGAGTGAGCCGGTGTGCGAAGAAGCGGCTTTTGCCCCTGCTTCTGTACCCCCGGACTTAATCAGCAAAATTGGTTTGTCATTTGAGATTCTCTCAGCTTCTCTTACGAACAAGTTGCCGTTCGAGATGTTTTCGAGATAGCCGGCTACTACTTTTGTGTCGGGGTCGTCACCGAGAGAGTTTATGATGTCCAGCTCGTTGATGTCGGCCTTGTTGCCGATGCTGACAAGCTTGCTGAAACCAATCCCGTCTGCATTTGCCATATCGAGTATTGCCGCCATCAACGCACCGGATTGTGAAATGTAACCTGTCTTGCCGTCAAGAGGCAGGTCGCCGCCGAAACTGGCGTTTAATTTATTAGCCGGCACTATCAATCCGAGACAATTTGGGCCGATTACTCTTATGCCGCCCTGCCGAGCTGTTTGTGTAACCTGCTGTTCAAGCTTTTTGCCTTGTTCACCAACTTCCTTAAAACCTGCGGTTATTATGATTACATTCTTTACCTTGATTTTTGCGCATTGTTTCATTACATCGTTGACGACCTTGGCAGGCACGACAATTATTACCAGGTCGGGTATTTCGTTGAGCGAAGGCAGGTCGGGGTGGCATTTCAGCCCCAGAATCTGGTCTGCTTTGTTATTTACAGGAAAGATTTTTCCGGGGAAGCCGGCTTTGAGCATACTTGTTAAAATTTCATACCCTACTTTCCCCTGCTTTGCAGATGCCCCTACTATCGCAACCGATTTCGGATTGAAGAATCCTTCCAGCCCCACGGGATTTATCCTTTCTAAAGAATATTTATTATACCACCGTAAAAAGAACTTCCTAAAAACACTTTATTGTATTAAAGCCCTGGATTAATTGCAAAGGTTTTACTATCAGCTTATAGTAAAACGCGTCATTTTCTCAGTTCAGGGATGTCAGGTTCGATGTGGACGGTGATATTTACCGGCCTGTTTAACTGCTGATGCAGCGCATTTTCCAGGTTCTCGGCAATTTCGTGGGCTTGTACTACATTAAGCTGGCGGTCAACAAGTATGTGCAAATCGAGGAAAATCTCCCTTGCTATGGTTCTGGTTCTCAGTTTGTGCCACTGTTTGATTTGCGGATTCGAATTTATTATACTTTTTATATGCTGAGCGGTTTGTTCATCGACAGCCCTTTCGGCAAGCTCGCCGAAACACTGGCTGATTATCTGGATTGCCACAAGAATTATTATCAATCCGACAGCAATTCCGGCAAGGTGGTCGCCGTAATGATAACCGAGTTTTAATGTGATAAAACCGATTAACACGGCGATGGAACTCAAAGCGTCGCTCCTGTGGTGCCAGGCATTGGCGTAAAGGGCGGCACTGTGATATTTTACCGCCGCCAGTTTTGTAATCCAGTAAAGCAGCTCCTTCAAGACGAGCGAGATTATCGCAGCTATTAAAATCGAATAATGAGGCTTAAAAACATCATTTTTGGCAATACCTGCTGCGGCATAGTAAACTATCGATGCGCCCACGAGCAGAAGAACCAATGCAATGAACAACGCGGAAAACGTTTCGGCTCTGCCGTGTCCGTATGGATGGGAATGGTCCGGCTCTTTCGCAGCAAGACGAACTCCGATTATAACGCCGAAGTCAGTAGTCACATCTGAAAGTGAATGGACACCGTCTGCAATAAGTGAAATTGAACCCGTTAAAAGACCAATGCTTATTTTAAGAAAAAAAAGCACGATGTTTACAACAACCGCAAGATAAGTAACTGACTTTATCTGTGAACGTGCCTGTATTTGTTTATTATCAAACATCAGGAATTGACCTAAGTAACTTCACAGCGAATTTTTTCAACTTCCCCAACATATTTTTCTGCTGTGGTTTCATCAAGAGCTTCTGTCATTATCCGCATAATCGGCTCGGTATTGCTTGTACGAAGCAAGAGCCAGCCGTCATCAAAGTCAAAGCGTATGCCATCGGTCATATCAATTTTGGCTTCGACGAATTTCTGTTTCGCGGCATCGATAACTCTCTTCGCGAGGTCGCCGTCGGCTTTGAACTTTTCCTTTTTCATTGCATAGGAAGGAATTTCATCGACAAGCTGACTGATTTTTTTGCCGGTTTCAGCCATTAACTGCAGAGTCAAAGCTATAGCCACCAGGCTGTCTCGAACAGGCCCGACGCGCATGTCGATTACTCCGCCGTTGCCCTCCCCGCCGATTATACAGTTATTCTTTATCATCGCGTCTGCAACGTTTGCTTCGCCTACCGCGGTGCGAATAACCTTAGAGCCGAATTGGCCAGCGATGTCATCTATCATACGGGAAGTGGCGAGATTGGTCGCAACACTGCCGTTTTTTTTACTGAGAATATACTTCGTCGCCAAAGCTAAGGTGTATTCCTCGCCGATGTATCGGCCCTTTTCATCGACGATTGCAAGCCTGTCGGCGTCCGGGTCCTGCGCAAAGCCGATATCGACGTTTTTGGCTTTGACAATTTCACACAGCGCCGTCAGATTTTCCGCTGTTGGTTCCGGTGTGTGTTCAAAGATTCCGCTCGGTTCATCGTTTATGGCAATCGTCTGACAGCCCAATTCAGCCAGAAATTTTTTTGTTATTGGAGCACCTGCACCGTTTACGCTGTCAAGGACAACCTTAAAGCCTTTTGATGTGATTAAATATTTGTCAACAATTTGCAGGACTTTGTTGATATGTATTTGATAGCTCTGCATATTCAAGGTAACATCAGCACAGTCCTTCGATGCGGCAAGAGCGAAATCTTTATTAAGATAAATTTGCTTTATCTGCGCGGCCTTATCAGCAGGAGGTGCCATACCATTATCAAGCAGGAGCTTGATTCCGTTATATTCAATCGGATTGTGCGAAGCAGTTATCATAACTCCGCCGCAACAGTCAAGATGCTTAACCATAACACCTGTTGTAGGGGTGGTTACCAGGCCTAAATCGACAACCTTTATTCCTGCCGAGCAAAGTCCGGCAGTAACGGCTGAAGCGAGCATCGGACCGCTGCTGCGAGAATCTCTGCCGACGCAAACCGTCAGGGTTTCTTTTCTGTCTGCAAAGTTTCTCTTTAGAAAAGTCCCAAAGGCGCAACCGTATTCGGCTGCAATCGAAGCATTCAGGTTTCGGCCTATAATGCCCCTGACACCGCTTATGCTGATAATCAGTTCCTGTGCCATAAAATAAGCTTGTTAATTTGTTAATTTGTTAATTGGTTAATTTGGTATTCGTCTTTTTCTACGGTAATTAACCAATTAACCAACTGCCAATTAACCAATCAGTCGAGTTTACAAACATATATCTCATTAACGAAATCAAGTTCACTAAGCTCCTTGACGGTTTCCGGATAGGGTTCCTTATCAAGACTTACTGCCATAACAGCTTTTTGCTCTTTGAATTTCTGGCCTACACCCATCGTGCAGATGTTAATTTTGTGTTTGCCGCATATTGTGCCGACTGAGCCGATTACACCGGGCTTGTCGTCATTGAAAATAATCAATACAGACCCCGAAGGTGTCATCTCGATATTGAAACCGTCTATTTCAATAATACGAAGCAGCTTTTCGCCAAAAACCGAACCGGTAACAGTACGGGTAACCTTATCGGTAACTACCCGTGCGGTAAAGCTGCTTGATACGTCTTTGACTTCGGGGTTTTTTGTCTGGTCAATACTTATTCCGCGCTCTTTGGCAAGAACGGGTGTATTAACCATATTCAGAGGAATATCAAAATGTTTCTGTAACAGCCCCACTATAAAATTGATAGTTACAGCTTCGACAGCAGCTTCCGCTATCTGACCTCGATACTGTACTTCAACCTGTTTAATTTTACCCGCCGCGATTGTGCTTATTACACTACCGATTCTTTTTGCAAGCTCGGCGTACTGATTTACTATAGGCGGCATAGCGCTACTGGCTGAAGGTGCGTTAATAGCGTTTTTAATCTGCCCTCCTTTAATAGCGTCGATAAGAATCTGGGCGGCCTCTACCGCTACTTCTACCTGGGCTTCTTCGGTACTTGCCCCTAAATGTGGAGTTACAACACAATTTTCCAGCTTGCTGAATCTTGTATTTTCCGGCGGTTCTTTCGGATAAACATCCAGTGCGGCGCCTGCGATTTTTTTCTGCTCAAGGGCATCGTAAAGAGCGTCCTCGTTTATGATTCCGCCTCTTGCGCAGTTTACCAGTCTGACGGTCGGCTTCATCATATCAATCTGCTCGGCGCCAATCATATTGAGCGTTTGCTCATTTCGCGGGACGTGTACCGTTATATAATCAGAGTCTTTGTAGATTCTTTCCAAATCTTCTACAACTTCAATTCCAAGTTTTTCGGCATCGGCAGGAGCTGCCAGCGGGTCATAGCCAAGTATTTTCATATTAAAGCCTTTAGCCATTACAGCAACCGCTATCCCGATACGTCCCAGACCGATGACACCGATAATCTTATTATTCAATTGGTTACCCATATATTTTTTTCTGTCCCAGGCGCCGCCTTTCAGGCTGACACAGGCAGGGACTACGTTTCTGCTCATAGCAAGTATTAAGGCCATCGTATGCTCGGCGGCGCTGAGGGTATTGCCGCCGGGAGTGTTCATCACAAGAACACCTTTTCTCGTGGCTTCTGGTATATCGATATTGTCAACTCCGACACCTGCACGGGCCACACCCTTAAGCCTGCCTGGATTGGCAAGGACTTTGGCGGTAACCTTTGTCCCGCTTCGAATTATAAGCCCGTCGTACTGACCTATAATCTCAGAAAGCTCGTCTTCACTGATGCCTGTTTTTACAACCGCTTCGGCACCTTCGGTATTGTTGATTAAATCAATACCTTCCTGTGCCAGCTTATCCGTGATAAGAATTTTAATCATGTATGTCCTCCAATCTAAAACATATCTTCCCACTGCTCGAGCTGGCTCATACTCCTGTCATCGAAATTTTTGAACTTTGCCACAGGGCAATTATACAAGTATCTTACTGTACAATGAGCAAACGCACCTGCAAGTCTTGTTGTAACATCGCTGTAGCCGCCCTGCTCTATATCGAAGCCGACATCGATTAATTTTCCCTGTTCAGTGACAGGCCAGACTTTTTGCTCGTTTTTAATATCGAACAAAGCGGCTCTGCCTGAAAGACGGGCCTGGTGATAACTTGTTTCCGTTATCTTAGTACTGTCGAAATTATAAATCTCTATGTATAAGACCAAATCCGCCCCGGCCTTTTTGCCTGTATCAAAGGCAATCTTCTCCGATGATTTATCCAGACCCTCGAGGTAATCCATTTCATTTTTAAAATTGATAATCAGCTTTTTGTCGAGCTTGAGTTTCTCGACAAGACTCTGATTTATTGCACAGGTAATCTTATCCTTTAAATCGAAAGGTATATTAGACCATGCCGCCGCTTCGGCAACGACCAGGATTTTCTCTTTCTCTTTCTTCTTTTCTTTCGATGCTAAATTGTATTCAGCGGGAATTTTCCTTTCGTCGCGAGTTGGAGAGCCCATTGTGCCAATGAATCCGCAGCCGGAGTTATAAATCAAAATCAACGCGGTTATAAAGAATACAAATTTCTTCATTTTTACCACCGAAATAAAAACCGGAATTTACTTTAAAACTACGATAAAGCTCTGGCTATTGTAACCGCCCAGCCGCCCAGGATAACTATTATTACCCCAATAAGCATATGCCTTGGCTTAAGATTATGAACCAGGCTTTTTAGAAACGAAAAATATACACCAAAAACAGCGGTAATGAAAGATAAAAATATTGCAAGTATTAATAATACGCACAGCAGAGCTGCCGCAGGCTGGATATAGAAGGCTTTTAAGATATCGCCCCTGAAAAAGGCAAGCGCCGCTGTCGTATATCCACAGGTTGGGCAAGGCAGCCCTGTACGCATCTTAAAACCGCACGGAGCCAGCAGCACGCCTATATTAATGATGTCTTTTGCCGCCAGCCAGAGAACTATACATATCAAGGCGAAGACAATACAAATCCAGCCTGCAATCAGCCGGCCGGTTCGATTGGCTTTTATGAACAATTTACTTCGAGTTACATCTTGGTTATCCGGCATAATTCGGTTAAAATAAAGGGTATTGGTACTAATGTCAAGAACAGCAAAGAAAGGCGTAATTATGAGTTTGGAGCATAAGGAGTTAAGCGGACTATTGGAAACAGCGCTTGTTGCGGCCCGGCTTGCCGGTCAGCACGCGATGGAGCATATGGATTATGTCAAAGCCACAATAAAGAGCGACAATGAAATGGTTTCCCAGGCCGATGCACAGTGTCAGAAAATTATTATCGACAGGATTAAGGAAACTTACCCCGACCACGGCTTTATAGGTGAGGAAGGCCCGGATGGAAATCTGTTTAAACAGCCGCCGAGAGGCGATGAAAAAATCTGGTGGGTAATTGATCCGATTGACGGCACGAATAATTATATCCGCCAGGTGCCGCTCTTTTGTGTATGTGTAGCCGCGGTTTACGAAAACAAGCCGGTTGTGGGGGTAACATTCGAACCGGCTACCGAAAGGATGTACACTGCGTTCGAGGGCGGCGACGCCCAGTTAAACGGCAGGAAAATCACGGCAAGTGCCGAGGGGATAAATAATTTCGAGCATATCGGATTAGACAGCCACAACAAGGATTCCGTACCGCACTGGCTCAATGACTTAATGATACGGACGCGTTTTCGCAATCTCGGCAGTGCGGGTCTGCATTTCGCTTATGTGGCGAATGGAGGATTTATCGCGACTATTATCAGGAACGTTAAAATATGGGATGTAGCCTCAGGGGCCATAATCGCAGAATCCGCCGGGGCGGTAGTTACGGATTTTCAGTCGAATCCGTTTTTCCCGTTAGATATTGCCGCATATAACGGCGAAAAGCTTAATATTGTCTGCGCCAATAAAAAAGTCCACAGCGAAATAATCAGGCTGATAAACTCATAAACAATTAAAGATTCCCAATTTGGCAGCCAATTACTTTTTTTGCGCTATTACTTTAATAGGGTAATATAAATTCAACTTTGCTAATGTTTTTAAAATCAAATTTTTTATTAAAGGAATTTTATTAATTGCTCTCATTGCCATTTGTAAAAGCTTCTGATTTACTTTTTCAATCTGCTTTTCATTAAACGAACCGAGAAATTCTTTCCTGCCCATTGACAATATCTCTATTCTATCGGAGTATTTCGCCAGCACTTTTTTCATTTTTGACGGTTTGGTGAAATTAAGGCTCTCGTAGCCGGGTTTATATTTCCTAAGCAGCTTCAAATAAAATCTTCCGGTTCCTTTGTTTAAGAAAGGCAGCCATATTATTCGACTATGCCCTTCATAAAATGAATGAAAATTAGGGCACACATGATACATTAATCCGCCTGGCTTAAGCACTCTTATACACTCCTGGAATATATGCTCGTGTGAGCGAACATGCTCAAGAACCTGAAAGGTCACAACATAATCACAGGAATTGTCGTCAACCGGAAATATATTACCATCGTACCATCGTAAATCCAAATCGGGAAACTTTGCCTTTGATTTGTCGGTGTGCTCCTGATTTATCTCCGTACCTATCGGAATCATTCCAGCCTGCTTACATTCATTTACAAATAAACCATTTTTAAAGCCAATTTCTAAAATCCGTTTCCCGGCAACATTTTTTATTCCACACTCATCAAGGAAACTACGTAACTGCTGATTGGCTTTTTTTTGCAATCGTGTATTTTCTTCGCACATTCCTGCCTGCAACTCTCTCAATTTATATTTCAAGTGTCTCTTAGAAAAAGCATAATAGTAAAAGAAAGCCCTGAAATCATATAAAAATAGTGTACCTCTGTACAGAAATTGTTTCTGCCTGAAATTGATAGTTAATACAATCTGCTTGTTTTGAATCTAACAACATTATTTTACTGGACTTATGATTAATATTCTGGTATAATTTTAATGGATCTATATTTGTAATTAATTGCCGAGAAGGAGGTACTAATAATAGGTCAAAAAGCCAAATTTTGTTTGATATTTATCATTATTTCCAGCACATTCTGCGCCCTGGTCGAGGCCTGTGACCCCAATTGTCCTATGTTAATAACCAACGTATATGAGTTGCAGGCTATGAAGGATGGTCTCGACTGCTGGTATATCCTCGGCAATGATATCGACGCCAGTGTTACATCAAGCTGGAACGAAGGCGCCGGATTCGAGCCTATCGGCATCAGCTCTCCTTTTACGGGCATTCTTGACGGCCAGGGACATACTATAAGTAATCTTTATATTAACAGACCTTCAATGATGCGAGTCGGCCTTTTTAGTCGATTTGGAGCTTCTGCTGAAATAAGAAACGTTGGTTTACTTAATGCACAAGTAACCGGTTTTCGATATGTTGGCACTTTGATTGGTGCCTCAGGTTTAAACTCTTTGATATCTAACTGTTATGCTACCGGCGAAGTGATTATATCGGCAGATGGAATCAGCGACGCAAAAAGCGGAGGTTTGATAGGCCATTTTTGCAGAGCACAAATGTTCAAATGCTATGCAGATGTTGACGTATTTGCATTGAGCGACAGAAAACAAATAGGCGGTCTTTGCGGTTTTGCAGAATCTTACGGAGGGGATCCAGCTTTAATTGAGAACTGCTATTCGCTGGGGACAGTAACAAGCGACGGTCTTAAAGTAGGCGGTTTAGTAGGCGATGTCTCTGGGGATTATGCCACCGTTTCAAAATGTTATTCTGCCGGTGTTGTCAACGGAACAAATAAAAAAGGCTTGATTGGAACTAATAGTGGTAGTGTTGAGTTCAGCTATTGGGACAAAGAGGCTTCAGGCTGCACTGATAGTGCGGGCGGAACACGTGTTGAAACGACCGTTGAGATGAGACAGCAGGCTACTTTTGAGAACTGGGATTTTACTGATATCTGGGACATCGTGGAAAATACTACATATCCGTTTCTCCGCGAACATATAGATTCAGAGATTAAAATATATTATGTTGATGACGATGCGGAATATGACCCCGGGCAGGGTGATTCCCTTGTAAGCGACCCCTGTGAAGACGGCAGCAGCAAACATCCATTCGACGCGATTCAAAAAGCAGTCAACCAGGCTTATATTGACTGTAATCCAAGCTGCGAATGCAATGATTGTTACCCGTTGGTAATAGTTAAACAGGGCTGGTATTACGGTCCGGGTAATTTCGACATCGACACATTAGGTATGGATATCTATATAAAGGCCGAGGACGGTCCCTGGTGGACGATTATAGTTCCCTGGTGGGAGGGACGAGGTTTTCTCATCAATAAAAACGAAACAAACTGCACGGTCATAGACGGCTTTTTGATACTTGCCGGCGAGGCATCGCCGGTTAAAATCGGTGGTCATTATTATCATTTCGGAGGCGCAGTTTACTGCGGCGAGAGCAGCCCAATAATCAAAAACTGCGTTATGCTACTGAACTACTCTTATTACTCCGGAGGAGCTATATACCTGTACAAGAGTAACGCGATTATTCAGGGCTGTGAATTATTGCTGAACTATTGTAATATTGACCCTGATATTCAGGGTTCAGGCGGTGGAATTTATGCTTATAAGAGCAAGCCTTTGATTAAAAACTGCGTTGTCGCAGGTAACCGTGGTTACTGGAGCGGCGGTATCAGTTCAAACGGCGACAGCAATTCTGTAATCGAAAACTGCACAATTGCGGACAACTATGCTCATGACGGACCTGACGGGCTGGAGTGTTACGAAAGAGGACATGCGGACATAAAAAACTGTATCTTCTGGACAGACACCCGCTGGTGGGGACAACAGCAGGAAGATATTAACGCTCCCTACAGAAAACATCTTTTTATAGAAAACCAAAGTTCGATGTCTGTATCCTATACCGATATCGAAGGCGGAATAAACGGTGTCTATGTCGAAGATGATAATAGCTGCTCTTTAGAGTGGGGCCAGGGCAATATCAACGCCGACCCGTGCTTCGGCAGGTATTATGGTTATTTCGACTATCACCTGAAATCCGGCCTGGGACGCTGGACTATGATGTACGAATCCAACGGGGATTATAATAACGACAAATTTATCGATTTTAAGGATTTCGCTATTTTCGCCATATACTGGCAAGATAATAATCCCCCACAGTACATTGATTTGGACAAAGATGGCCAAGTGGACCTCAATGACCTTGATATTTTCTGCTCGAACTGGCTTGGCCCTGGTGAGAATTACAGCGGCTGGGTAACAGACGATGTCAACAGCCCGTGCATAGACGCTGGCGACCCATGCTCGCCATATTACAGAGAACCTCTGCCTAACGGCTGCAGGATTAATATGGGGGCGTACGGCAACACCGAACAGGCAAGTAAAAGCCAGTGCGGCTCTATACTGAGAAGGCATCCCGACCTTGATAAAGATGGTGATGTGGATTTTGTCGATTTTGCTCTGTTCGCCGAGCTTTGGCTTGACGACAGCAGAGACAACGAAGCCGACTTCAATTACGACGATTATATCGATGAAGCCGATTTGAGAGAGTTCTCGCTGTGGTGGCTGTGGAAAAAGTAACGGCATGTATAAACAAATTCGAAGCACGAAATCGTTTTTACTGGCGTAGAGCGTTTTCGTTTGCGAAGCTCGTATCGTAAAACGTTTTACGTAAACCGTTACGAGCCGCGAAACCGATTAACGAATGACGGTTCTCATTTTGGATTTTACTTGCTGTTTCTTTGGTCTTCCAAAGAAACAATAAATATAAAAACGGGTATCTACCAACAACTATCTCGGGTCGGGGACGCTTTGCAGGGCAATGATTTTTACTTTGTCGTCTTTTTTGCGAACATCGCTTCTGTCAAGAATCGCAACCATTCTTTTCTGTGGGCCGTCGGCCCCGAGTCTGACAAGGATATAAGCGGTAAATATATCGCTGCGGACGGTAACAAGATTGCTGATGCGAGCGAAAATCAAATCGCGCTCTTCAAAGTCGTTTTCAGCACCGTCGTCAGCATCGGTTAAATAGTAGCTACCGGTCAAATCAGGATAAGGCCGTCCTGTCGAGTTATCCGGCTCGGGAGTAAGGCTGTATATTCTTATCTTTTTTCGATAGTCGCTGCCGCCTATTACCAAATTAAGCTCACCAATCGAGGCAAAGCCGGCCCTGTCCCAGAAAGTCCTGACCTCATCGGTGGTATAATTCCAATCCAGAAACCTTTCAATAATGTTGCGGTTCGTATAATCCGGGCCGGAGACCATTCTTCTTTTATCCCTGTATGCGACAACAGCATCGGCAATGTCAGAAGTCATCCAGGGAAGCTGTGCTATTACAGAAGCAGGTGCGGTATTGATGTTAATCCTTCCGGGTATCTTGATTTCGTCATTATCATCCTCATTATCACCAGTACCGTCACCATCGTTATCGATATTATCAACCCTCGGGTCAAAGACAGTCAGGTACTGGAAGATATTGGTATATAGCGGGTCGCCCAGATTGAGCCTGACAATATCCTCGTCGCTTGCGTTTCCAGCCGGAGCACAGGGGTCCACAGGTGTCAGGTCTATACTCTCCGATACAAACCTCAGTTTCTCCCCTATAGTCCTGTCAAAGTTACCAAATCTTGCCAGTCTGCTCAAATTCGGGTCGTTTGGGTCACCGGTATTATCAATTGAGTTGGGGTCGAAAATATAAGATTCATTGGGGTCGTCAACATCCGGAGGGTCATTAAGCCTGTCACTCGGCCCGATTGTCCATATCCTTGCAATATCACCGACCGTCCGCAAATCCTGATTTGGTCCGTAAGGTATCGCGATATCCATCGCGGGCCTTGTGATTAAACAGGGGTCAGAAATAAAACCGTTCGTACCAAGACTGTCAGCTATACCTACAGCTCTGGGATAAACCACATCCCACCATTTTGCCTGTTCAATATCGAAATCCCTGCCGTAAGAACGGAATAATCCATTGGGGTCCCACCTGACCCAGTTTTTGTATATTAACTGCCTGTCAAGATAAATGTATCGGTTGGGGTCTGCCGGCCTATCCTCTTCCTTTCCCGCCGGATTGCGGACATTAACCACTCGTCTCACAGCAAGGTTATGTGAGTCAACAACATTCTGATCGACGATAGCAATAGGCGGACCGCCGAGGGGGTCTCTTTCATAAATTACCCTGTAGCCGCTGGAGAGATAAAAGTTCGTCCTTATTAAACTCTGTTCGTTAAAATCATTCGGCTCGCTGAAATTCACATCATACATCAAGTCTTTATTCTGAATAACGATATATTCATCAGGAATCATGCTGATTCCGCCGCCGTATAATGGGATACTTTCTATTATCTTAGGCGTAGGCCTGCTGTTCGGGTCGTTGGAGTCGTATAGTTCGTTTATATCCGTAACAACAAGCTCGAACCTGTACTCCAGATCATCAAGCTCGATTTCCCTGTCGAACGGATTAAAAAGCTCGACGCCGTAGTAGTTGGGATTTGTATTTGGGTCGTTGGGGTCTCTGAGGCTGGGATCATTGGGGTCTATCCATATAGCCACCTGGGTTATGACCGGAAACGGCTCGATGCCGAATACAAAGTCGTCACTGTAAAAGTCCCTGTCGTCTTTATCAAATTTTTCGGCTCCTAAGTTAAGGGAAGTAACATCGTTGTCCCTGTCCCTGAAATCAACCAGGTTTACTGCGAATTGCGCAAGCTCGCGTTTCATTCTTGTCCGGGTTACTTGTGATGTAACATTATTACTATCAGCTAATGTTAATAATTTTGTATAAAGCTTCTCAGCGAAATTATAAGAATCACTTTCGGTGTAGACATCATTAGCATCATCTAATTTATCGGGGTCGTAGTTGACATTAGTCATAACATCGCCTTCGGGGTCGATTATCCGGTCAAGACTATAAACAGTCGCTAAATGCCTGTAGGAATAATCATCGTTAACA
The DNA here is from genome assembly GCA_016930645.1 of Sedimentisphaerales bacterium. Lineage (GTDB taxonomy): Bacteria > Planctomycetota > Phycisphaerae > Sedimentisphaerales > Anaerobacaceae > JAFGGH01. The sequence continues at coordinate 66,047 of JAFGGH010000098.1, forward strand.
TCCGGAGAGACATAGCTTGCCCTTTTGAACCAATCGGAAAGGTATCCGGTAATGGGATATTTTTCACCTGTTTCAAAACCCTTTGTCCAGAGATTCTCGATTCTTGTCAGGGTATCAGCCTGATTAACAATATACCTGTATCGCAGCTCCAGCTCATCGGATATGTCAAATGGAGTATAATCGCCTTTGTAAAATCCGTACCGCCATATAAGATTTTCTTCGTAACTGGAAAGCATTCCTTTTGCCGCGCAGGGGTCGGCAATATTGAATTTAGAATCCCGCTTTCTCTGTAGCTTCTCAGCGGCTTTTTCAATATCAGTTGCACTTCGCATTGCCAGTTGAGCAAGGTTAATATGCATCAGGCTGGAACCATCTATATCATTCGATTCGGCTACATTGGGATCACGGAGTGTATAAGCGGTATTGATATTAAGCATACCGCCGTTATCGATAACACGGATTGCGGCATAGACCTTTTGGCCTTTGCCGGTCGAGAAATCATCAAGCTCAATCCACTTGGAATCGGCGACGCCGTCGCCGTCGGCATCCGCCCACTGCTCATGCAATTGTCCATTTTCATTTAAGGTTATTGGGTGATATTCAGGGATGAATTCTCTATCTTTGGGGGATGTTCGATAATGATCAAGCGGGTCACCATCGTCATCGTAGCCTTCGGCATTTACCCAGACATCTATTTGTCCATTATCATCATCAGCCCGCCCTTTTCCCCATCTATGATCGAGATCGTTAGGGTCGTATCGCTTTTCTATATATCCTGTCAGGTCGGAGATTTGCGACCATTTATATTTCTCTGCTTCAGTAATTGCGGTTGGATCTTCATATGGTTCGATGCTTGCAAGCCACTTATCCACAACTATCAATTCATTATCTCTATTATAGTAACCGCCTGCGTAATCATAGAATTCCTGGCCTGCGACGCCGGGGACATCGAGGATAAGCTCTTCGGACAGTTTAGCCAGAATAGAATCAACGGCGTTATTAAGCTGCCTTTCATCCGTCAAAGATGACGTAGCGAGCTTATCGACCCTCGATGAAAGAACAAACATTATTCCGACAATGGCGAGGATGCTGGTCAGCACCACCGTCAGAATCAGGGCTGAGCCTTTTGAAAATCCGTCATTTTTATATTTTGCCGAGAACATAATCGAACCTCCCTGCTAATCTTCCAGATAGACTATATGAGTAAATGTCCTGCCTCCCTCGATAAAATTGTTCTTGTCATAAATCGTAAATGTAAATTTTAAGGCAAACGGATAATTTTCCGCGTCGTATACCTCACTTACTTTATCCCATTCTTCTTTTAATAAACTGATGTCATACCAATCTGTTTCGTTTGCATCGATATCAGCAACATTGAAATAAACGCCAAAAGAATCGTCGTATTTTCTTGTATAGTTTTTAAAATGGGAATCATCAATAGTCTTGTCATTGCTTGGATTGTCACTGGGGAACCATCGCAATTCCCAATCATAACTATCATTATCTTCGTCTTTTCCCCAGTATGCCCATTGAACTGTAAACGAGCTTACTTTTTCACAAAGTAATAAGTGCAGTGTGTCGGCATCTGTCTTATCAATCTTAGGGTGGTAATCGACAAATATATTCGGAATAACCTCATTTCTGTAATAATCTCTGTCGGCATTTTTCCAATCCGCCATTGTTATCGTATCGTGCTCGTAATAATCCTCCGTGTCCCTGTCTAAATTGTTGAAATCAGGCCAGCCTTGCAGTACGAACCCGTTTTTGGGATTACTATATAAGATATGAGTGCGTCTGCTCAGAATCCTGTCGATTGGCCTAATATCTTCAATGTCAGCGTCATCGGCATTCGTAGCGTGGGCATATTGGATACGTGCCAGGTTACCCCTGATTACTTTAACCTGATTACTAATAATAGCATCGTTAACATACAATGGCTCACGGGTATTTTTATCATATAACTGTAGTGATGAAAAATCTCCGCTCGCGAAGAACAAAATTTGATCATAGCGGTTAGGATCGTCATAAGTATTATCCTGTTCAAACCAGATTAAAAGGGGAGCGTCTTTCCGCAGGCCTTTGAAATCTGCGTTTAATTGCTCGGTTATGGCACGGGCATTTCGCATAATCTCGGCGTTGGCGACCGAGACGCGGTGGGCATCAATGCCGAATTTGAAGATTATGCTGGTAAAAGCGATAATCATCGCCAGCATACCGACCGCAGCCATAAGCTCTATTAATGTAAAGGCTCTTCTTTTCATTTTAACAGCCACAGAGTTTTTATTATTATTTTTTAGCCACAGAGAACACAGAGTTCACAGAGTTATTTAATAGCCACATAAGGCACATAAACCACAGAACAAAAACAACAAATTCCGAATTAATTTACGCTGTACGCAGTACGCAATACACGATACGAAACTAAAACCTGATTACCTTTTGATAAATCCCTACGCAGGGACTTTTGCCGGATAATCTTATGTCAGAACCCGTATAACCCGGCGCCGCGGCAGGCGGAACCACCCACATATAAAATTCAGTTATATTATCCGGCTCGTGCCATTTCTTATCTAAGAGTACAATGTTATCCTGCTGAGGATACCTTTCGAGCACCCGGTAGATTTCGCCCGTGTAGTCATCAACCAGCAAATCGCCGTCATTGATGAGAACTTTTTCAGCACTTTGCCGTATCTGAATCTCATTGTTTACGCCAGTTACTGCTATAACCTCGACACGAACCGGCTGGGGAAAATCAGAACGCTCATTCATAATTTCTGCATAATCATCAGGATTATCGAAATTAGTAGAATAACTGTGCAAGCCGGTAATTTCGCCAGTATCGGCCTTGTAGTATTTCAGGCTATGATTGCCCCTGTTACAGACAAAGACTGTTACCTGAACATTACACTTATTATCGACAGGTAAATTCGGGTCAACAGAGGTCAACCGGCAAATGGCCGACCAGCAGTACTTCTTTTGGCCTACATAAATAGACGGCTCGGACGGATAGGTAAAGGCATTGGCATCGATAAGATAAAACATACCCGGATTGCCATAGTTAAAAGTTCTGTCAATGAACCAGTCATTAAAATCCCTATGCTGCACGGCGGAAAATCCGGACAGCGAGCCGTTTACATCATCAGGCACTACTGATGAGTAAAGTTTCATTTTTGCGAAGGCCTCGTTTGCGACTATGGCGGCGGTTGTCTTATCGATATTTTCCTGGGTGAAATGTATCCCGACAGGGAATACGCCTGCTATGAAAATCATCGCAACGACGAGTATGCCGAGAGCAATCAGAATCTCGGCGATGGAAAAACCGGAATTTCTAAAAAACTTAAACTGACCGACGTGACTGTCATGCCTGCGAAAGCAGGCATCCAGTTTGTTTTTCAGCTTTCTGGATTCCCGCTTTCGCGG
>JAFGGH010000099.1 GCA_016930645.1 Sedimentisphaerales bacterium
AGTGTTCCCTCGACCTGAAAGCCGATTTTTTTCATTGTAATGATGCTGGCGATGTTATCCATGCGCGCCTGTGCCCAGATTTTTTCAAGCCCGAGCGAATTAAACGCCCGGTCAATCATAAGACATTCGGCTTCGAACATTACACCTTTGCCCCAGAATTCCTTTTGGCCGATAACGATATATATCTCCGCCGTTTTATGCGTCCGGTCAATACCCGCAAGACCAACGATTCCTATGGGGACATTCTGCAATGTTTCGATTACGAATTCCAGCCGGCTGTCGTCAGATTGTATTTTCTCGAACCATTTGATCGTTTTTTCCAGTTCGAATCGCTCGTTTATTATCAGCGTTTTGCGGACGTCCGGGTCGTTAAACCATTTGACCCTGTTTTCGATATCCGCCTTTGCAAGCGGCCGCAGCACAATATTCTCACCTGTAATTACAGATTCGGGCATAAAATCGCTTTTTCACAACACATAATTTCTGAACATATCATTTAATGTTTGCCTGGAACGGATGCACTTAAGCTTATCGCCTTTTTTGCAAATAATCGCAGGAGCAGGATTAATAAACGGCGGTGTTAAAACTATCGTGTACGCGCCGACGTTGTCGATTTTTATAAAATCGCCGGCTTCAGGCAGCTTGTCTTTTATTTCCGTCAATAAGTAGTCCTTTTCCATACAGGTCGCGCCGACGACGTTGAAGGTGCAGCGTTTTCTGGCGACAGTTTTTCCGATTATCTGATACGGCTGGTTAATTTTATGGAACGTCGGCTTGATATTATAGGCGCTTCCGTCAACGGTAACAAATAATCTGTCCCTGATTTTTTTGATACTTATTACTTTGGTCACAAAGCTAATCGCGTTTGCGACCATAGCGATACCCGGCTCAAGCACAAGATAAGGCCTTTGCCTTTGCACCCACTTATTGTTTTTCAAAATTTTACAAACCACCTTTGCGTAGTCATCGAAAGTCGGTGTCTTTATCCATCGCATCTTTGGGGGAATATGGCCAAAAATACCTCCGCCGATATTTATATATTCTATCGTTTCAGGGAAAAATCTCTCCGCGATTCCGCAAAGCGTTTCAGTAATGACTTTGTAGCACCATACACTCCTGTCGGTTGAGGAAGTATGCCCGTGAAGGGAGGTTACTACTACGTTACCAATACTGTTTAGCCGGGAAATCACCTTTTTTAATGTTTGGTCCGTCGGCTCGAAACCAAATCTGCCAACCTGCAGATGCTCCTGGATATGAGACCGCTTCTTTTTGTCCGACAGGTCTATATTTATCCGCAGACCGATTTTAATCTGCTCTTTAGGATGCCTGGCCGCGTATTTTGCCACATGGTCGATTTCACTGAATGAATCCAGATTAACCAAACTTCGGCCTGAAAGGGCAAGCTCGATATCCTCATAATTTTTAACAGGACCGTTAAACACGATTTTTGCCGGCTTTTGCCCAACCTTCAGCGCAAGGTCATATTCCAGTCGGCTGACCACTTCCGCAAAACTACCTTTCGATTTGATTATTTTGCACAGGTAGGGGATGTAGTTGGTTTTGTAGGAATAAGCTAATATGAACTTTTCGTATCTGCCGCCGAATGCCTTTATAATATCAGCGTAATTTTTCAGAAACACCGATTCGTCAAGGACGTAAAACGGTGTTCCAAATCCTGTTTCAATCTTTTTGATTTCTTTTATCGAAAGTATCATTATATTTTATGTTTTAGACCTTAGGACTTATGCTGCTGTGTTCCCATAAATTCATCAACCGTGGCTCTGCCCTGCTGGGTTATACCCTGCCTTGTTATAACCATCCAGATGCTTTTTAAAATTATTTTTATATCAAGCATTACGCTCCAATTATCCACGTACCAGACATCGAGCTTGAATTTGTCTTCCCACGATATTGCGTTTCTGCCGTTTATCTGCGCCCAGCCGGTAATGCCGGGTTTGACCTCGTGGCGTCTGGCCTGTTCAGCGGTGTATCTATCGAGATATTTCATCATCAAAGGCCTCGGGCCTACAATACTCATATCGCCTTTAAGCACATTGAAAAGCTCAGGCAGCTCATCCATACTCGTGCTCCTCAGTAAGCGCCCCAGCGCCGGCAATCTTTTTTCATCCGGCAGAAATTGCCCCGATTTGTCCGCCTTGTCAGTCATTGTTCTGAATTTGTAAATTACAAATCCTCTCCCGCCCAGGCCAGGTCGTTGCTGACGAAACAGCACGGGTTTTCCCATTTTCAGGCGTATTATAACTGCCAAAATAATCAGCAAAGGGCTAAGTATAATCAGCCCCATAGCACTTAAAATTATATCCAGAAGCCGTTTCAAAAAAGGTTTCAACGTGGTATCCGCTGAATTATGATTTTTCCACCCTGACGCATATTCGACGTCGCAAGAAGCTTGGAATCCGGAGATATCGCAATGCTGCTCAGAATTTTTTGACCACTACCGAGCGAACCAAGTATTTTAACTGTTTTAGTATCCCATATATAAACGGTGCTGACAACCGCAGCTGTGACAATGCTTCCATCGTGACTGACCTCAACCGCCTGAACAGGCATAATTCTGTAAGTGCTTTTGTTTTCCTTCACAGGCAGTAAACGACGAATTTCATCGCCCGTATCCGTGTTGAGTAAAAGCAGCGTACTGTCGGTGCCTCTGATGTAAATATTTTTTCCGTCGGCTGAGAATGCCGCCCTGAATATCTTTTTGAAATCGGGCATCTCTTTTTGCCAGACGAGTCGTTTCTCTTTCAAATCCGCAACAAACATCCAACCCTGGCCGTTACTTTCTCCTACAACAACGACGCGGTTTCCGTCATTGGAAACAGCCAAATATCCGATATTGCCGGATTCTGAATCGATGGTAAATATCGGCCGTACACGCTGTGAATCTGTCAACACGTCCAACAGGTCAATATTTACTGTTTCACCGCTGTTATTATTCCGTGCCAGCAGAAGAACTATTCTACTCCTGTCCTGGTTAACGCCTAAAAATGCCGTGTCCGAATCTGAAGGCAAATATATTTTTCTTCTAGTTTCGTTAGCATCAAGCCCCGAGATAACAACACTATCGGGATTAGTATGTTTAACGGAAACAAACGTGTCAGGCGTAACCAAGGCGGCCTGAACCGATTCTACTATGCCCTCACGTGGTTTTTTCGACAAATTTGTCCAGTCCCAAACATAGATTTTGTTGTCGTTAGACGTTGCCGAAAGCAGATTTCCGCACGTAGAAAGATTCGCTATGCCATTGTTCAGCGGCATATTAAGCTTCGCGATAAAAGGGCTTCGATAATTGCTCACGACAATTACAATGAAAATAATCGATAGGGCGACAACGAAAACAAGTATCGGCGAACTTTTCTGTTTTTGCGATTTATCCATAATATTCGCCCAAAATAATGGGCACTATTTAACCACTGAATTCTACTTTTTGGCACATCTATTTTTTGACGACTGATGACTCAACCATTCATTAATCACATGTTTCATCGTGCTGAATTCAAAATCAGACAATAGTTTCTTGATCTTCATTGGCATTGTGCTTTTGTTTCTTAATCTTGACCTGAGCAGCAATCGCTTCTTAAAACGTAAATACGGCGAAAGATGCTCCATTAATAAGGCCGCTTCTTCTTCACCAAACTCGTAAGGATGCGTATAAACGATTGCCGGCCTTGTTTTCTCAACGTGCTTAATTATCGCTCGGGTGACAAAATATGGAAAATGCCTCAAATATCCTCCGCCTGTTAAAAAGGCTATGTTGGTCAGGGGAAAAAGCAGGATAGTCATAGGGACTTCTATTATAGTCAAGCCGTCTCCCAAATCCATTAGACATATGTCTTTGCTGAAATCCTTCCAGCCATATCGCAGGTTTTTGCAGGGTGCTACGCTTGAATCGTACTCAAAACCCTCTTCTGCCAGTATCCGTAACGCCCACTTTGTTGTCGGCATTATGGAAAAAGCCGGAGCACGGTATCCTGCCACCGCCGCCGATGTTAAATTTTCGATCGTATCTTTCGACTGTTTAATCTCACTTCTAAACTCTTCCTTACTGAGCCGGAAAATCTGCTTGTGAGAAAATCCGTGAATCGCAAGCTCATGCCCGCTTTGTGCTATACGCTTTATAAGTGACGGGAACTTAACTGCGACGTTCCCGAGAATAAAAAACGTCGCTTTTACTTCGCCGTCGGCTAAAATCCCAAGAATCCTTTCGGTATCCTTTACTACCGTTTGCGTAACATCTACTTCTTTTGACAGAGCATCTCTTGAAAAAATTGACCAGCCGTCCTCAACGTCAATAGTAAGAGCATTTAACATTTTTGGTTCATTTTTTTATCTGACGTCAAAATTGGAAACATTGACATTCCAGTGACGAATATCAAATATCAAATCAGGCAAAACACCTTTTACTAGAACTTTTCCTGTCATTCTTATTTTTTGCGGATCTAACCGTTGTGGAACTTTAACAAGCCGTCGCGGGCAAAAAGGTAATTTGCCTACATATAGAATCAAATCGACAGATGATTTATATTGCCGATAAATTTTCAATATCGCTTCATCCATCGCAGCTGGCGACATAGGCCATATATCGAGGATATGCAAGGTTCTGACACCACCTTCTTCCAAATATAGCTTGTATACGCACTGAGCGGTTTTGCCAAGCGGCAGGAAAGTATAACTGTCGTCGTATCTATGCCTGATAAACGTCTCATCATTTATTTTTTCTATCGTGTAGTTACATCTCGTTGTATTGTGTGAAACCCTGAGGCTCGTAACAATACGAGCAAACAGCCGGCTGGGATAATTCAGGAATTTTAATTTTCGTACTACTGTCCCGAAATTAATCGGCAACACATAGTAATTGAGCCGGCCTATGTCTCGTGTCCCCAGGATACGCTTCTCGTGAGCATAATAAAGCTCGTTGGGAAAACCATAAATAAACTCAATGCCGTCTTTAACCATTCCTTCGTAAGCCAGATTTGCCATTGCTATAAGATTCGCTTTGCCGCCCCGATGCTCCGGTGCGATCATCGTATCCACTGACAGTGCAAACAGACGTTCTTTGCCGAAACATAGATATCGATATGGAATTGCGCTAAAAGAGCCTACTATCTCATCATCGCTCAGCATCAGGCCATGATACGAATATCCTTTTGGGGCATACATAAACCTCCGCTCAAATGTCGCCTCGCTCATCTCGCTTTCAAATACACGGTAGAAAAGCTGCCTTATTTGGTTGCGCTGCTCTGCTGATAAATCAACAGTTCTCTTAAATGTTAAATTTATTCTCATACCAGCTTTCCTGAATTAATACAACGAATCAATTGATAAGATTTGCCCTATGCGGCTATTTATCAAAGCCGAACCGTTACTAAATCGCCGACTCAAGCACTTCTGCAAATCGTTTCCAACTGCCAAAGTCAATTCCTGCTGATAAATCTTTCTTCCGTTTTCTCCCATTGTATCTGCTTCCTGCCGGAACATCTTGAGATATTTTCAGCATGCCGACTGTAATGTTTTCTGCAATCGCCTCATATATGACCGTCACAAATTCCTGACCAAGCGAACTGATAAAGCCGGTAGGAATATTTTTATGCGCCTATCGGCAAATTCCAAAAACAAATCTTTGTCAGTATTTTTTTAAAACGAACTAATGATATCGCCACGCCCCAATAACCGTCATATAAAACGTTAATGATTTGATGAAAGCAACGACATCCTATGATCTATTATTGCAGCAAGCATATCTTTTGAATCATATAGCCTTTCAACTCTTTTTCTGCCCGCATCACCCATTTCTTGTCTAAGATATGGATTTTCTACCAATTTAGTTAGTGGAGCAATTAATGCTTCTGCGTTTCTTGATTCAACAATATATCCTGTTACAGAATGCTCAACTGCTTCCTTGGCACCCCATGTGTCTGTGCAAACACACGGCTTTCCTAAAGCCATTGCCTCAAGTGGGGTTTGAGGGAAACCTTCCCTGTAACTTGGCAAACAGAAAATATCTATAGCCGAAAAATAAGGCTTTACGTCTTTTTGCGAAGATATTTTTATAATTTTCTCATTTTCTTCGATTGCTTTTCTGGTTTGTTCCGACAAACGGTCTTTTTCTTCCTCTTCGCCAACAATCAGCAGCTTAATCCTGTCGCTTTTTTTAGACAGCCTCTCAAATGCAGCAACAATTTCATTTACTCCCTTGTCGCCTGTTAATCGACCAAAGATGCCGATTAAAACGTCACCTTCTTTTACATTTAGCTTATTTCTTATACCTAATCCGTCTTTTTTTAGTTTTTCCATGGAGAACTTGTCTAAGTCTACGCCGCACGCACTGCCATTTAATAATACTTCACATTTTTTGGGATTTTTAACAATACCTTTATCGACTATCTCTTTCGCCATGCTATGCGAATTAGGCAATACATGTGTACTCAGAGAACATGAAATATAAGCTATAAACTTGGAAATTTTCCTCTTAATGCCTTTTTGCCCTTCATAATATAATCCCCATAGCAGGTGAATACGGATAGGAATCCTGACAATAAAAGCTGCTATTGAACCCAGCAAAGCCGCTTTAAAAGTACAATATTGCACAAGATCAAATTTATTCTTTCGGAATATTTTTATTAACTGAAATAACGCGACAATATCTTTAAACGGGCTCACAATCCGTGTAAAACTGACTGGCAAAAATATTGTCTCTGCGGGTAAGAACTCTTTAAGTTTCTCATCTGGGGCACAAATAACATACGTCTCAAGGCCATTCTCGTTTAGAGCCTGAAACTGTTTATCAAAAAAAGCTTTGATTGTAACAGACGTGGTTGATAATGTTGCGATTTTAAGCTTCTTATCCATTAAACATATCCCTGATGGCTTTTTCAATACTAATCTCAGGAGCCCATCCGCAATGTTCCATTATCTTTGCACAGCTTCCATATACTTCTGAAACATCTGCACTGCCTTTTAAACGATTTGGGTCAACCTCAATCTTCACTTCTATCCCGCTTGCATCTATCATCAACTTTAATAAATCCCCGGTGACAGTTGGGATTCCTGAGCACAAATTAAAAATTTCACCTGCAGCCGGTTTTTCACAAAGCATCCACACGGCCCTTGCCGCGTCACGTACATCAAGAAAATCGCGACTGCTTTTGAGATTGCCTACTTTAATAATTTTATTGCCGCATTGGCGCGCATTTTCAATCTGTTCGAAAAAAGCACCAGGCGCTAGTTTGTTTGTTACTCCCCTGCCTATCAACTGAAACGGTCTCACAATCGACACATTAAGATTATACACCCTGTGATAATAAAGAGCCGTCTGAGTCGCAAGCCATTTGCTGAGCCCATAGGGCATTACCGGCATACATGGAACTGATTCATCTGCAGGTATCCTTTCTGTGTCAATTCTGCCGTATTCTGCTGCCGAGCCGGCCGCCACAACCGTACACTTAGTATCATATATTCTTACCGCTTCAAGTAACGCAATGATTGACAGAACATTTGTTTTATAAATCTGCTGATTATCATCTGTGCCGAATGTACCGGCCAGATGTATCACCACGTCAGGCATAACTTCAGCTATTACGCCAGACACGGCATTGCCTTCAGAGATATTGACGTTAAAAAACTTTTCGCAGAATTTATCCTCTCTATTGTCAATGCCGAATATTTTATGTCCTGCACCAAGACGATTTACATATTCAGCCATGTACCTGCCAAAAAAACCTGCTGAGCCGGTAATAAGGATTTTTTTGCCGGTCATTTATCTGCCTTGAGATACTGTCCTTTTGACTGTTCAAACACCTCGATGGCTTTTTCATAATCATCAGGCCGGCCTATATCAAGCCATTGACATTGGGAACGGTAAGTAAGCACTTGTTTACCTGCATTTCTAAGATTCATCATCAATGCTGGTATGTCAAGATATTTGCCTTTGGGTATGTAATCTAAAACAGATCTGTGAAACACATTAACTCCCATACTGACAATAAATTCATATTTAGGTTTTTCCTTGTATTGGATAAGCTCTCCTTTGCCGCCAAGTTCAAGAACGCCAAAATCAATTTTAACCTCGCGGGGAAAAACCCCTATTGTAGCGGCTGCACCTGAATTTACGTGACTGCGCACCATAGCGGAATAATCAATAGTTGTAAGCAAGTCTCCATTCATAACGAGAAAGTTTTCCGTGATATCATCTACTAAAGAAATTGACCCTGCCGTCCCCAGAGGTGTATCTTCCATACAATATGTGATGTCAAGACCGAATTTGTTGCCATTTCCAAAAAAAGTCTGTATCAAATCAGCAAGATGATTTACGGAAATAGTTATTTTTTTAAAACCAAACGATTTAAGCTGACGCAATACAATTTCAAGGATTGGCATTTCACCGATAGGCATCAAAGGTTTTGGAAATACTGTCGTATAGGGTTTAAGTCTTGTTCCTTTTCCGCCAGCAAGAATTACTACTCTTATATTTTCCATTATGATCCCCTAAGGCTGAATTTTAAACATTATAAATATCAGTCATAAAGCGATTTATATTTTGTTTAATCCAGTCAATAGTTTCTTTCAAGCCCCGCTCCAGAGTGTATTTAGGCAGCCAACCACAAACCTCACGAGCAATTGTATTGTCACTAATCAATCTCATCACTTCACTCTTGACTGGACGCACTCTTGAAGCATCTTGCCTAAGAGGCATATTTTCTTTGCCTAGTATTTTTAATATAGTTTTTACGATATCTCCAATGGTATTGCCTTTGCCAACTCCAAGATTAACTGTTTGCCCTATCACTTTATCGCATAGCCCGACAGTAATGAATCCTTCTGCGGTATCTTTAACAAAAGTCATATCGCGAACAGGCTCAAGCGAGCCCATCGAAAGTTCGCTTTTAGTAAGAGCCTGAGAAATAACTGTAGGGATAAAAGCGCGTGCAGATTGACGAGGGCCGAAAGTGTTAAAAGGCCGTATTGTTACAACAGGCAGGTTAAAGCTCTTATAATAGGATTCAGCCATTTTGTCTGCACCAATTTTGCTTGCCGAATATGGTGATTGGCCTTGCATAGGATGTTTTTCATCAATAGGCACATACAAAGCAGTGCCATATGTTTCACTGGTCGAAGTGTGTATTATGCGGGCAATTCCTTGACTGCGACAGGCCTCAAGAACATTCAGCGTGCCGATTACATTAGTTTGCACATAGTCAGCTGGGGCTATATAGCTATATGGTATACCTATTAAGGCCGCCAGATGAAATACATAATCGCAACCTTTTACGGCCGAATGAACAAAGAAAGGATCACAGATATTTCCAGCTACTACCTCAATCTTGTTTTGAGACTCAACCGGTAGATCTTTGAGCATACCCCAACCACCTCTTCCGTTATATTTAACCATCGCTCGGATATCAGCCTCTTTTTCAAGCAATGATTCAACCAGATGAGACCCGATAAACCCGCCGGCGCCGGTAACCAGTATTTTTTTTCGTTGAAGCATAATCTAATCCTTATAATTTTTTATTTTTATTTTAGCTTACAGTTTCTGAAGCATTCGTAAAAGTTAAAATTTTTGTAACCATAATCTCATTTTCTTTTTGAAAAATATATTTCCATCGCCGTTTCCTCAAATCCGCGCACCATCTTATTAACTGTAAACTCGTCGTTGGCTTTTTTAAATCCTGCGAGCCTGAGTCTATCCCGCAGGTCAGACAATTCATACAACCTGATAATGGCATTAGCCAAAGATTTTGGATCGGCAGGCGGCACGAGCAAACCTGTTTTCTCATGTTCAACCGCTTCACCAGTTCCACCTACATCTGTAGCTATAACTGGACATTGCATAAAAAAAGCTTCAAGAACAACGGTAGGCAGTCCCTCTGACAAACTCGGCAAAACAAATAGATCGAATGTCACCAACCATGAGGTGACTTCTATTTCACTATAACCTGTGAACAAGAATTTGCTTGCCAGGCCATATTGTTCGACTCGTTTTTGCAATTCTCCATTACGATAATCTTTGCCTACTATGACAAAAAAGATGTCAGAGTGTTTCTTAACAACTTCAACAGCAGAATCAATTAAATATTCATGCCCTTTCACCGGATGCAATCTTCCTATCGAACCAACAATGAACGCGCCTTCTGGATATTTATACTTTTGCTTAATATCCTTTGCTCTGGTGTGTATATCTTCGGGAATATCCAAAGAAATACCATTATAAACTATCTTTAATTTACGTGCCGGTATTTTCTCGCGTGTTGCCAGCATATCACAACATGCCTGTGCCGCACCGATATACTTATCGACACAAAAACTGGTGGATTTTTCCAGAAAGACGGCCAGTTTACTTTTCCAATCCTCAATCGCCTGCGAGATCGCAATAAATACCGGCACTCGATAAAATAACTTCGTGGCACGCGCCATGAGGTTTGACCGTAATCCATAAACATAAATAATATCCGGTCTCCAGCTCCGCATAAACCGAAGAAGACGAAACGCGCCTTTTAAGCTTACCGGGCGGTCAGCATTCAAATGGTGTACCTGAATACCGGCATCTTCCCATTCTTTCGTCAGCAACGATGGACTGTTAAAACAGACAAGGCATGACTCGAATCGCTCTTTATCAAAGTTTGGAATCAAATGGGTAAGCATCCGTTCGGTCCCACCCATGTTCCAATTACTAATCACATGCATTACGCGAAATTTCTTAATTTGTTTACCCTCTATGGCTTTCGAGTTTTTTAAAATATATTCTGGCAAGGGTCCAAGCCGCATTCACGCCTGAGAAGTTTTTTTCGACAATCCCTTGTGATTTATGACCAAGCTGTTTATGCATTTGGTCTGACACAAGAAGAACCTTAATTTTCTAATAGCGCATAACCTGCCCGCCGCCGCTGCTGCTTTTCTGCCACCAATTCCGAGATTACTCAGTATATTAAACTCTCTCATAAATAATCAAAAGTTATGTATGTCCCCCAAAAAAAATTAATTGCCCTGATAACCATGAGCAGGGATGGACACAGCTTTTACCAATCCCGCTTTAGTATGTGACACATACTTACCTAAACCCTCTTTAACGGTAACTATTACATCTCTATAAGTGGCAAAAGGCATTGCTTTCAGCTGCATAACGACAATTTGTCCCTGCTTGCTTTCCGGCAATGGCAAAATTATTCGTTTTTTCGAATCTATATTATACTGCCCAATTAACTCGCCTGATTCTGTTTTGAATGTTGTGACTACTCCCTCAGATGGGCCATTTACAAAGAAATCAATTTTGCTGATTTTACTGTCTGCCGGCTTCCAAAAATAAATTGGCCCCTCATACTTGTACAAATGCACATTTCCAAACTCGATAGCTTCGATACTATAAGGATGGCTTGAGCTAATCACTTTTGTTGTATTCAGTTTTGCAGTATTCAAGACAATACAATAGCTCCCGGTATAAGGAGCTGCAGCTTTAACTACTGCATTTTTTGCCGTGGTGGCGTTGTCTTCTGCAAGCACCTGAGCAGTATTTGTTAAGAGTGAAACTCTTGCATAATTGGTGTTTGTATTTTGTAAACCTGACAATTCAATTTTGAATATTATCATATCTCCTTTTTGCGCCAAAAAGGCCAACTTATTACTACGGCGAATCCTCGGTGATTCTTCATTACGTGCCTCAGCATTTGGACGAGCATATTCCAGAGGCTCAATACGAATTGCTTTCAGATCAATTGCGGGCAGTGGAGTCTGGAAATGTCGTAATACAAGATTGCTTTCATATCCTGCGTTTAAGGACAGTTTATCAAGTTCTTGGTCGGCCTTGCGAATTGCTTCCCAATACATCTTCGCGGAATAAGCAACAGCACCTTTCCAATCGGGATTTAATGTTTGCATAGTGTATATCCAGTATCCATCTGAATTCTTTGCACTGAAGTAATATTGCTCAGGCAGATTCTCTATCGGAAATTTATCCTGCCATAAGCCAACAATAAACTTTGCATGAATGCCCATATTATTTAGCTTTTCAACTGTTTTATCTACATAATTTACATAGCCAGTTTCGTACGTTTTCAGACTGAAAACAAGAACAGGATTTTCAGGCGTTCCAAATCCTCTTGCGAGCCCTTCTGTAAATACATTTAAATCGTCTAAATGTGAGCCTCCAAGCTTAAATGAGGGATTTATTTCATTTACCTGCTCTCTGACGCTCTTGGCCATATCGGTAATACGGTCGACCATAAATTTCTGATATTTTTCTGTCCATCCTGTTTTATGAAGGTATGGTTCTCGCTGGCCAATATCCAAATCGGGACATGTCGGGTACCTCTTCCGGAACTGCTCCCAGCAATAGTCACAATGGCACGCCTGCCTGTATGAAATGAAATTTGCTCCATACATCTCCGTATCTAACACGCCGCCGGCAATAGGAACTGTCTTGGATAATGTTGCTAAAGCTACAAACTTGTCATAAATAAGGTGTTTAAAAGTATCAGCTTCAAGGGGACATGGTGTATTTTCAAACTTGGTGCCATTAATCACATAACAATACTTTGGGTGAAACCCTTTGTATTCATTGGGATTATAAACAATACACGGCATAAAATCCAGGCCCGCGGATTTACAGGCCCCTGACCAGTCTTCAAGAACATGTAACTGTTTATCTGAAAACGGCACTTCCAATAGATTAAACCATACGATAGCAGTGTTCATGCCGTTTTGTCCCATCTCCGGCAAGATTGACATGTCAAGGACTCCCATGAATCCGCCTCGAATCTTTTTCTGTACCGGCTCTTGTTTGACCCCCTTTACTTCGGCAGGCACAAAAGAAGTTACCAACAACTGAGTCACAAACAAGACAGCGGATATAATCTTAACAGCCTTTATCAAATCACACCTCTTGATAGATATATAGTTTCAGAATAAAGAAGGATTTATCGCTGGTTATACCAATTCAATATGCAATCGGACGTTTTTTTCGCGACATGATCCCAGGTATAACCGGCAAGAATGAACTCTCTACCTTCCCGGCCGAGCTGTTTCCTGTCGGCTGAGGACATTTTGAGTATCTCCACAATCGCTCTCGAAAAATCGTCAGGGTCATCAGGCGTGGCAAATCGCACTGCCGGACATCCCCTGAAATCACGAAGGCCGTGAAGATCGCTTGCAACAATAATTCGCTCGCATGCCAAATAGGTATACATCTTTATTGGAGACAGACCCGTAGAACCTTTAGCAAAATCCATAGTATACGGCGCAACCACGATATCACATTGCAGGAGAAAACTGCTGAGTCTGTGCCTTGGAACAAATCCGGGAAATTCAACAAAATCCGATACACCAACTTCTTCTGGAATATTTTTGTAATGCTCTTCCTCTGGACCACTGCCACCAACGATAAAACGCACATCGCCTATCTCCTGACGTATCTTTGGCAGCGCTCGTATAACCGTTTCGACACCTTGTCTCCGTGCAAAATGACCTAAAAAACCAATATAAAAACAATCTTTTTTCTTATATGTGGTAATATCGCCTGGTGGGGGCCAAATATCAGCATCGACACCATTATGAATAACTGTAAATTTATTCTCCGGCAAGCCGGCGCGTTTCATAAAATACTCTTTCAACTCGCTGGTAACACAAAAAACTCCGGTTGCGCCCTTGAGAAACCAGTTCTCGACCTTTTCAGCAATTTTCGTAAGCGTCACACGCGCTGTTTCCTGTGCCTTAATCCCATTAATCTCATAAAAGTAGGGAATCTTCTTCAGCCTGGCATAAAGCATTGGAGCAAATAATCCAAAACTACTTCGAACATAAATCACGTCTGGCTCGGCATTTTTAAACCTCAGCAACTTATACCCAAGACGAAACTGTGTTAATAATAATTGGATAAGATTGCCGGGCTGAACTTTCGTAAGAACGTTACGAAAAGGATACTTCGGCTGTTGAACTGTTTCGCTCTCGACCCCGGAAAATAATGTAATCTCCCATCCAAGTTTGTGAAGTCCGCGCGTCAGCCCTTCAGCATGGGCTGTGCATCCACCTTCATCACTGCCAATATCAAATTCTACAAAATAAAATAGTCGCATGAATCCTCACACACCCTCTTGGCTAATACCGAAAGTCAATTATATCTGTATCCTCACAGACAAGATAATCATCCGGAAGCGATTCTTCATTGTTATATATTAGACTTGCAAAATAGTCACTGTTTCGTGAAATAGCTGCAAAAACAATAAGTAAACCACACCCCTTGTAGAGCCAGAAGGTTTGATTAAATACTGCATAGCCCGCAAGAGCAAAAAAGATCAATCGGCAGGGCATAATTAACAAGGCTAAATCAGGATCGTGGCAATATTTCCGGCCTCGAAAAATGCTGCTGTAAATTATATAACAGTAACAGATAAAACCGATAAGACCCAGGGAAAACATAGTCCCAAAATAGTCATTATGATAATAGCCCCTCGGTTTACTGTCTCCAATTCCCTGGAAGGTAACACCAAATCCCTGCCCAGTCAAAAAACTTGCAGGAGTGCGCTTTATTGCACCTATTAAATTAGAAAATTCCCTGCCGCGTACAGTTTCAGAGTATCTCTCTCCAACTATGCCAACTCTTGTGAATCGCCAAAAAATATCAACACCTTTTCTCTGAACCATAGCTAATACGCTCAGCAATACAATTAAGGCAGCCATGATCACCGCCATAGCCTTGATTTTCCCTTTCCCTTTAGCCAACACAAATACACCCAAAACAGCTAACGCAAATCCGCCATACAGACCTCGTGCCTGGGTCAATAGTGTGCCAAAGCCGCAACATATCAGGCAAATCCAACTAACCAATTTCCTGCCCCGGCCATACATAATACGGCAAGCGGCGACACAAGCTGCAACTATATAAAAGGGCTCATAAAGATAGTGAGACGAACGCAAAAACGCCACCTGCCGGGCTGCCGCCTGGGCTCGTTCTGCTTCTCCGATTTCTGCTACACTAAGAGGCGGATAGTAAATCTTAAATGCCACTGCTATATGAACAAAAAACACAAACAGAGCAAACCATACCACCCAGCGATAAAACTGTTTGACATTTTCAGGATTGCTCAGAATATTCGCCGCTACAAAATATAATGGTACCAGCATAAACACCTGCGTAATACTTAACACGCCGCCCCGTATGCCCACACGAATAGATCCAACTATGACATTCAGCACGATTAGTAATGAAATAATAAAAATTGCCCGGTCCATACCGCTTGAAGGACGCCCAAGAACATCTTTTCGTGACAAAGGATAACCAACCAGAAGCAGCAACGCAAACTGGAAATCAAGAACGCTATATGCTTTTCCCCCTGAAAGAGATAATAAGCCTGTCACGTCCATATATCCCCAAATAATATTGGCCATTACCGCAAACAAGACAAGCCAGTATAAAATATATTTTCTCGCCTGCAGAAAACATAAAGCAAAACTCAAAAGCCCCGTAAAAACCGTCCATACAATAAATATCGCATTCACCTGTTATTTCTTTCGCTAAAATAGATTTATTGGGTCATATTAATGTGATTTCATGAATGTTACAGCCAAAAATTTCATTTCGTCCCATTGATAGTATCCGGTCGCCAGCAATATCCCGCCGAAGACCAATGGCGACAGAAGCAGCCCTGTGACAGGCCAGGCTCCCATTGTGATTAAAAACAGTCCTGTAGCTACACCCGCTACAACCGGCAATATGAAGCACTTCCACAAACCGGGCCTATTGAGCAGAATTTCACTCTTGATTAAGCACCCCAATCCCAGGCAAATCTCACTAAATAGAAAGATTAAAGATGCGGCTAAAGCTCCATATCGCGGGATCCAGATTATAGCGCAAACAATTGGAAAAACCACCAGAAAGCTTAACAGGTGCATCATATATCGCTCTTCGTTCATCCCGTATATGACATGCTGCAGAATCGAAGTCATATATCGAAAAGCTACAGCCCCGCCCAGAATTTTTAATATCAGAGCCGACCGTGCAAATTCCTCTTTGAAAACTGTTACCATTAACCAATCTGCCCTTCCAATGAAAACGACCGCCAGAAAAATACCGCTGACAGTAAAATAACGAATAGCAAGTTTTACGCCGTGCGCCATCCTCTCCGGCTCGTCGGACGCATGATAAATCGCCGGACTCGTAGCAGTGTCTACCGCCATCGAAATAAATTGGACCAATACGAATAATCGAAAAGCAGCATTAAAGATCCCAACTTGCTCTTTCATATCTAAAAAAGCCAGAATAAAACTAACAGCTTGAAGATAGAAAATTGACATTATGGATATTACAACAAACGGCTTTCCAAGGCGTACAATCTTCTTGAGTGTTGGAAGACTAAATCTTGGAAAAGCCAAATAAAGACTAATTGAGTAGCTGAGCAGAAACGCCAGAAGATTCATCCCAAGGTGGAGGAATGCCATGACAAAAACTGAGGCTTTAAAATAGAGCGCTATAAAAAAAGCTATCATATAGCTTAATGAGGTTATCAAGCTTATTGTTGCCGTAAAATGTATTTTTTGTGTGGCCTGAAACACCATCGTTGACATTGCCTGCTGCGTCATTAAAAGCAGACTCGTCCCGAGAATCACTGTGAGAATAAAAACTCTGCTGTCGTAGCGAAAATAGGCAATGACTAACGCTGCTGCCCAGCCTATGACCGCCAAGCCCCCATTTAACAGCAAAACGCCCGAGAAATAATAAGGAATCTCTGAGTTGTCCTTCGAGCATTCCCTCAAAAAAAGACGCTCAAACCCAAGCCGTCCAAAAACTCCTAATACTCCCATAAAAAGCATTGCTGTCGAATACTCAGAATAAAGGCTCAGGCCAAGATAACGAACAAGATAAATTCCTGTCACAGCCATAATAAACTGCGATATGGAGCTTGAGAAAGTTATAAATGCTGCGTTTCTCATTACGGTTTGTGTTCGGGATTGTCTTTTCATACCAATGAGTTTTGAGCTTTATCTGATTAAATAAAAAATTCCATGTCAATCTTTGAAATCTGAGGATAAAATCTACAGTCTCAAAAATGCCAGTACTGTTTCCACCATGTAGTTCTTCATCGCGTCGTTTAGCTCCGGATAGATGGGAATCGCCAATACCTCTTTGGCTGCCTTTTCGGCTTCCGGGAAATCCCCCTCTTTGTAACTGAGGTACATGAAACATTCCTGAATATGCATCGGAACCGGATAGTATATTTCACGGCCGATGTTTTTCTCTTTAAGCTTCTTTATCAGCTCATCGCGTTTCGAAACCCTGATGGGTGTTTCGGCAACAACGGCTCGTTCTTTTCCCATAACTGGTCTGAAATTCGGTATCGGTTCTTTACTTTTTGTCTTTTTATCTCTGAATCCTTTCAAAGGCGCCATCGCCTTTGAATATATCGGCAATTCAGGGTTATTCGGATAGGCACTAAACGTGGTATCGCCAAAGTGGCCGCGACTTCTGCGAACATCCAGAAAGCATATGAGGTGTCGCGTTTTAACCACGTTAATTGGGTTTTTAAAAACATCTTGGTTTAGAAACTAACTTGAGGACAATTCATCCAAAAGCGCAATGTAAAGGTCGGGATGATAGTTATTGGGTATACACTGGAATTTGTTGTTGTGCCAAAGCACGACAAATTCGCCTTTGTGTTTGCGTACCTGATCTGCCAGCTGTAGACAATATTTTAATGCTTGATTTTTGTCGAGATTCATATAATTCGGGCTACTCAATGTGACATCCATGATTATCAATGGGTGCTCCTCAATTCCAAAAGGTTCCATTCGAATTGGATCAAATAGTTCAATAGGATGACACACCCCAAGCCGAAATCCGGCAACATCGGCGTAACCTAATGTTGAATCCCATTTTATGCCTGCTTTAGCTAAAGCCCATCCATCTTCAACTTCACGCCACAAAAGATAGTGATGTCTGTTGTGAAGGATAGGGAACCCACACGCTTGTTCAAGGGCCGACTTTTCTTTTCCAATCAACTCAGGATTGTAACCAGCATGTAAGCTTGAATGTAATCCGATTACTGTGCCAGATTCATGGAGCTTTATAATAATATTCCTTACGCTTTTCTTGTGAATTTTATATTCTTTTCCATTAGACATAAAAAAGAACATCGATTGATTTCTACAGCTATCTGTTATATGAATAGAACTCCGGTCGAGTTTGAGTAATTTGTCAGGATGATAAGGATCTTCTTTCAAACCTAAAGGTACCAGCAAGCTCTCAATAATACTGCTGAAAGGTTCACGTCCCAGAAAGGCCTTTGCCACCTGACGCAAAGGCTGTGAAAAACGCACGTATTTGCAAATTTGATCTATGTCGTGTGTTAACAAAACTGAAAAATTTCTACTTGGTTCTTTAACATTAAGACCAATATTCCGGAGCCATTTTAATAAGATAGCCGCATATTCTTCCACAATGGGCCTATGGATGAAATTAGCCCTGTATGGTAACGATTCCTTGCCCGGAAATCGTCCATATTTATCTCGTACATTTCTTCGGATAACTTCTTCGTAGCGTGTCACAAGAAAAAAAGTGGAAGCAATTATGTCAGCATGCACAATTAAATTATTGCCTTTGCGCTGAATAGCCGGTGTACCAAATAAAAGAGGCGTATCCTCAATTGTTTGCAAAGGCAAAACCGGCATAGAACCTTGAGTGCCGAAAATGTCGTCATTAAAAAAGTTGGATGGCACAATTTGCACAATTGATTTGTCGGTGTCTTTGATATCATCGGAGCAATAGCGAATATGCTCGCTAATAATTTTTTTATCAACATCTTGCAACAATACGGATAAGCAATAATCGACCGCTTTTTGTGGGATAGACATTATCGATCTCTCGTATTTCTTAAAATAAGAAGAGGGATTTCTTTCAAAGAACGTCTCTTTAAGGCGTACAACAATTGATGGTATTTTACGCTGAGCAGGCTTCCATCAGAGAACTCCCAGTTTATCCGACAGGATATACAACTTGGATTATCGCAGAAGAAAAACTTGGGATTTTGTTTTAAAATTCTTAAATCGATTTCCAGGGTTTTTTTGAGGTTGGCCAGCATTGACTTGGCAGCGCCAACAGTACCTTCAGATACCGCGTTTTCCTTTCTGTAATATTCATAAAACTTATAAAATCCCATGCTGCAGCCACCGACATCATTTCTGACATAGCACTTTACAGTACCATCGGTATCCCTGTAATTTACACCATATCGTCCAGCAAACTTGTTTTTAAAATCCAAGATGTTCTGTGCAACATGGACAGTTGTTATTCCGGGGCTTTGGTCGACAGTTCCTAACAGAAGCATCTCACTATTATCATATCGAGCAAGTTTATGGACGGGATCGAATGAAGGGCTGTCGGGTCCATGTTTTGATAAGATTTCTTCGGCTATTGGCCCAATGCCAACGAAAGAACAATTTGGATGTCTGCTTCTAATGGCTTTAGGTTGTTTCAACATACAAGTATTAAAAGCGCCGGTATAAGTAGGCGAGTCAGGCTTAAAAATCATCTGCTTGTTTTTTTCGCTTAAAGGTAACTTATAAATAAGCGTAAAAGACAAAGCAAATATACTGCCTTCAGGCCCGACGGTATCAATCAAGCTATCAATTACTGTTTGTGGTCCACCTTCAACCAATCCTATTTTGCTTAGTGCAACCCGCGCAACCACATTGTCGCCTCGTTTAATACCAAGGCGTTTTAAATCTTCCATAAGACGAGTTTTATTGACTAATACTTTTGCACTTAAATCGTTTGGCATTGTTTAAAACCTTTTATCCGACGACAAGACAGCTATCGGCAATAGCAGTTCCACCAATATTTATTTAAAGTGGCAACTTTTTTTGCATCTTTTATCTGATAAGTACCAGCGGTATTTGTGAGCTGTTTATACGTGTTTAGTAATTGTCCAACACCAGTGACGCGTTCGCGGGTCTTATTTCAAAAGGTCTGCCTTTTATCTTACAAAAGACAGTATTGATTCCGCCACGTAGTCCTTCATCTCGTCGCTTAGTTCCGGGTAGATGGGAATCGCTAAAACCTCGTTTGCGGCTTTTTCGGCCTCGGGGAAGTCGCCTTTTTTGTAACCTAAGTAATTGAAGCATTCCTGAATATGCATCGGGACCGGATAATATATCTCGCACCCAATTGCTTTTTCTTTCAGTGTCTTCATAAGCTCATCGCGTTTTGAAACCCTGATGACATATTGATTGTAAATGCTCACACAATCAGGATTGATATATGGTGTTTTTACTGCAGAGCCTGCAAAATTTTTGTCGTAGTAAGCCGCATTTTTCCGGCGTGCCTGCGACCATTCATCCAAATAGGGCAACTTGACCAGCAGTGCTGTTGCCTGAATCGGGTCAAGCCGGAAATTGCCGCCCACGTATTTATGATAATATTTCGGGTTGCTGCCGTGGTTTCGCATAAACGTAAGGCGGTCGTAAAGCGGTTTGTCGTTGGTTACGACCATCCCGCCATCGCCTATTCCACCGAGGTTCTTACTGGGGAAAAAGCTGAAACAGCCAACGGTCCCAATACTGCCTGCTTTCTTACCTTTATATGTGCTTGTAATCGATTGCGCCGCATCCTCAATGACCGCCAAGCCGTGTTTATTGGCTACGCTCATAATCGGGTCCATATCAGCCATTTGGCCGTAGAGATGAACCGGCATTATGGCCTTGGTTTTTTTTGTTATCGCTGACTCTATGAGTTCGGGATTGATATTGTAAGTGAGCGGGTCAATATCGACGAAAACCGGCTTTGCGCCGACCCGGCTGATGCAGCCGACCGTCGCGAAAAACGTGAACGGCGTGGTGATTACCTCGTCTCCGGCCTTGATTTCCAAACTCATCAAACTGTTCAAAATCGCATCGGTTCCGCTGGATACCCCGACGGCAAATTTACAGTCGCTGATTTCAGCAACCTTTTTCTCTAACTCGGCTACCTTCGGGCCGCCTATACATACTTGTGATTCGAGCACTTCCGATACCGCTGCTAAAACTTCCTTTTTTATAGTTGCGTATTGCGCCTTGAGGTCGAGCAATGGAACCTGCATTTTTTCTCCCTGTTGGTTAAAAGTTTATAGTTTTCCTGTTTTAGTTCGTTTTTTAAATTCGTCGTATGAAAATGTCCCCTTCGCCTTATCAGCAGGCAACGGTGACTCCTCATCCAAATCAAGGCACTTCAATATCCCGGGTCGGGCCTCTTTATAACGATAGCTGCTTTCCGGACAAATCATAATTCCCTCAGTATCCGGTTTACCGAGGCGAATCCCGTGCCTGCTAATCCACCCGTCCTGCCTTGCGGGAACGCCCGCCATTAACGCGTAATTCGGGACGTTCTTTGTCACAACCGCGCCGGCTGCTATAAAACAATAACATCCCAGTTCAATCCCGCATACGATAGTTGCGTTTGCCCCGATAGTAGCGCCTCGCCTTATTATGGTTTTCTCATAAAGCGAATGGCGGACTATCTGGGAGCGGGGATTTGTAACGTTGGTAAGCACACAAGACGGCCCAAGAAAAACGTCGTCTTCAATTATCGTGCCTGTATATACCGAAACGTTGTTCTGAATCTTCACGTTGCTGCCTATGACCACGTCGCTTGCGATACACACATTTTGTCCGATGATACAATTCTTTCCGATTCTGGCGTTTTTCATTATGTGTGAAAAATGCCATATTTTTGTCCCCCCGCCTATTTCACATGGCTGGTCAACATATGCCGACTCGTGCACAAAGTAATCAGACATTTCTCAATTTTCCTCTTTCATTTAATCAATACTGCTGCCGTCGGCGATTTTGGTTGTTTTCA
>JAFGGH010000100.1 GCA_016930645.1 Sedimentisphaerales bacterium
ATCTTGCAAAACATGCAAGTATCTATGCGTGACAAATAAAAAATTTTTAAAGAAAATATTCTTATATTAGTTAAGCAGTCACAATTACTGTTGAGTTTCCAGTAGATTAGGATTTATCGCTGCACAGGTTAGCCATCGATACAATAAAATATATGTCCTTAAAAACTATTTTAAATCTTTATTTAGAGCCTATCCGAATAAATTATCGTTGGCCCTAGACCGGGCGAGCCGGTTGTGGCCAAGAAAGTCGAAACTGGCAACACTGTTTGTTGTCGATGCAGACTGACGCAGGCCGCGGCTGGCGCAGCCGGTCGAAGCCAGAGGGTTACTGGGATAGGCTCTTAGTCTCTCTTATGACTTCTTAAAAAAGTGGCCGTGCGTTTGATCACATAGCCACAAATGAAAATAATACTGTTACGATATTGTTTTTTTTATTCGCAATCTGAGGTCGGGAGCAGATAACAATCCAACCATTTTAGGGCTATTTCGGAATACTCGTAGAGATTACCGCTGTCCGGCCAGCTTGTACAGAACATATCAAGGTCACCTAAACCAATATGGCAGTCTTCGTCGAGGTCATACGGGTCAAGTTTATAACAGGATTTACCTTCGTAGAGCAGTTGGATTAGGTCTTCATTCATCGCGAAACTATAAATCCGCACATCATCAATCTGGCCTATCCAATACCGTGAGGCGTCGGAACGGTTGCCGATATAAACAGGGTCGGTCAATTCATTGACCGCCTCAGTGGTCATAGACGACGCGTCTAATTGACCATCTATATAAAGAGCAATAGACTGACCGTCATACGTCGCTGCGACAAAGTGCCAATCATTATCAACAACATCGATATCACCATTAGCCTGAAACTCATAATTGGGTGAATTAAAATGGAATGACAAAAAGTCGGTGTTGTCATTGCGGCAAAGTCTCCAGCTCCATCGTCCCTTGGTAACTACCGAAGCCCAGACATTACTGCCGAGGCCGCTCGATTTTATCCATGCGGTAACTGTGCCGCCGTCTTTCAATGTCAGAACGGAGCTGTTCTGGCAGTTCAGATAGCTGCTGCCGTTAAAGTTGACCGCCTGACCATAATAGCCGTCAACAAAAGAAGGACTGCCGACAGGCGTTGCATTATAGCCGTTTCCGGTAACATCGTTATAATTGCCGTCCAGCGGCCAGTATGCATCTAAATCCGCTATCATCAAACTTGCATTGGAAGATGTGGCAGAGCCGGCAGTATTTGTAACGACACAATAGTATTGTCCTGCATCGCTCTGCTCGACATCGCTTATGGTCAGAACATCCGAATTTCCACCTACCGGAATATCAGAGCCGCCGGGATTTACTTTGTACCATGCGTAAGACATCGGCAGGGGGCTGGTCGCGTAAACATCAAACATTGCAGTCTCTCCCAACGGTACTCCTGTAGAAAGCGGCTGATATATAATTTCCGGTTCATTCGACTCAACCGGCTCAGGGGCAATCATTCCAACGATATCCATGTCCCAACTGGTATAGCTGTAATAGGTTCCTTTCATCCACAACAGAATTGTGTTCGGGTCGTCCCAGATAGGCACAATCGGGCGGATGTTATCTTCCGAAGAATTTTTAGTGATATAATCCCAAGTCCAGGTAACTCCCATGTCGGTTGTTGTTCCTTTGAATAACTCGTAATGCCGTTGTCCATCAGCGGAGCTTATCAAAGGCGAGCCTGTATAGGGATTAGCATCAGTTGAAATATATAGTACGTTCGGGTCCTGCGGGTCAAGTGCCACCAAACCTGTATAATCGTCTTCTGCGGAGTACAGGCAGGTTCCCGCATAAGCGATCTCATTGACATGCCACTGGCTGCCATCCCAGCGAGCGTACCCATACCGTAAATCATACATATCCTGGTTCATCTGAATAGAAAAAGCAAAATATGGATTGCCGTCGGCGTCCAGTTCTATATCTGTCGTCCAGGCTACATTATCGCTCCCTCCCTGGTAGATCTTTTCCAAATCCTGCGGTGCGATACCGCCGTCGGCTGTATCGTGAAGCCAGGTACCATCCGCCTCGTAAAGGTCTCCATCATAAAGATAACCGTAATAAATGCTGTTGTTGTAATTGCGCGGATGGCCTTCTGTCGTAATGAAATGAATCTTGTCCACATTATTGGAAGTATATTTCACATAAGGCCGTGTACCACCGGTTCCTATAGCAATCAGACGTCCGTCGGTCGAGACGCCCGGAAGCCCGTAGGTCCAGGTCTGTCCGTTGTCATCCGATGTGACAAAATTCGGATTGTAATTTTCCCCTCGATAAAAATCATAAATTCGCCCGCTACCGCCGTTTTCGGCGCTGAGACGATACACATTCGAGTAGGTAACACCGACGCCGCGATTATGCGTCAGTTCAGAATTCCAGGCTGATGTATCGTTAGGGTTTGTGGTAATGCGGTATCTAATATAGTTGTCCGAGCCGTGTTTTGCATAAACCGCAAGAATTCTTCCATCAGGGCGAACCAGAAATGCCGGCGCTGCGTGGTCGTCACCCTCCAGTGCATCATGAAGTGTAAATCTATCAGGAGTGCCGCCTAAGGCGATATCGTACGTTACCACTTCGATGTCACCGTTTCGTGTTGAGCCGCCCGTTCCCGAGCTATCCGCCACTGAACCGATAATCAGCTTACCATCATTTACGATTACCCGCTCATCCTGGTACCAGCACCATGCGCCGTTGTCGTTAAAGGTGATAACAGGTCCTGCTGAGGCGACACTTATGAGGATTCCTGCAATTAACAAGATAAATGCTTTTTGTGTTGTACCGTCCCTTGATGTTTGTTGTTTCAGCATCATTCTGTCTCCAAATTCACTTTACATGTTGTCTCTTTACATCTCACTAATGAAGAAAGTTATGATAAAAATATAAGCAGCATTCAAACCCTTCTCAATTTGATTGGTTATTATTCTAAGATAATACCTGCTCGATTGTTTTATACCTACCCAAATTAAAGTCCTGTTAACATATTACCTTTTTTGGCCTTATATTTCAAGGTTTTTATTTATAATAATTGGTGGAATTACTATAAGTTCATTATTTCCGATAATATTAGGCACCTTAACAAAAATCCGCCCCCTGGCCGTGCTTTGACGACCAGGGGGATTGGATTTTACCTGTTTACTTGATTGGTTAGACAGTTTTAGTATTTACCGTCCTGTTCTTAGGCCCTTTTGCGTCTGATTAACGC
>JAFGGH010000008.1 GCA_016930645.1 Sedimentisphaerales bacterium
TTGATGGCTTACAGGAATTATCTCGACTATGCCTATTAAATCGCGGACAACCTCTAATCGAACCAATTAAAAACGGGTAATCGCGTAGCGATTTTGAAGAGTTCGGCAGTAACCAGTAGTTGTGGTTAAATAGATGGTGTGTTGATTTGTTTAATCAGGGCGGGAAGCTCGGAGATTTTGCTGATTTTATAAGCACCACGGGGAACACTTCTGTTGTGGTTTGTGTATGCGGATTTCAGGACGGCAGTCATACCGATTTTCAGGGCTGGCTTGATGTCTTTGCTGATTTTATCGCCTACGAACATTATATTTTCAGCCGGCCGGCCGATTAGTTTTGCAGCTTCGAGAAAGATTTGTTTTTTTGGTTTTCTGAATGGAAACTGGTAAGAGTAAAGCCGGACATCAAACATACCCACAATACTATATTGGGCCAAATGTCTTTCAAGTGCGGTGTTGTTTACAAATGTGTTGGAAAGAATACCGAGTTTCAGTCCCATATTTTTTAATTTGGTCAGAGTTTCTTTGATATCACTTTCTGCTGTTGCTACATCACTAAGCGGTTTATACCATAGCCAGACTATTTCGTCCCACTGCTGTTCGGAAAGAGATATACCTCTTTTTTGATTTACCTTTTTCAGAGCTTCCTTTGCGTCGAAGTCTCTTCCTGTAAAAAGCGAAACCCAGTATTTCCACCTTATCGCCCGGAGATTTGCCCTGCAGTATGATTGGAAATCACCGACCGGCTGGTTGAGTTCCTTTAGATATTCGTAACTATGCTTAGCCGCTTGGCGAAAAAGTTCGCTGATATTGACTTTGCCAAAATTCAGCAGAGTATCACCGAGGTCGAAAATCACAGCCTTGACAGGGTTCAGGGCATCCGTCTTCGCTGAAGCTACGCCGGACAGGCAGGGTTTAGGGTTCAGGAGATTGAATATTGAATATTGAATATTGAATTTCAAATTTCGAGTCACGAATTCAGAACCTTAAACCTGAACGTTATATGCTATCTTCTTTGTGGCAGGTCGTTTTTGAAAGCCTCTTTTGACCAGGCGAACATCTCGTCATCTGAAATCGCCGAAACTCGGTCGGCAAGATATTCTTCATCGACGTGCTCCTTGATTTTCTGTACGCGCGGGTCATGCTTTCCGATTGTTATCTGGTATCGGGCCTCAATCCAGTGCTTTATACCGGCGGCACCGGCTTTGTCTGTAATAGCAACGCCGACAGGCCGATTGAGCAGCTTTTCGGTGTCGAAACAGTTATAGATTTCCTCGTTCTTCAGCAAACCGTCTGCGTGAATACCGGCACGAGTAACATTAAAGTCAGCACCGACTAATGGATAATTTGCCGGAATCGTGAATCCGAGTTCTTTTTCGGCGTATTGGGCCAGTTCGCTGATAGCGGCATAATTAACGCCTTCGGTCATACCTTTAATCTGCGCGTGTTCTACAACCATAGCTTCAAGCGGCGGGTTGCCTGTCCGTTCGCCGAAACCTAATATCGCGCAGTTGACCGAGCAGCAGCCGTGCAGCCAGGCGGCGGTTCCGTTGACTTGTACCTTGTGCAGGTCGTTATGCCCGTGCCATTCGAGCTGCTCTGCGGGCACGCCGATTTTGCGAAGTCCCAGTATCAGTTTGGGAACGCTTCGCGGCAGGGCGGCTTTATCCCACGGCACGCCGAAGCCGAGAGTATCACAGAGACGGATTTTGACCGGCGTTTTATACTGGTCGGAAAGGTTCATAAGCTGCTCGGCAAAGGGCAGAACAAAACCTTCATAATCGGCACGTGTAATATCCTCGAAATGACATCGGGGAGTGACACCATTATCAAGAGCCGCCTTTGCAATACCTAAATAGGAATCCATGGCCTGCTGCCGGGTACGTCTTAGCTTCAGGAATATATGGTAGTCGCTGGCACTGGTTAAAATACCGGTTTCTTTCAGACCCATTTGCTTGACTAACTTAAAGTCATCAGCTACGGCCCTTATCCAGCCGGTGATTTCCGGATATTTGTAATTACGCTCTTTGCAAAGCTCGACCGCTTTTCTGTCGCGCTGCGAATACAAAAAGAATTCGCACTGCCGAATCAGGCCGGTGTCGCCGTCGATTTTGTGCAGCAGGTCATAGATACCAAGAACCTGCTCTGGTGTATAAGGCGGACGGGCCTGCTGACCGTCGCGGAAGGTCGTATCGGTAATCCAGATTTCTTCAGGCACATTGATTTTAACGTTTTTGTTGTCGAATTTTGTCTTCGGAAATTCCTGATATGGAAAAGTGTCCCGATACAATTCGGGTTCACTTGCATTTTTAAGCTCGTATTTACCTTTTGCCATATATACCTCCAAACGATATGCGGCGAATCAGTCGCCGCTTCGGTATTTACTATTTCCATCAGCTTTTGTTCAATGGCCGAGATGGGAGTCGAACCCATACGCCCTAACGGGCAGGGGATTTTAAGTCCCCAGCGTCTGCCATTCCGCCACTCGGCCGTTCTTACGAACTTACGGCTCATTCGAGCCTAAAAACTTTCAGTTTTTGCCGGTGTCGGGCAACGCTGTTTCTTAGTGAAACGAGCTTTTGTCCGCCACTCGGCCAATAAATATTTTATATTAAACCATTTACAGTTAATTACAGAATAATCGAATGCAACATTATAAGAATAAAATCCAAATATCTCAAATGAAAAATAACACAGTGTTTTTGTTAAAATTTTGGAAAATGTTGAATTAAGAGCCGGTAGACAAATGTGCGGTGAAGGGTTTTAAGTGTTTTTCAGTAAGACGGATTTAACGGTATCTGAGACGGTTTTGATTTTGCTGTTAAATCGTGAGTTTCTGATTATTTGCCTCAGGGATTTTAATGCTGAGCTGTCACCGCAGGCGTCTTTGATTTGCTCTATCATCTGTGCGGCTTTTTCATCCCTGCCTGTTATCGTATATACTTTGGCAAGGGCAAGCAGTGCGTCTGGATTATTGTTATCGCAGTCGAGCACGTGCAGGAAAAACTCCGCGGCGTCTTCGTATCTTTCTTTTATCGCGCAGCAAATGCCGAGATAATAATGGGCGTAAGGGTGAGCATAATCCAGGTCGGTTGCCATCAAAAGGCATCTGCCTGCCTCGTCAATCTGTCCCATCTCCAGGTACATCGACGCCATAGCGACAAGGACATCCG
Organism: Sedimentisphaerales bacterium; assembly: GCA_016930645.1. Lineage (GTDB taxonomy): Bacteria > Planctomycetota > Phycisphaerae > Sedimentisphaerales > Anaerobacaceae > JAFGGH01. Next base: position 3,171 of record JAFGGH010000008.1, read on the forward strand.
GATTTTGTGGTTTGAACTGAAGTTCGTGTCCAAGATAATATAAGGCGTTTTCGTAATTACTCTCTGCCAGGGCAATTTGTGCGATGCGCAATCTCGCGCCCTGTATGTTATTATCTTTCTGGACGGCTTCTTTATAGAATTGGATAGCTTTTTCGGTATCACCGTCGTTTAGTGTTATTTCACCGAGATAAAATGATGCGGTTGCGTTATCAGGCTCGAATTCTAAAATCCGGTTGAATTTCTCCTTCGCTGAGTCCAGTTCATTCATCTCTAAAAGCAGCAGGCCGAATTCGCCGATGACGTCAACGTCGCCGGGATTATTGCGAAGCTCTTTGAGGAAATATTCTTTCGCTTTTTCTATATTGCCGTCCGCCCAATAGGCTTGTGCGATTCTAAAGTTAATCTGCGGGTGTGTGCTCTCAAGCTCAGCGGTTTTTTGCCAGCAGCTTATCGCCTTTTTATATTGCCTCCGGATAAATAAACTATTGCCGATATTGTAGTAACATATAGGGCAATCGGGGTCGATTTGCTGCGCGAGGTAGAACATCTGCTCGGCAAGGTCGTGTTTTTCCATCTCGGTGTAAGTTATAATCCTGTTGCAGTAGCAAGGCTCGAACATCGGGTCGATTTGCTGGGCCTCATCGAATAGCTCAATAGCTTTGTCATAGAATCCGGTACGTGTATAGTCAACCGCCAGGGAATTGAGGATTTCGACATCGGATGGATTCAGCTCAAGGGCTGTGTTATATTCTTCTATCGCTTCTTCGAAGCGGTTCATAGAATCCAGTGCCAGGGCCTTGTTGAAATGCCAGGTGCCGTTGGAAGGATTTATGGCTATCGCGTTTTCCAGCTCCAGCAGGGCCTGGGCAATATCGCCGTCTTCATACAGTTCATAAGCCCTGTGAGCCTTATGCTCAGCGTCATCGTATGAATGAAAAATCATGTCGTCAAAATCCATATTCTTGGCCTTAATCTGTTTAGACAGTCTTCAGCAGGGCGCATATCGGCATTAAAAAAAGGTCAAAAAAGCGATTTTTCAGGCGGTTTTGATTTACTTAGCGGGTATTTGGTGCTGGAGATTTAGCTATTGTAAGCTTATAATACTGTTAGGCTTACGCTTGTCCGGCTAAGGCGGCAGAAGCATGGCGATTGTTATTAACCGTGTTTTTCTGGAAAACCGGGCGGTTAGGTCTTATAATACGACAGTGTTCTAACTGTGCCGCGACAGCGGTGCAGATAAATGTCTATATTTGGAGAGACTTGTATGATTAAAGAGATAAAAGGTCAGTTGACGGCGGGCAAAGGTAAATACGCGATTGTCATCAGCAGGTTCAACGAGTTTATAACATCGAAACTGTTAGAAGGTGCGATAGATTGCCTTACCCGGCACGGTGCAGACGAAAGCCAGATAGAAGTCATCTGGGTGCCGGGTGCGTGTGAAATCACCGCCGCGGCTAAGAAGCTCGCGTCAGGTGGCAAGTATGCTGCCGTGATTTGTCTCGGTGCTGTGATAAGAGGCCAGACACCTCACTATGATTATGTATGCCAGCAGGTCGTTCGCGGTATCGGCCAGGTTAACTATGACTGCTCAACACCTGCGATATTCGGAGTGCTGACATGTGAAAATCTCGAACAGGCGGTTGACCGGGCGGGCAGCAAGATGGGCAACGCCGGCGCAAGCGCGGCACTTGCGGCGATGGAAATGGCAAATGTGATGGAACAATTATAACAGGACGTTAAACGGTTGAGGTTGCGCAGCTCGTAACGGTTGCGTTAAACGTAAAACGTTCGACGATTCGAGCAGCGCAACCGGTAAACGAAATACGAGTAATAAAAGTGGATAAACGAACAAGGGCCAGAGAACTGACGATGCAGGCTGTTTTTCAGCTTGATGTTCAGGGCGACGGGTTCTTTGACAATCTGAATGATTTTCTTGTGGTAAGTGAGCCTGATGACGGTATCAGGACTCTTGCCGTTAAATGGATTAAAGGAGCGTGGCAACAAGTAAAACTGTGCGATGAATTAATTGCCGGAGCGTGTATTAAGTGGAGCTTGTCACGATTGTCGCCTGTTGATAAAAGTATTTTGAGGATGTCTGTGTATCATTTGCAGTCCTGTCCGGACATCCCGCCGAAAGTGGTTATAGATGAAGCAATTGAGCTTGCGAAGAAATTCAGCACAGAGCAGTCGCCGGGATTTGTAAACGGAGTGTTGGACGCAATAAAACGCAAGTTAGAAAACAAGGAAGGTAAACAGTTGCAATAGATGAGGAAAATAGCAGTTCTAAATCAGAAAGGCGGGGTGGGCAAGACAACTACGGTGGTCAATACCGCCGCGGCGTTGGCACAGGCCGGCAAGCGCGTTGCGATAATCGACCTCGACCCGCAATCGCACCTTACGATTCATCTCGGACTTGAGCCTGAAAAAATCGAAGCCGGCTCATATAAGGTACTGACCGGCGATTCAACTATTGAGCAGGAGCTTATAATGGTCAGGCCGAATTTGTGGCTGCTGCCTGCTAATGTTGACCTTGTCGGCGCCGAGACCGAGCTTGTCAGTGTCGTAGGCAGAGAAACCATCCTGCGTGAAGCTGTAGCGGCTATCGACGATAAATTCGATTTTCTGCTCATTGATTGTGCCCCGTCACTCGGACTTTTGACACTTAACGCCTTAGCTGCGGTAAAGGAGGTTTTGATACCACTTCAGCCGCATTTTCTGGCGCTGCAGGGATTTGGTAAGCTATTGCACACGGTCGAGCTGGTTAATAAACGAATCAATCCCGAGCTTAGAGTCAAAGGTGTTTTATTATGTATGTACGACAGCAGGGCGTCATTGCCTAACGAGGTCAGAGCCGATATCGAACAGTTCCTCGAAAACGGCAGGGGGTCGAATTTGGCCTGGGCTGATGCCAGAATCCTGCCGGTTGCGATTCGAAGAAATATCAAACTTGCCGAGGCACCCAGTTACGGAAAAACAATATTCGAGTATGAGCCGAACTGCCACGGCGCCGAAGACTATCAAAAAGTCGCCGATTTTTTAATGAATGAATCTTCTTCTAAGGCTGCCGCTGAAGACATCATTACAGAATACGAGAAAACCCCTGAAACTGCTCATCCACCAGTTGAAATTCAGTCGATACCCGAAGAACAACCGCGAAAAGGTGCGGTAGTAGAAGATGTTGTTCGGGATAATCCTCAGGATGATAACTAAAGCTTAGATTAAGTCATTCGGATTTTGCAGGAGGGTTTTTATTTGAGCAAGAAATTGCGCGGTGTAGCTGCCTGTTACAATGGCTGCGTCCGCGGCGACCGACAGGCTGACTACCTTTCGTTCCGATATCTTTCCATTGTCGTAAAAGCACTCGTGGATTGTATTGCCCACCGATAGTATCACGCTCGCTGGCGGTGGAACAATTCCGATAAATGAATCGATGCCGTAAGCTCCGAGATTGCTAAGGGCTGTTGTTTCGCCGCTTACATCCTCTAAGGTAAGGGTATTCGCGCGGGACTTGTTTATCATTAACATTTCTTCTTTTGCGATTTCAACGAGACTTTTTTGGTGAGCGTTTTTGATGACTGGTACAACAAGCCCGTGCGGAGCGTTTACGGCAAAACCGACGTTTATCGAATCGGCGATTTTAATTTTGCCATCGTTATATGTCCCAAGCACAAGCGGGTATTTTAATGCTGATAGTGCCAGTACCCGTATGTAGAAGGAATTGGTTGTGATTTTTACACCGGTGGATTTCTTGAGCTTATGGCGATTGTCCATAAGTTCGGTTATATCGGCTTTGACTTCAAGATAGAAGCAGGGCTTGGTTTGTTTTGAAGACAGCATTCTTTTGATAATGAGCTTCTGAATATAAGTCAGCGGGATAACACTGCTTCTTATTTTGTTCGATGCACTTGCTTCCATAGGTCCTTTTCTTTTTAATTGTAAATCTGAACCATTAAATAAAATTCAGGCAAAATAAAACTAAAAAAATGAAATGCCATTATAGCTTTATTTTTTTAAATTTCATAGACACAAGAAAACAATTATGTTTTTGAATTAAGACAGTAATATGTTGGTTATCGGACTAAGTCAAAGAAGCGTTTATCAGTACTGAAAA
>JAFGGH010000101.1 GCA_016930645.1 Sedimentisphaerales bacterium
ATTTGTCGGGATCGCGAGCAAATCTGATGCCGACAGCCGAAGCCGCAACAGGCATAAAGCGAACACTAAAACTTAAATTGCTCTAAAGATGTGACCATTATCACATTGATAAAAGCGGGGTTCCGCCAACGCAGCGGAACCCCAGGGCGCTACAAGGAAGTGGTGCCCTTTGTCAGCCTATGGCGAGTTTACCTTTTTCGCTGGTTCGTATTCTTATACATTCGGGCAGGTCTATGACGAATATTTTGCCGTCACCAATAGTTCCCGACCTTGCGCCGGCAATAATCGCATTGATTGTTTTATCAACATAATCTTCATTCACAGCAATCTCAAGGCGCACCTTTTTAAGCAGATTCACATCAAATGTCACACCTCGGTAGCTTTCGTGATAGCCTTTTTGAGCCCCGCAACCGAGCGAGTTAGTTACCGACATTTTATAAACCTCGGCGTTATATAACGATTGTTTTACATCGTTAAGTTTGTGCGGCTGAATATACGCAATTATAAGTTTCATAATATTATCTCCTATACGCCAACTTACGTTGTACTGAAAATCTGGAAACCGCTATATGCTTCCATACCGTGCTCACCAATATCAAGACCTTTGAGCTCTTCTTCAGGAGAGACACGCAGGCCTATTGTTTTGCTTATAGTTATAAACAAAATCAATCCCAGTCCGAACGCCCACAGAAAGGCCGCGCCGGCACCGGTAGCCTGTACACCGAGCTGTTTGATCCCGCCGCCGTAGAACAGACCTGATTCCATATTGAACAGTCCACAGGACAATGTACCCCACGCACCGCAGACACCGTGAACGCTAACGGCACCGACGGGGTCATCTACTTTTAATACGTTGTCAATAAACATAACACTTAGTACAACCAAAGCACCTCCGGCAGCACCAATTAAAATCGCCCCTATAGGAGATACACCATCGCATGGCGCGGTAATGGAAACCAGGCCTGCCAGCGCGCCGTTAAGGGTCATCGAGGCATCGGGTTTTTTAACAATTATCCAGGACACACACATCGCAACGATTGCCCCTGCTGCTGCTGCGAGGTTAGTAGTAACTGCTATATACCCAATCAAGCCTTCTCCGGTTGTTGTACTTCCAGGATTAAATCCGAACCATCCGAACCAGAGGATGAAAACACCCAAAGCGGCAAGCGGGATGTTGTGGCCGAGAATTGCTTTTGGCTTTTTGTCCGGACCGTATTTTCCAAGACGCGGGCCAAGAACAATGGCACCTGCCAGGGCAAGCCATCCGCCGACCGAGTGAACGACTGTCGAGCCGGCAAAATCCAGGAATCCTAATTTTTCCAGCCAGCCGCCGCCATCGAGCAGTCCGCCCCATGCCCATGAGCCGAAAATCGGATATATGAAAAGCGTAATAAAGAAACTGTAAATCAGGTATCCGACAAACTTTGTCCTTTCGGCCATGGCACCTGAAACAATTGTCGCCGCCGTTGCCGCAAAGACCGTCTGAAAGATTAAAAACGTCCAGTTCCAGTCCGCTCCCGGCTCGACACCGGCCAGGCCGAAGAGAGTAGTGCCGAAAAGACCATTAGTCTTGCCAAACATCAAACCGAAGCCGACTACGAAAAACGCTATCGAACCAATCGAAAAGTCCATCAGGTTCTTCATCAAAATGTTTACCGCGTTTTTGGCACGTGTGAAACCGGCTTCGACCATCGCGAATCCGGCCTGCATAAAGAACACCAGAAAAGCTGCTATGCAGGTCCAGACTATATTGATGTTCGTTTGTAATTCTTCCTTGGCCGCTTCAACCGGGCTAATCGCGTCTTCTGCCAAGACTGAGCCGGTCAGCAGTACTATCAATCCAATCACAATTATTCTGAATTTTAGCGCGTTCATTCTCGCTACCTTTAAAATTAATCTTCATATATTTTCAAAATATACTTTTAATCGGAAACTTAAAACGTCTTTGAAATACTAATCCCAGTGAAGAAATAGTCGCTATCGGTACTGTAAGCGTCCGTATCACGAATATCATCGCTGAGCAGAGTTACATAATTGAAACTCGGCGTTATAGTAAAGCCTGCAATCTCAACCGGCAATGCAACCGAGAACGACAAATCCTGCATCTTGCTCTGGTCTGTCCCCCAGTAATATTTGTTATACGAACCGCTGCCCCAACCAATACCAGCGCCAATATCGAGTCCGACCGGAGTATCGCCAATTTTGAAAAACTCTTTGTAGCCGTGGCTAAAACCAAGATTGACATACGTTCCTTCGGCTTCATCGATATCATGATAAACCGTTATTGTCGGACTGAGCAATGTATCGAAGCTAAGCCCCCAGTAGATTTCCGTAGTATCGGAAACAAATCCGCCTGCCGGACCTGTACCGGGGAAGTCGTAGTAGATGACACCCAGCGAATAGCCTATTCCTTTGAAGCCCGGCAGGTCGTCCGACCAATCGAATGAATAATCGACTTCCGAAAAATTGCCTTTGCGGTCGGTGTAATCCGTCAGGTCAAGATTACCCCAGATTCCGAATGTCATATTGCCAAGGGCCGCACTTGCCCCGGTCTGGAAGACATAATCATCATTCAACAACTGCCCTCGCCAGATGTACTTGCTATAAAAGTCCGCAGTTAACTCAAAGCTTAACCCATCATCTTCTCCGGCTGCCATCGACGATAAAAAAGCAATCGCCAGGATACCACACACCAAAGCCCATTTTCTCATTGTCCTAACCTTACTAAACAACAATTATTAGATTCTTCACTTCGTTTCGCTCCGTTCAGAATAATATTTGTTACATTGTTGTATTAGCAAGGCTCGTGCCAACAAAATCGCTTGTTAGCTAATAATATATAAGTGTTGTTATATAAGATGCTTATAAAGACTATGGCAAAAGAAATGACTTCATGAAAAGCTACATTATCGTAGTCATAAGCCAGAATAGTTACATATATGTAGTTTTTCTATGAAAGGAATTTTCGTGAAATGTCGAATCTTTTGATTTTGTAGCCGATGATACGTTCGGTAATGCCAAGCTCTTTGGCGGCTTGTTTCTGTGAGCCGCCGGTCTTTTTGAGGGCGTCAACAATCAGCTCTTTTTCCTTGTTTTCGATTATTTCAGGCAGTGAGCAGCCAGCCATTGTTGCTGTCTTTTTTATCATTTGCAGTGAAGGCGGCAGGTGCTCGGAACGTATCACATCGCCGTCGCAAATCAGTACCGCCCTTTCGATGCAGTTTTCCAGCTCGCGAACGTTACCCGGCCAGTGATAGCTGGTGAGCATCTCAATCGCAGGTGTCGATATGCGCGATATGTCCTTGTTATTTTCCTTCGAGCACTTTTCAAGAAAGGTATCGGCGAGCAGCATTATATCGTCCTTTCGCTGCCTGAGCGGCGGCAGGAAAATCGGAAATACATTTATCCGGTAGAATAAGTCCTCACGGAATAACCTATCGTTTATCTGCTGCTCCAAATTTTTATTTGTAGCTACCATTATCCGAACATTTGCCTTTATACTTTCAGTTCCACCAACTCGCTCGAACTCCTTAAACTGTATAACGCGCAGAAGCTTTACCTGAAGGTTCATTGAAAAGTCGCCGATTTCATCGAGGAAAATCGTCCCGCCGTTCGCTCTTTCAAATCTGCCGATTTTTCTTTCGGTTGCTCCGGTAAAGGCCCCTTTTTCGTGGCCGAACAGCTCACTTTCCAAAAGTGAATCCGGCAAAGCGGTACAGTTGACTTTTATAAAAGGCTTGCTGGCGCGCGGGCTGGCATAATGAATCGCGTGCGCGACAAGGTCCTTGCCTGTACCGCTTTCACCACGGATTATTACGGTGGCGTTACTGTCGGCAACTTTCTGAATTAGTCGGTAAACCTCTTTCATCGCGTTGCTGTTGCCGACCATATTATGAATATTGTAATGGGCTTTGAGCTCCTGCTGAAGTCGCAGGTTTTCTTCGCGCAATTGTTTCCGGTCGGTCTCGACAAGCTTGTTCAGCTTAACGGCCTGTGCAACCATTGTCGCGATGACGTTTAGCAATCTTATATCAGCCTCGAAGTCTTCTGAGCGTGAAGTTTCTCTGTCAACGCTGAGGGCACCGATAGTTTTCGCTTCCTGCTTGATAGGTACACAGAAAAAAGCGGTTTTAGTATTACTGGTATCCTCACGCGAACGTGTCCGGTGTAGAAATCTTGGATCCTTTGAAATGTCGGGTACGACAATTTCCTGACCGGTCTGGACAACTTTGCCGGTGATGCCCTCGCCGATTTTATATATTCCCTTGTTTTTCGAACTCTTGCTCAGGCCATGGGCGACTTTCACTTTTATCTGCTCGGAGTCCGGCTCTAAGAGTGTTATCGTGCCCCGCCGGAGCTTCAGGTGCGTTTCGAGCGATCTCAGCATCGCCCCTAAGGTCTGTTCCAAATCAAGTGAATCGGCAAATGCGCGGGCGATATCACTCAATAACGCAACTTCCTTGCTCATTTTTGCTTTCATATTCTTATCCTCGGTAAATAAACACCAGGAAAATAACAAAATTGTAGTTTTTCTGCAATACCCTACATTTTTGTTTTTATTCGCTGGGTTGACAACTGGGTGGTTTTAGCATACCTTCTTGCCGATGAAAACCGATGTAATAAAGGTAAATCCCGAACAACTCGATGCCAAGGCCATAAAAAAAGCGGCTAAGAAAATAGATTCAGGCGGTATAGTCGCTTTCCCAACAGAAACCGTCTATGGTCTGGCCTGCATGGCAAGAAATGACAGCCTTGAGAAACTAAGTCAAATCAAAGGCAGAGAATCTTCAAAACACTACACACTTCACATCGGCGATAAAGAAAAAGTATTCCATTATGTTCCGCATATTAGCCTCAGAGCACAAAAACTGATTGAAAAGGCCTGGCCCGGACCTTTGACAATTGTTTTCGAGCTGGACGACGAGGAGCTTGTACAAGCTAAAACCAACGTGAAAAAAGATGTTTTTGAAAATCTCTATAAAAATAACACTATCGGCATCCGCTGCCCGGATAATGCAATCGCAATTGAGTTATTGAACCGGACCAAAAATCCGGTTTTGGCACCAAGCGCAAATATAAGCGGCAATGCTGCGCTCTTCACGGCTGAACAGGTGCTTGCTGATTTTAACGGTAAAATCGACATACTGCTGGACGGCGGGCCGACAAAATATCAAAAAAGCAGTACTGTTGCTAAGATAGGTAAAACAGGAATTGAAATTCTGCGTGAGGGATTTTATACAAAAAAAGACCTTGAAAAGCTCTGGAAAGTCCAAATATTGTTTGTTTGTACGGGCAATACCTGCAGAAGCCCAATGGCTGAGGGTATCTTTAAAAAACGATTAGCCGAAAAACTCGGATGCAAGGTTGACCAAGTTGAAGAAATGGGGTATAAGATTGTATCCGCCGGAACAATAGGCGCAAGCGGCTGGTCCGCGAGTCTCGAATCAATGGATGTCTGTGCAGCTAATGGAATTAACATTAGTAAACATGTAAATTCAGCTTTGACTTGTGAACTTATTAAAGAAAGCGACTTGATTTATGTAATGAGCCGCAATCATAAAGACCATGTATTGGGCCTTTGCCCTGAAAGTATCGATAAATGCTTTCTGATGGATGAGCAGCAGGATATACCCGACCCTATCGGTCAAAGCAGAGACGTTTATAATAAGTGTTTTGAAATGATTGCTGTTGCAATTGATAAACGGTTAAGTGAGATAAAGCCATGAAAATAGCTGTCGGAAGTGACCACAGAGGTTACGAATCAAAAGAACTTGTAAAAAGTATAGTCGCCCAGTTAGGACACGAAGTAGTTGATTTCGGAACGGACAGCGGCGACCCGGTCGATTATCCGGATATAGCATACACAGCCGCCAGGGCTGTAGCAGACGACAAAGTTGACCGGGCAATACTTTCGTGCGGTACTGGTATCGGTATGTGCATAGCCGCTAATAAAATACCGGGAATTCGGGCAGCGCTTTGCCATGACGAATTAAGCGCGCAAATAAGCCGCGACCATAATGATGCAAATGTTCTCTGTTTATCCGGCGACCTCATAGGCGAGGTTCTGCTTCGTAAGATGGTCGAAGTCTGGCTCAGCACTGAATTCAGAGGGGGAAGACATCAGCGAAGGGTCAATAAAATTACCGCTATGGAACAGGGTAAGGACCCCAAAAACACGTAACATTTTATATTATCACGACCTTTGTAAAAATCAGACTATAAACTTTGAACAAAAGTAATGGGTCAGTTACAGGGGTGTCGCGGGCTTCTCCCGACAAGTCGGGACGAAAACGCGGCCAAGATGGCCGCGACACTGCTATTCCCCACCCATAACTGACCCATTACGAACAAAATTACTCTGGTGGGGTAGATTTATATAAACAAAAAAAATAGGCCTTAGTCCGAAAAAATACTGCGATTATTACCGTAAGTATGAAAATTCAAAATTTCTTAGGGTTATTGCCCTAATTCGCTGGATTTTGAGTTATAATAGACATTTGAAATAATTTAAGGGGGCAGAAAAGACGATACTTATTCACGCTATGATTGATAAAATGTTCAAAATTTTAGTTTGTGTCTGCATTTGTTCATCTTTGGCCATAGGCCAGGAAGAAAAATCCTTAGACCCTCAAGCAGTCCAGGTAAATTATACCGACGGCACTAAGGACAGCGGCCCGACAGTATATCTTGGTACTGATTCGGATGAGCCAAAGGAAAACTCGGTCGAAGACTTTATGTATTTCGTACCGCTTATCGCTCCGGTAGATGTCCAAACGCATACAAGCCTCAATAATAATCAGGCAACACGAATTATCTCGATAAAACGCGAAAAAGAAGATGACCGGTTCGAAGCTGTATGTGAATTTGTAATGACCGGCAGCGGGTCTTTTAGAAACGATTTTAACCCGGAACAGATTATCGAAAAAGGCACCGAAGATATAAAAGCAGGCAAGCCGTTAAAGAATATGATCGACTATATCAATTTCAAAGGCTGTGGAAAAGGCAGTGTTCACATCGAAGGCCAAATCAAAAACGGCGCCGAAAGGGTAATATCCATGACAATTAACTTCAACGAAGATGATAATGCAAGCCCCGTTACAGTCGGTCTTTACAGTGTGCCTTGTGAAAATGGACAATACAAATATAAGAGTAAATACTCTCAGACAATAGCAAGAGTCAACAGCCTGACATTCAAAAATGAACCGGTTGAGCCGAGAATGACCCTGGAATTAGCGGCAATAAGCAAGCCTGGTAAAAAGGAAGGATTCTGCAGCAGATTAAAAGGCGCAATTGCCAACCTGTTCGTAAAACCTCTTAAAGTTGACCCTCTCGGCAATGAAGTCATGCTGGATTTTGGTCACGCCCTTTATTGCCAACACGCAACCTTCACCTTCCCCAAAGCGGAAAAGCTTAAAGGCAACTCAAAAGACGCTGAAGAAACAATCGTTGCCAGAGCCCAAAATAAGCGCAGTATAAAAAAGATTGATACTGACTAATTAATCTAAAAGTTCGATGGAACGGACAGCACATCTAATACAAACCGGAAAAATCCTTTTAGATGAGAATTTCATTCAAAGCTCACTCTCTAAGCTCGCAGGGCAAATCACGGCAGCGTTTAGCCAAAGCAAAAATGTTACGGTAATCGTATTGCTGGACGGTGCAAAACGCTTTGCCGACGATTTATTCGCGTTAATAGACGACGATAAATTCAAACTCGTATATATAAGGGCAAACAGTTATATTGCAACCGAATCAACTGCAAATATCCGAATACAGGGCAAACTGCCCAACCTTCACAATACGGATGTATTAATTGTCGATGATATCTATGATACCGGCAATACAATGAGCAGGATAATCGATTTGGTCAATATTCAAAAACCCCGTACCGTAAAAACATGCGTTCTTCTCAAAAAAACCAAACAGCACAATAATCCAGCCAGGATTGATTTTTACGCGGCGGATATCCCGGACTGCTTTGTTATAGGTTACGGGCTGGATTATGCCGGCCAATACAGGGATTTGCCTTTTATTGCCGAACTGCAATGATAGAGAACACCGGGAAAAGACTTTCGGACAAGCCCTGCCAAGTGTTATAATTACACCCCGAACCAGGGACAGTTTTGTAAGTATATAACTTAAAGGTTAATACGATAAAAGGAACCGACAAAATGGTTGAGAAGGAAAATAAAAAGACAAATTACACCGGCATAATGCTTGTAACTGTCGGGCTGGTCATATTGGCGACGCTAGTCTGGGCGTTTATAGTCAACAATAATAGGCAGGCTGCAACAGTCGATGACGACGGTCGTCAGCGAAGCCGTTTGGATACAGAGAAACCGAGTATCGGCGAAGAGCATATAAATACGGAACGCCCGTTGTCTAAAGTTGAATCCTCCTCTGAAGCGTCAATAGAGAAATTGATTCCCCGGCTCAAATCATACGGGTTGGATGAGATTGCCAAAGATTGGCGAGGTAAGGAGGCGCCGGATTTCGCCCTGAAAGACCTAAACGGCAAGACGCACAAGCTAAGCGACTACCGAGGCAGGGACGTGATAGTTACCTTCTGGGCAACGTGGTGTCCGCCCTGCCAGGCGGAAATACCCGACTTGATTCAGCTTAGAAAAGAAGTACCTGAGGATAAACTCGCGATACTGACGATAAGCGACGAGAGCCTTATTACGCTGGAAACCTTTTCCGAGAAAATGGGGATAAATTACACCGTGCTGCAAATGCCGGAGATGCTCGGCAGGCCTTATAATTTAGTAAGATACATACCTTCGACTTTCTTTATAAGCCCAGACGGCAGGATTAAGCTGGCAGTAACCGGTGTAACGACAAATAAGGCAGTAAAAGCAATAATGAATGCCAGGTAGGGAAGGTTGAAAAAACATTGAAAAAGTGCTGGACAAGCCCAGAAATTATCCTTAGAATTGCTTGTTTAAGTGGAATTTAGAATTAGAGGTTATACAGATGGCACATAAAAAGGGACAAGGTTCTTCAAGGAACGGCAGAGACAGTAATCCGCAGTTTCGCGGCATGAAATTATACGGCGGACAGGTTGCCAAGGCCGGGTCGATAATCGTACGCCAGTGCGGCACAAGGTTCATAGCAGGCAATAACGTGAGTATGGGCAAAGACTGTACCCTGTTTGCAACCTCCAATGGAACGGTTCAGTTCCAGGGCAAAAAAGTGCATGTAGTATAAAGCATAAGCATCTTTTAAGAAATTTATAGGGATGGCACAGGCCATCCTTTTTTTGTAATTTTGATTGACGAATGACGAATCCGCCAAAAAAATGGTGGATAAACAGCGAATTACGAAGTACGAACTATGTTTGTAGATGAAGCAACAATTTACGTTAAGGCAGGTGACGGCGGAAACGGCTGTTTGAGTTTCCGGCGGGAGAAGTTTATCGCAAAAGGCGGGCCTGACGGCGGTAACGGCGGTAAAGGCGGCGATGTATTATTCGAGGCGGCAGAGAACCTTGATACACTGCTTGACTTTGCGGGCAAACATCACTGTATAGCTCAAAACGGCAGAGGCGGCGAAGGTAAAAATCGTCACGGGGCAAACGGCCAGGATTTGGTGATAAAAGTTCCGCTGGGTACGCTGATTTATGATACTGACCTTGATTTAATGATTAAGGATATGTCTATAATTGGTGAAAAGGTCTGCGTTTGCCTCGGGGGCAGGGGCGGCAAGGGCAATAAGGCGTTTGCGACCTCGACAAATCAGACTCCACGGACAACAACACCAGGCCAGCCCGGGCAGGAGCGTAATATCAGGCTCGAATTAAAGCTTATCGCCGATGTCGGCTTGGTCGGGATGCCCAACGCCGGCAAAAGCACACTGATTTCGAGATGTTCGGCGGCAAGGCCGAAGATTGCCGATTACCCTTTTACGACATTAGAGCCGGTTTTGGGAATTATTGAGCTTAGCGATTACCGGCGATTCGTTATGGCTGATATACCTGGCTTGATTGAAGGGGCACACAATGGAGCCGGCCTGGGGCACGACTTTTTGCGGCATATAGAAAGGACTTCTGTGATTGGGCATATAATTGATATAATGCCGCCTGACGGCACCGAGCCTGCCGACAATTACAGGAAAATCCGTGACGAGCTTCAGCAGTACAGTCCGGAGCTTATAAAAAAGAAAGAGATTATAATCGCAAACAAGATTGACCTTGACCCGAACGGCAAAAAGGTCGAGAAATTACGGAAAAAGTTAGACAAGGAAATTTTTGCAATCTCGGCGGTTACGGGCGAGGGAGTAAATAAGCTTTGCGAGGCCATCTGGCGGCTTGTCAAAGAAACAAAAGCTCAATCCGACTTGTCGGACGAGTCCGATTCAAGGAAGATGCTCTAAATCTATTCTCTTGATTTTTTGTTGTCCATTTGGCAAAAGTTGAACAATTTCAAGAACTCTTTGAAGTCGTTTGGTAGCTTCATCGCCATAGATAATTCGCCGCATTAACTCCACGGCCTCCAGACGTTCCTCAGGGGTTTTGGACAGCCAGTATTCTTTATCATCCGATGGTTCAAAAATCGATGATACCTTGAAAACATCTCTTCGTACTTTGGGAAATTCAAACTTATCCATACAATAACTATATCAGAAAAAGATGGTATTACAAACAAAAACTCTCGTGCTTTATCGTTTTTACCACGTTTGATTGATTTTGGGATTGACAATCTGCAGTAGTTTCAATATAGTACCAGTGTAATAGAACTGTAGAATAGCTGTCAAATATATGTTAGGGGCAGGCCACGGTAAGCGAAGGAAACACGGTGTTTCAGATGGCAATAACAGAAGTAGTGCAGAAGTGTCGAACCGCTCTTGAAAATTATTATGGCTCGCAGTTCAAGGGTTTGGTTTTGTATGGGTCTGTTGCACGCGACCAAGCTGACACGGCCAGCGACATTGACCTGCTTGTTTTGCTGAGTAAGCCCTTTGATTACTTCCAGGAGCTGCGTCGAATTATAGACCTGCTTTATCCAATTCAACTCGATACAGAACAGCTCATCTCGGTTAAGCCCGCTGATGTCGATGAATTCGAGGACGGCAACATCGGCCTTTATCGAAACGCCAAGCGAGAAGGGATATTGCTGTGATGCAGAAATATGGGCAAGAGATAGCTGCTAATCTTGAGCGGGCACAGCACTCTATTGAAGCTGCCAAAGAAATGGCAGCCAGCGGCTTCTATGACTTTGTGGCATCGCGTGCGTATTATACGGCGTTTTATGCCGCAACCGCCGCTTTGCTGGATGAAGGGGTGGAATTAAGCAAGCATAGCGGAGTCATTGCTTCGGTACATCAACGGCTGGTCAAGACCGGAAAGATAGATAAACAGCAGGGTAAGGACTTAAACTGGCTCTTTGAGCTGCGCAATGTAGGAGATTATGGAATTACGCTGCACGTGTCACAACAAGACGCAGAAAGATCTATACGCGTTGCTGAGGATTTCCTGCATGTTATAAAGTCCTTGCTTAGGCAGGCGTGATAGTCTTCGGTATTTTTGAATTACGAAATTCTTGGCGCGGCATAGCCGCAACCAAACTGTTCAGACACAGATTGACAGGATTTTTTCAGATACGGTTCAAAAAACGTAAAAACGGTTTCGTTGACGCAGCTCGTAACCCCGATAGACATCGGGGTCTTACGGTAAACGAGACGAGTCGCGAAACCGAAAACGAAAGACAGGTTGTTTTATGAGAAGTTATATTGCCGGGTTGTAAGAAACGTGCATAAAAAGCAAGAATTTGAAGGATAGTAGTATAAATACCCGGCTATACAGACACAGTCATATATCTATAATTGTACACGACCCGATATACACAACACGATATACGAGCGACGATCCACGAGGAACGAATTATGAATATAATCGCAATAGATATAGGCAATACAAATATACACCTCGGGCTTTTTCTCGATGGCGAAGAAACATCCATCGAGCCGGTCCCGGGTGACAACAAATCGCAACTGGCAGAAGTATTAGAGAGATTGTGGGAGCAGATTCCCGTCCTGGAAAGCTCCAAAGAGCAAAAACGTGACGGTGTGATTGTGCTTTGTTCCGTCAAACCAAAGTGGGCACAGACTATAAGAGAACTCTGCGCCGAGAAATTCAGCGAAAAGGTATTGGTAATTGGAGATGATATCCCCCTGCCGATGCCGGCGTTGGTGGACGAGCCGCTGAAGATAGGAACGGACAGAATCGTAGAGGCGTTTGCGGCTTATTCGGTAGTAGAAGGCGCTGTAGTGGTCGCGGACTTCGGTACGGCTTTGACCATAGATTTGGTTGACGCCAACGGCGCGTTCCAGGGAGGCGTGATTTGCCCTGGATTCGCGATAGAAGCCAGGTCGCTTAAAGACGGGACGGCACAACTGCCGGAGGTTACAGTAACAAGGCCAACAACGCCCTACGGCAAAAATACAAACGACGCGATTAACTGCGGACTATACTACGCAACCATCGGGACACTGGAAGAGGTGATAAGGCGGTACGCCGAGTCTATCGGGATGTGGCCTCAGACAATTCTAACCGGCGCGGCGGCGGCGACAATAAAAGAGGACTGCCCGTTTATCGATAATTATGTGCCGAACCTGGCTGTAAAAGGCATTGTTTTGACATATAAAAAATATATCGAAGATAAGAGCAGGAATTGAAGGTGAGCGGTGAAACGATTGCAGCGGTTCTGAGCGGCAAGGGCACCGGGGCGATAGCGGCAATCGGAGTATGGGGTGATACGGCGGAGAAAACTATCCGCAAAATCTTCCGGCCTAAAGGCGAAAAATCAGCTCGATACGAAAAAGGCTTCTCTGTATTAGGCACAATACGGAACAAAGAAGAAATAATCGATGAAGTAATTATTGCATGTGAAGATACCGAGTATTTTTGTATAAATTGTCACGGTAATCAGCTCATCGAGACGGATATACTGAGGCTTTTGCAGAGGCAAGGCACCAATATAGTATCGGCGGGACAATTTTTATTAAAAACTTCGTTGGACAAGCAACTCAATACAATTGAAATTGAAGCCAAGCTGGCAATTGCACAGGCTAAGACGCTTGAAGGTACAAAGATAATCAGAAATCAAACGAACACCGGATTAAACAGAATTGTTCAAAACTGGCAGAAAAATATTCCGCCTGAAGATATTAAAGCTGAAGCTAAAAAGATATTAGAGCTTAGTAAATCAGCAGGATATCTCATATATGGTGCGAAAGTGGTTTTAGCCGGTCCGACAAATTCGGGTAAGAGCACCCTGCTCAACTGTCTGGCGGGTAAGCAAAAGGCCATAGTTACCGATGTCGCCGGGACGACTCGTGACTGGGTAAGCGCTGAATGTAAACTCGGCAAACTGCATTGTGAAATTATCGATACAGCTGGAATTGATGAAACACTATTCAGCAAAAGCTGCAATGCTGATAAAGAGGCCCAGAAAAAAGCAAAAGAATTACTGAAAAGCGCCGACCTCATTATCTGGGTTATTGATGCTGCAAAAAAAGCTCCTGACCCCTTTTTCAGTTTAAAAGGCAAACCAACGATAACCGTCCTGAACAAGTCTGATTTGCTCGCTGATGCCGGGACAGCCGCTTCGGTTGATACTATAGCAATAAGCGCGAAATTCGGTAATGGTGTCGAAAAGCTGATAAAAAAGATTCACCTCAAATTAGGTATAGACAGCGTTAATACAAAAGAGGCCGTTTGCTTTACAGACCGCCAACGTGGGCTTTTAGAGCAAATCATATCCGCTGATTCGAAAGAGTCGATACTTTCTACCATATCAGAGTTGTTAAACGGTAAAGTCTGTGTATAATCGCTGATATGGCGGTAAATAGTGAAAAATTGACTCCCGCGATGAAGCAGTTTCACGCGTTTAAGCAGAAGCACCCGGACTGTGTGCTGTTTTTCAGGATGGGCGATTTCTACGAGACTTTCTACGAGGACGCCAAGACCTGCTCGCGGGTCTGCGGACTGACGCTTACCAGCAGGAGCAAAGGCACTAATCCGGTTCCGCTTGCCGGCGTGCCCTACCACGCAGTCGATGGTTATCTTAAAAAGATGCTCCAGGCCGGTTTCAAAGTAGCGGTATGCGAGCAGGTCGAAGACCCCAAACAGGCCAAGGGAGTTGTCAAACGGGATGTGGTGCGAATAGTTACGCCGGGAACGCTGACCGATGATATACTTTTAGATTCGAAGCAGGACAATTTCCTCTGCGCGATAAACTTAGGCAGGAATTCAGACGCAGCGCTAAGCTGGGTGGACATATCAACGGGACATTTCTTTATAAAAAAGGTCAGCGAAGAAAAAGTTATAGATGAAATAATCCGGCTGGTCCCCTCCGAATGCCTTGTTGCCGATAGAAGAGGAGAATTATTCGAAGCGGAAACAAAGAAAACCACCAACCAGATTTCACAGCTTACCAACGCGATTATAACCGAGAGGCCCGGCTGGTATTTCGATGCGTACCAGGCAAAGCAAAGACTGCTGAAGCATTTCGGGACGAGCACTTTAGAGGGATTCGGAATCGGCCAAGGTGACGAAAGCCTCTGCGCCGCAGGTGCAATAATCGAATACCTGAACGAGACGCAGAAGACAACATTAGGGCATATTCAAAGCCTGAAAAAGGTTGACGCGCAAAATTACCTGCAGATAGACGCGACAACGCTGCACAGTCTTGAGATAATCAGGACAATGAGGACCGAAAGCGCCAAAGGTTCGCTTATCGAATGCCTTGACGAGACTTTGACACCAATGGGAGCAAGAATGTTCAGAGGCTGGCTGTGTATGCCGCTTTGCGATGTAGGCGAGATTGAGCTAAGGCAGGACATCATCGCTGAATTTATCGAATTTTCCGATAAGCTCAAAAATATCCGCGGGTTGCTCGGTAAAGTATGTGATACGGAGAGAATCGCTGCGAGAATCAGCACATTCAGGGTCACGCCACGCGACTTGCCGGCGCTTGCGGGGA
>JAFGGH010000102.1 GCA_016930645.1 Sedimentisphaerales bacterium
ATTTGTCGGGATCGCGAGCAAATCTGATGCCGACAGCCGAAGCCGCAACAGGCATAAAGCGAACACTAAAACTTAAATTGCTCTAAACAGCGGATTATAAATTGCCAAAGTATAAATGCATTGTCCTTCAGAACCTTTAGTCTGATTCTTCAAGATAAGCTGGCGAGATTATAACTACGGTGAAGGTTTGAGATAATCTTCGGCTAATATCGCAAAGTCCAGCAGGTTCACAATGCCGTCTCCGTTTGGTAACGGCGCTATGTCAGCCGAGGGAGTTCCGCCAGGCTGTAGCCACTGGATTGACATTGTATGTAAATCATCGAGGTCAACCATACCGGACAAATCAAAGTCTGCCGGGTAATACGTAGCTGCCGGCGTAATCCTCAGGCAGATTTTATCCAGACTCGTGCCGTCTTCCAGCCAGGCAACAGAAACCGAATGGCTGCCGTCCTGCAACTCTTTTTCCTCCCACTTAACCCACATCCATCTGTCCTCCTCCCGAAGGATTAATGGTTGATAGCTGTCACTGTCCATACGAATCTGGAAGGAATTATCATTTCCGCTTGGTGCGTTTACCAGCAGCCAAACCTCAACCGTGCTGTTCACATCCAGGTTAAAGTCATAAGTACAAATACCGGAAATGGGTGTACCGTTCTGATTGCCGTTTCCATTCGGAACGATAATATATTGTCCCTGAGGTACGGCGCCGCCTGATTCAACGCTGAATGGACTAAATGTACCCTGCGACGCTGTTTCGGCTTCGATAAAGACCTCATCGATACCGTTAACTGGGACCGGCAGCAGCATCCATTGCTGACTTCCCTGGCCGGAATTGGAATACTGAACAGCCTGCGCGGCATCTTCTAAAGAAGAATCGTCAAGATCCATAGGATACCCGCTATTGGCATTAGCAATTTTGCAGTAACCGGTACCAAGGTCCTGCAACAGCCATTTCTGACTGAGATGTCCTGAGTCAGGTTGTTGTTCAATCGATGCGCCGCTGGAAGTTGAATGACTGTCAACATCCATCAATTGCCCACTATGTGTGCTGGTGATTTCCGCAAGGCTGTTCTGGTCGGTACTAAAATACCAATCCTGCCAGCCGGCAGCGGCGTAGGTATGTTGCTGAATTAAGGCGCCGGAGTCGTTCACATCCGAACCGCTGATAGTCAGGACTTTTGAGCTGTTACGATTGACGATTCGGTAATCCTGACCGGGGTCGAGGTCGGAAATGTAGTTCACGTCATTCGGACTGTAATAGGCAAACGCGTCGACAATGATTTCAGTGCCGCTGGAAGAGGGATTCTGAACACCTGAAACAACTATAGCTAACGTGTGGTTGGAATCCGATAGTTCATTCGTTTCATACAAGAGAACATCATACTGGCCTGAATTATTGTAACAGTCGATTGATGTTTGATAAACAGTATCAACATAAATATCCGCATAGCCAAGGTCATCGCGCTTAAATCCGTAGTATTGAGCTTTTGTGCCTGTAAAAGAAAACGTTGCTTCTGAATCAGTAACCTCGCTGTAATGTTCCGTACCGTTATATCCTGGATTGCCGTAATATGTACCCCAGCCTGATGAATAAGTGATACTTGCATGGTCGTCATCGACTTTTGTCAAGCCGCCGTTAGGTATACTGGTGCCGAATATGTCGCCTGTTTCGGTATCAATCGAGACAGCATCGAAGTTATCCATTTCCATCGAGGTATCGGTTGGAAATTCCAGCGGCAGCCAGACATATAAAGAGTTGTCGGTATAATCTCCCCAGGCTCCTGCCCAGCGGTCACCCATATACAGATAAGAAGTTTGCTCTGAACCCTCAATTTTCAGGACATAATGAGGCTGAGTATTATATGTGGTAGAAGAGCCGATATTGTTAAGGCTCGACCAGGGGCCGGCGATATCAAAAGCGTAACCATACGCGCCCTGGTTCGGCGACCAGCCGGTACAGGCTGATGACATAATGAAATAAACTCCGTTACGCTTGAACAGGCAGGGAGCCTCGCGGGATTGTCCTGTCCAGACCTTGGTGACAAGAGAATCAATATCAAGGTAATCGGAGGTGAGTTTGTATATATGCAGGTCGGCGTTATTGTTGGCGGCGGAAACGAAATAGGCGCTTCCGTCATCGTCAACAAATAGTGTGCAGTCCCGCGACATATATCCCAACGGATTGAAGCTGCCGTGATAAGTGTAATCGCCGTCAACGGTATCGCAGGAGGCAACCGCAGCACGCGCCTCACTGTAACTATTGCCGTATTCCTTGTGCATCCACATTACATATTTGCCGGTCGAGGAATTGTAAATGACCTTGGGCCGTTCGATTTTGGCGAATTCTAAATCCGAATCGGCCGCCTGTGTCAGAACGTGGTTGCGCAATTCCCATTCTTTAAGGTCTTTGGAACGGTAACAGGAAACAGCATAAAAATTATTATTGCTGTTATAATGACGGTTTTCGCCGAACCAGTAGTAATAATCCCCGACTTTAATAACACCGCCGCCGTGGGCGTGGAGATGAGTGCCGAAATTCTCAAGTATTTTATGACCGTTCTGGATAGTTATCGGCTCGGCCTGAAGATTGGCATAATAAATGAAAAAAGTAAAAATCAATGAAAGAATTATAATTGTGCATAATCTTATTTGATTTGTTGATTCCCCCGGTTTTTTCATCACACCTGCTCCTAAAACGATTTACATGATACCCCGTGTCAAAACTTAGTATATCATATTTCATTGTCCGAAGCTGCAATCCGGATTTTACGGGTTGGTGCAAAAAAGCCACGCAGGTACTCTCAATCGATTACGGTTAGTCAGTACCCTTCAGCCACCATTCGACAAATATTCGCAGGTCGTCCATATCAATCTGGCCATCCAGTACTAAATCCGTCGGGCGCGGCGGGTCGGGAATGTGGCTGTAAGGCTCTCCTTCAGAAAGCCAGAGCAACTCATTATCATTAAGTGCTCTATCATAGATTCGTACTTCGTCAATCTGGCCGTTCCAGCTCCTGTCGCTTAATCTGCCGACACGGCTGCCGATATAGACCGGATCGCTCGATGTTCTCAGCGCCTCTCCTGTCGAAGTTGATGCGTCCAGTTCTCCATCGACATACAGGCGAATCTCACTGCCGGTATTGACAGCCATTAAATGATGCCAATCGCCATCTAAAACGGCAGTACTGCCGTTTGCCTGGAATTCGGTACCACCGCTGGCCGGATTGAAATGGAAACACATCGTACTGCCGACATCGTTGCGAATCAGTCTCCATGCGGTCAATCCCTTGGCGACGACGCAGGCCCAGGAGTCGGTTTCGTAGTCGCTTTTGATCCACGCGGAAATGGTTGCGCCACCGGTTAAATCAATGTTGGTACTGCTGGCGCAATCTAAGGCGCTGGCGCCGTCAAAGTCAACGGATTTTCCGCTATGGCCCGGGTCAATAAATGTAAGGGTACCTCCGATTGCTGAGGCATTATGATTTCCTGTCGAATCATTATAATGATCATCTAAAGACCAGTACGCGACCAGATTGTCAGTGCCCGGGTCGGTCGGTGTAACTGTTTCGATATAATTATCCATCCACTGGTCGGCGATAATCGCAAAATCATGATTGTCCACAACACAATCGTGCTGAACGCCGGAACTATTGAAGTCGGAAATATAACCACAATTAATTGATCTGACATATGAGCAATCGTTGAAGTCTCCCGATACGTCAAGTTCCCAGATACAGAGGTCATTACATTCGTTGGCGCCTGCAACGCCGACAGCTTCGATAATATTTTCGCCCGGAATGAGACTAATGCTGTTGTCCCAATTGAAAATACGGTCGGTACCGGTTTTAATGCCCATAGAAGCATCGTTAATAAAAAGCTCGACAGTATCGCAATTGGAATAGATCTTGACATACTGCGGACACACATTCTGGGGCGTAAATCGTCTGCTGGTGATATAGACCATCGGCTCGGTTGTCCAGTTGGCTTTATACCAGTAAAACGCGTCTTTTTTAATTTCGCGGTCCCTTGTTACCATTCCTTTATCATTTAGTGCGATTTGATCGCCTTCGTCCCGCCAATCGACTGCAAAATCGAAACCGTTCCAGATGGTTTTACACCACAAAAACGGACGTGTCTTCATCGCTATCCAATGTACCTCATGTAAATAGGATTGATACTCTTCCGGGTGAGGTGTGCCGTAAGGTTCCGGTTTATCAGGCGGCACCTGATGCTGAAAAGGGTTGGCGCCGGCTCCGTATTCCATTATCCCGATTTCGTCAGTGGCTCGGCTGACATGAATATCGTCAGCCCAGGGTGCAAAACTCTGTGGGGGGCTGCTGCCATACCAGCCAAAGTATCTATTGTACGCAAGGGTATCGGTAATATACGACCAGGCAGAATAGTCAGTAGGGGTATTATTGTGCGCTACCGTCGTCAGGCGCGTCGGGTCCTCAGCCTTAGCCAGGTCGTGCAGTTGCTGAATCACGGTTTCAGAGCCGCTGGTGGTTAGTTCATTATACAGAAGCCAGAAAAACACAGAGGGATGATTGTAGTTTTGACGGATTAGTTCGCGGAGCTGGTCCTTGCAGTTATTCACAAAGGCCGTGTCAAAAGTAATGCTATCGACAATAGGAATTTCCGTTGACAGGACAATTCCACTCTCGTCACAAAGGTCATAGAATTTTTCAGCATGCTGATAGTGTGAGGGACGAATCCAGGTACAGCCCATCTCCAGCATCAGGGCGATATCCTGCTCGCGGTCGGCATCGCTGATCGCTCGGCCCTTATCTCTCCTGTCCTCATGCATCGCTACGCCGTGTAAGTCGAGATACTGACCGTTCAGGAAAAATCCGTTGTTCGGGTCAACGGAAAAATAACGGAATCCCAGAGGCTGCTCCACCGAGTCAACGACAACACTGCTCACTTCTATTTCTGTTACAACTTTATAAAGATAAGGATCAACCCGCCCGTTCCACAGATGCGGATTCGATACAGTTGTATTTTGAATGAAATTAACGTCGGTTGCAGAGCCAACGGACTGAGTGGAAGTCAGCGTGGTAACCAGCGAATCATCCGCTTTTTTGACAATCGACCTGACGGTCACACTTTTTGAGGTAGCACTATCGTTGCGTATTACGGTTCTTACCTCAAGGTCGGCAGAGGTCTCGCTTACATCTGTTTGTGTCAGATAGATACCGGGAGAGGCATAATCCAGCAGGGTGATATGAACCGGTTCGGTGATTATCAAACGCAATGTTCGGCAGATTCCGCCGTATTGGTTGAAGTCCCCTGAACGTGGTATTATATTAAGGGTGCTGTAACCGGAATTATCTGTTTTGACGGCAATCAGGTTATTTGCTCCGAATGTAACCTCATCGGTAATATCAAAGCAGAATGCTGCATAAGCCCCTTCGTGCCGGCCTATGAAAGTGCCGTTACAGTACACATCGGCCGCTTTGCCAACCGCCTCGAAAAACAGATATACGCGTTTGCCGCTGTAGCCGGATAAGATATTGACGTTTTTCCGATACCAGGCCGGGCCGCGATAATAGCTGCCGCCGTCCTGGGTATCAAACGCATTGTATGTATGAGGCAGGTTCACGATATCCCAGGACGAGTCATCGTAACCCGGATTTTGGGGGGTTCCTGATGGGGTGCCCTTGTAGAATCGCCAACTGTCATTGATGACCGTGTCCGCTCGCTGGGCAAAAGTTGTATTACATAAAAAGAAGGTCAGTATTACGGAGAGCAATAGGGTAATATTTGTTTGTCTGCGATTAAAACGGCTTATCTTCTCGAATGTATTCATTTGTACCAGCCCCCTGAAATTTACTTAGCTATCTGTGTTTAATTTGGTCATAAAAACCTATAATTACGCTTTACATCTCCTTTTCCAGAAAAGAACCCGGCAGGTTAAAAAGGCCTGCCGGGTTTGAAAATCAAGTAAACAAAGAATTTACCTTCATTTTCTCTTACGGAATACTGCAAGTCCGCCTAAGCCCAACAACGCAACAGTCATCGGCTCGGGAGTAACATTGATATTGTCTATGCGCACAGCTTTCTCTTCGGTGCTTGTTCCAGACATCAGCAAGACATTGTCCAGAGCATTAGCAGTGTCTGTATTCCTGAAGCCGGCATTACTATAAACCAGACCACCGTCAACATAGATATCAAAGGTACCGGTGCCAGACATGTCAATATCGAGCAGGATGGTATACGTTTGGCCGACAGTAAGAGTGGCGATGTCATCGACAAAGCCGCCACCATCGCGTGTGTCCAGACTGACAACGCCTGCTTGTGCAGCGGTGTCGTCTGTTACCCTTACATATGGGCCATAGTTGCTATACCAGTTCGGTGCGTCTACATTGGTCATACCCATGGCGTGGTCAAGACCGACCTCTCCATCAACTTGAACGTCGAAAGAAAATGAGCCTGTTGTTTCAAGGTTAACGCCAGCTGGTCTGTAAACATGCCGCCAGTCACCAGAGTCATCGCCATAGGTGAGGTATTGATTACCGGCATCGTCCTCGATTGCGGCCACACCTGCAGCCTCTTCTACCCACGGAGATACGATAGAACCTGTGGCGTAGCTTTCGAAATCATCAACCAGAACTGCCTGGCTGACTGCAGTAAAACCTACAAAAAGTAAAATTAACACTAATTTCTTCATTTTAAACCTCCTCATACAAAAAACACTAAACTCTCACCTTCACTCAGCGGCCGGCATCTTATAAGAAACTCGTATTTGGTCTTTACCAGATTCTTCTTATCTGCCAACCGCTTTATAGGCGGTCACCTTGCCCCCTAAGGGGCAAGGTTTCCCGCGATTTACACTTAATTTTCAAAGAACTTTAAATAATTCATCAATTTATTCATCACAAGCAGACTCTGGATACAGGTTGCAATCGAGCCAGCCTGCTGCTAACATTGCTAAATCCTCAAGGCCAACCTTACAGTTACCGGAGTAGTCGTGCACCGGATTGATACTATCAATACAAATCGTAGCATCTGTTACATGCTCGACATACATACCGGCTACCTCTGTTGATGTCATCGGATAGGTAAAGATGCGGACATCGTCAATCAAACCATCGAAAGGATTGACGTGATAACCACCGTCATTGGCATCACAAGAAGCTATTGCAAACCGGTCAAGCGGTGTCTTCTGAACACTTCCGGGGGTAATGGCGACGTCGTTGCCATCAAGCAAGCCGTCAACGTATAATCTTCCTCTTCCGTTATCGACATCATATACCGCTGTAAGCATATGCCAGTTGGAGTCGGCAATTGAGGCCGAAGCTCCTGCATAAACACCTCCATGGCGGACCTCGAAAAGCGGGGTTCCGGCGTTAAGCTGGAGTGTCCAGCCTTCCCAAACAGTTCCATTAACATCACTCGTTGACAGCGAATGCTTGGTAATAACTGCGTCATAGCCGGTTACACCCGGATCGACCTTGACCCAGCAGCTTGCCGTCAGACCTACTACATAGTGGTTAAAGTAATCCTCGCTGCCGGGGACTGAAATGAACGCGTTGACGTCATCATAGAATTTGCCTGAATGTGAGCCTTCGATAGCACAGGGGTCAAAACCATTTGCTCCCTGATGGTTATCGCACGGGTCATCTGCTTCATCCCATTCAGCAGTCCCACCCTTAGCCGCTGTTGATGAATCAGTCAGATCGTTGTTCAGTCTCCATCTGGCTATTTCACGCGCCAGCCACAAATGGACAACATTGGAAGTAACTGTGTCTGCATCATTGGTAACCTTGACGTAATAATAGGCGTCGTTGGTAGTATTGGCAGTAACAGTCAACGTATTTGAATCTGTGCCTATTGTTGAGTCACCGACATCGGGATATACGTCGTTTGATTTGTACCACTGATAATGCTCTTGTGTAGCACTTGAGACTCCTACTGTAAAGACCACGTTTTCGCTGTCTTCTCCGAGTTTATCAGCGGGTTGAACCAATATCTTTGGTGACTGGCCTATTGTCGTAAATGACCAGATATCACCAGTAATTACCTCATTGGGGTCCTGGGAGTTCGGGTCTCCGTTATTTAAAACCTCATTAACACGCCAGTAGTAAGTAGTATCGTAAACCAGGTCATAAAATGCCCAGTTAACATCGTTAGCGGGAGGCGGGCCGCCTGCCGGCAGATTAACTTCCTTCCAGCTCTTTGTGTACATTAGTTTTGCGCTGTTGGTA
Organism: Sedimentisphaerales bacterium; assembly: GCA_016930645.1. Taxonomy (GTDB): domain Bacteria; phylum Planctomycetota; class Phycisphaerae; order Sedimentisphaerales; family Anaerobacaceae; genus JAFGGH01. The sequence goes on from JAFGGH010000102.1 coordinate 8,208, forward strand.
TCAAGGTAGAGCAGGTGGTTGGTAATATCAGGATTAGGATTATTTGCATCACAGGGGTCGAGACCTGTCTTCCATTGCAGGTTTAGCTTAACCTTGGTGGCATTTGCCGTTCCTACATTTTCAGCAGTGTTATGTGGATTCGGCTCCCAGGCTTTTGTGTGAATAGAGGGGTAGCTAAGGTCTTTGCCGGGGGACAAATAAATATCATCGACAAGTAAATTATACTGAATAGCTTCGGGACTGGTGCCAGCCATCATCACGAACATATCCAGGGGGTTGCCCGAAGTATAATGTCTCCTGAAGCCGGCAGGAGCGCCAGTAAAAGTAATCTTATTGGATTCTGTCGCGTCTGAGTTGCCCTGGGTAAGATAGATGTCGAAGGTGCCGATTCCTTCACCTGCCGTGTCAATTACAAGCCAGAGGTTGTACCACTGGCCGACATTCAGCTGAGCGGCGTTATCCACATATGCAGTGTCGTCACGTATGCTCAACTGGTATTGGCTGTCAGTACTACTGGCATTGTCGATGAATCTGATCATCGGACTAAACTCGTCGTACCAGTCTACGTCGTCCATGTCGGTCATACCCAAGGCATGGTTAAGGCCGGTTTCGTCATTAACATAAACACGGAAAAAGAGTGTACCTACGGTTGAGTCGCCAAGTGATATAGGCGTACTTGTCCTGATGTCCCGATAATCACCGGATGCATATTGCGAGATGAACTGATTGCCGGCGCCGTCATCCATAATGTCGGCATAAAATCCGGCGGCCTCTGATGTTGTCCACGGGGGAGAGCCGTTTCCTGCAGCTACAGCACCGGTGTTGTAATTTTCAAAGTCATCAACCAGCGCAGCCTGACTGATGGCGGTAAAACCAACGAGTAACAAAATCAATAATACCTTCTTCATTTCAAAAACCTCCTATTAAAAACAATAATAAAATATTCTTACATTCACTCTTGCGGGCAGCTTATTCGAAGTAGCTGTTTCTTAAGTTATCTGCTGACCGCAATGAAACATTATGTCAAAGAACTTCAAAAATAATTCATTCGTTTAATCGTCACAACGTGATGCCGGATACAGGTTGCAGTCAAGCCAGTGTTCTGCAAATATTGCGAAGTCCTCGAAATCGACCTTACAGTCGCCGTTGTTGTCCCGATCCGGATTATCGTCGTTTACGCAAATAGAACCTTTACCGGCTGGATCACCATAATCATCGATATACAAAGCCGCTACCTGCTTCCCTGTCAATGGATAGGTAAAGATGCGTACATCGTCAATCTGTCCGTCGAATGAGCCTGCTTGTGTGGGGGTAGCACCATCATTGGCATCTTCGGCGCCTATAGTCAACGTGTCAAGAGGTGTCTTTACCGCGTTGTGGCGCGAAATGCTGTCGTCGTAAGCCGCAAGCTCGCCGTCAATATATAATCTTGCGTTCCAGCCGTCATAGTCGAATATCGCCGTAATCATATGCCAGGTAGAGTCGGCAATTGTTGTCCCAGCCGCACTGACATCCGCGTTGCGGACCTGGAAGGTCGGGACTCCGTTATTGAGTTCGAGTACCCATCCATGGTCGCCGCTTGTAGATGTTGAACGCGATTGTTTGGCAACGATTGGGTCCCAGCCGGTTACGTCTGAATCGCACTTGACCCAGCAGTTTACCGTCAGGCCGACTACATAATGGTCGAAGTAATCATTAGCGCCGGCGTGCTGTACTGAAATAAACGCATTAGGTTCATTTTTCAGCAAGACTGAGTGTGAGCCTTCTATACGGTCTGTAACAAATTCCTTGCCTGCAGCATTGACATCACCTATTGCATCCCAAACGGTGTTCCAGCCCATATTTGAATCTGTCAGGTTATTATCCAGTTTCCATCTGGCGATTTCACGTTCCAGCCACAGGTGGACAGGAACGGAAGTATCAGTCGAAGTGCTGCTGTTGCTTACAATAACATAATAATATGCATCGTTGGCATCATTGGCAACGACGGTTAATGTATTTGAATCGCCGCCGATTAGTGAATCGCCGCCGGCTTTTTTGTCAGATGATTTGAACCATGTATAGTGCGGAGTAGTAAGGCTGTTTACTCCTACTGTAAAGTCCGCGGTTTCGCTGGTGCCTCTGAGCGCATCGAAAGGCTGAACCGTAATCTTTGGTTCTTTATATACTGTAGTAAACGACCAGATACTGCCTACGCGAGTTTCCGGGTCACCAGGACCTGAATTATTTACCGACTCATCCACACGCCAGTAGTAAGTCTCATTATAATCCAGGTCTGTAAATGCCTGTGAGGCGTTGAAATCGGGTCCGGCTTCTGCAATATTAACTTCTTTCCAGCTTCCATTGCCGGGGCCCAGATTTTGGGCATCCGTATCCACATAGAGAAGATGGTTGTTGATATTCGGGTCAAAGTTTTCCGGATCGAGGGGATCCAGGCCTGTCTTCCAGCTCAGGGTTGCCTGTACGTAGGTAGTATTAAATATCGACCCCTGAAAAGTGGAGTTGTTTTTCGGATTCGGGCTCCATGCTTGTCCCGGCTGTTTGGGATTAGAAAGTGATTCGCCGGGTGAAATATGAATGTCGTCAACATAGACTATTTCATTGCCTGCATTTTGGGCTCTCCAGTAAATCCTGTCCAGCACCTCGGTATTTGAAACGCGAAATCCAAAGGTGTCCTGCGTACCGCTGGTCAAAAGATCATCTTCCGTAGCATTGCTGCCTGTGGTGTTCATGTAGTATTTGCAGGTATCTGCGTCGTTGTCAATCACTACCCAAAGGTAATACCATTGATTGGCAGTTAACGCCTGAAGGGTTACAAAAGCACCACTATCCCGCGTATCGAAGTTACCGTTCGTCCAACGCCACTGGACACGCTCTTGGTCCCAGCCTGTAGTTCCTCCAACATCAGGCGCATCAATATCGGTCAAGCCTAATGTCTGGTCAGTGGTCAGTGTGTTGACCATAAATCGCATGAACAGGGTCTTGGTCTCGGTAGCGCCGATATAAGCGGTACTGTTCAGAACGCAATACGAGCCTGTCTGCTCACCCATCTCGGTCGTACTCATTACCTGATTTGACGCATCGAGTGGGTCAGCTAAGATATTCGCGTCGTTATCTGTCGTGTTGCTTACCCAGTAGCCTCCGGTGACCGCATCAACCTGACCGGTGCTGTAACCTTCGAAATCGTCCACCAGCTCGGCCTGGCTGATGGCGGTAAAACCAATAAACAACAAAATCAATAATACCTTCTTCATTTCAAAAACCTCCTAAATTAAAGATAAAAATATAAAACACTTACATTCACTCTTACGGGCAACGTTCCAATAGTTGCCTCGTTCCTAATTATCTTAATAACCGTGATTTAATTTTACGTCCAAAACCTCCATCCATTAAGACATCAATTTGTATACATTCAGCTCATGTAAAATCTTATTGAGAAAAAAATTCATATCGGTTCTTTACCAGTTCTTAACCGGAAGTTATCAACCTCTTCATTTTACAGTAACATCGTTATCCTGAAAGGTTGATAAAACCGGCACAATCATCTCAATAATTTGTCTTTTAGAGCTCATTATTAAAATACTATCATCCTCCATAGGTAATTTATTTATTATACTTATAGGGTTAATTTAGCCCTTAACCTCCATTGAAACCTGCTCCTCAATTTACTTTTCTTATAAAATAAAAAAGACCGACAACGAGTATAAACAACTCAATGTCAGGTCTTTAAGTAAGCCAGCATAAACTGTTTAAAGCGACGATAGTTTATATTCTTTCTCATTTATCACGACCCACATACATACATATACACGTGTCGATGTAATAACTTATTCTTTAATGATTATGAACTATAGAGTGCAAAAAATCAATCAAAAAATGCAGAAAAACAATCAAATTTTTGTTTTTTTTAAGGATATCGTAAATACCGACATTCAAAGTAGCCTGCTTGTCCTTAATTATACCTGTAAAAGCAGGCATTTGGGGAAATTTATATATGTTTGGATTTCCGCTGCGTAATCTGGTCAAGGGATAGCTTTGCAGGAATGACTTTTTTGCTAAGTTCTTACAATGTAAGAACATAAAGGTTATGCAGTTATAAAACTTTAGGTTAGTTTGAGTCCTAATATCTTCGTTTTATCGGCTCATTGCCCGTTTTGCCAAGTTCTCACTTTTCGTAAAGATACTATAACTTCTTATTTAATAAGAACTTACTTCCAATTTAACGTCTAATTTTTTAAATCTCATACTGGCAAACTGGTCAAGTTTTTTAATGTAAGTACTATAATTACAAGAACTAATGAGGGGTCTATCTGTGTATTTTGAGCAGCTTGACGCAAATTTTTGTCTAAAAATTAAATGGTTAGTGTAAATCCGGAGTAAAGCTCATCTGATCAAAAAACTTCACAGAAGAAAATGCTTGCTCAATTTTTTTAGAGCACTTTAAGATTTTATGTTCAGGTTTAGGCCGTTGTGAGGACGAGGCTGGCAAAGAAGATTGCACAGCGATATTGAAATA
>JAFGGH010000103.1 GCA_016930645.1 Sedimentisphaerales bacterium
CGGGACTCCCGACAAGTCGGGACGAAAACGCGGCCAGGATGGCCGCGACACTGTTATTATCCACCTGTAACTGACCCATTACAAAATATCATAGCAGCAAAACAGACATTCTCAAAGAAAAAGGCCGACAGTTTTAAGTATCGGCCTTTTTAACTTAATTCAAGTTAATTTATCCCATAAACTCGTTTCCGACTTTTCGGGCGCGTTCGGGTTTATCCAGATTGATTTTCAATACCATACCTATTTCAACGAGGATATTCCAGCCTGCACACAGATATACATAAGGCGCCAACTCACCGGCGGCGGGGATTTTGATGGTATCGAAAGGCGTATCCCTGTCTGCAATTGCTACAACTTTCAGGCCTACACCTTTTACTAAAACTTCCTGGAATTTTTCGATTTCCTCATCTATCGGGTCAACGACAAAGACAACATCATCGGCGTCCATTACCTCCTCGATACCGTGGACAGCGTAAGTGCCTTCGAGGAAATCGGATTTTTTTCTTGTGATTTCGTTTGTCTTGAGTGTCAGCTCTTCAGCGACACCGTCGTTGTATCCGGCGAAATAAATCGTCGGGGCGTTTGCGGCGGCCTGTGTAATCTTTTCATCAATCTTCATCGTCAACGCCTGTTCGACCATTGCGGTTAATTCGTCGCAGGCCTTTTTGTTATCTTCGCCCATAATGTTCCAGAGGATAGATTCATAGAAAAGGGCTTGTTCGACAACGCTTTTTGTGGCGGCGACAGCCTGCTCCCAGCCGCAGTTAAGTACAAAAGTCTCGGTGCACGCCTCTTCGAGAATCGTGCCCGCATTTGCCGAAAGACAGAAACGATTATCATTTCCCTCAGCGGCAAGCTTTTTGGCAAGTAATACGACCTCTTTTGTCCTGCCGGAATTCGATGCGCAAAAGACGGCAAATTTTGAAAGGTCATATTGCGCCGACTGTCTCGAACCATCCGTGGCTAACTGCAAATCCAGTCCCCACTTCATACACTTGCGGATTGCGTTTTTGGCGGGAAAAATTCTGCTGGAGCCTTCGCCTGTCATCAGCAGCTTGCCGATGGTTTTTATTTTCTGGGCTATATTTTTGGTTTTGCCCGGGTCGAATCCCTTCACCACGTCAATCGTGTCCATCATCTCCTGAACTAATTTGTACTGTGCGTAGTTTTGGTCTGTTAGATTCATCTTTCTGCCTCACTAATAAATAATAAAACCAACACCGGAAACTTATTGAGTTTTTCACGAGCAATGAAACATGGGATAAACTCGAAATGCTGAGAAAAAACGTAATACGGTTTCGGTTTCGCGGCTCGTATCGGTTGCGTTGAACGTAGGTCAAAATTAATTACTCAACCGTATAACGATATACGAAACGAGCGGCGCAACCTAATTAACGTATAACGAATCAGACCTCGAATTTGGTGCTTCGGATTTTATGTAACGTTTCTTTATTTTGACAAAGAGCAATAAATTCACCCTCTCTTCTTTGCCTGTTCGATTTTCTGTTTAAATTCTTCTGTTTCGCTCCGAACTTGTTTGACAAAGCTGTTATCCTCGATAGTTCCGATAGCGGCTGTCATTTCATCGAGGTTTCTGTACGTAGCCTGGCGGAAGGGATTTATGTAATCCTTTTGCCTGCTTTCGTAAACCTTGTCGCAAATGTACTGCTGAATCTGTCCTTCTTCATCGAGCATTTCGAACCATTTTTCCTTTTGGGGTTTGTCCGTGCCCGCTAACAGACATATAACAGCAAAGGCGTGTTTTTGCTTGAGAAGCGGATACTCCTGCCAGAGCTGGTCGTATCTTTCGTGAATTTTCTGCCAGCTATCGAGTTTTCCCGAACCGATGTCTGCCCGTAAACCATCAACATCAGAGGTCGGTATTAACTGGCCTCCGATATTAGACCAGTCGGCAATACGCCGGCCTGAAAGAGTTTTGCACATAGATTCAAAATCGATATCGTGATTGGCTTCCATAAACCGCAGCAGGTTTTTAACCGCATAGTGATGAATCATCTGTTTAAATGCTTTGTATCCGTCCTGCGGTTTTACAATAACGACATCGCGCTTTGATTTTTCCATATTCTCGCCGAGGACCCGCAGGTCTTTTACCGCATCAGCCGGACCGTTTAATAAATCCCGTCCCATTTTTGCCAATTCATTTTTGCTTTTATCGTCTGGATTTTTATTTTCTTTTCGGAGTGCCGCTTTGGCAGTCCAGATTTCCAGCAATGTCATTGCATCGATTAACTCTTCGATTGTATCCGGCGCGAAAGAATCGAATTCCACATTCTGGACTTTGACTTTGCGCTTGTCTCTTTTCTGGAACTTCCAGGAATTTCTGGCGAGCGCGTACATATTATGCAGCCACCAGAAGCCCGGCATTACTTCCAATTGGCCTTCTGTCTCGTTATTGTTAACAAGCGAGAAAGGAATGGTTATATCCAGCTCGGCGGGATATGTTCCTTTTGCAATCAATACGAACGATGCGAACCTGCTGGAATGCTTTAAGCTCGTACACAGGCCTGGCCAGAAACCCCGTCCGGCCTGGATTTCATTATCGTTTGCCCTGCTGTTATGATTGGAGCCGATGGTCGCGCCGGCGGCGATGTTGCTCTGGCCCAACACAACCGAGGCAATTAAAAACGAATTGTTGTGATGCTGCTCGTGTGCGGGGAATATCAGGTTATGCAAAACCTCACAGCAGGAGATTGTCGAGTTGTCACCCAGGAATGAATGAATCAGTCTTGCTCCGTATTTCAGATTTGAGTTACTGCCTAAGATAAACCGCACGGCTTTGCAGCCGTAAAAAATATGACAGCCGTAGCCGATTATTCCGTTTACTAATTCCACACCCTCGCCAATCTGGGTCGGCTCATGTTCTGATGAGTGAACGGTCAGGTTCTTTAGCTTATTGGCGCCTTTGATATAGCAGTGCGAGCCGATTTTAACATCTTTGAATATCCTGCTGTTTTTAATTACGCACTGCTCGCCGACCGTACCGTAAAACCCCCGCCTGGAATCGAAAGCATTCTGCGTAATTTCTTTCAGCTTACTTTGGAGCTTTTTATCGTCACGGTATTTTGCCCAGATATAGGCGTCGGCGGTTATCATACCATCGAATGGGAATACCTCTCTTGAGCCGGTCTCGTTCATAATCTCAAGTGTTACCCGTACCTTTTCATCCTCACCTTGCTTGACAATTCCGTTGCCGAACTTGGCGTGGTTGGTGGTGTGCATCTCGTCGATATTGGCAAGGATACACCTGTCACCGATTATATAATGGGCAAGATAGCGTACATCGTGAATCGCAACATCATCGCCGATGTCGCAGGAGACGATTTTGCTGTTGGTTATGCCAGCCGGTAACTGCAAATCGTGGTGTTCCAGGACAGCCTCCTGCATTCTTCCAATCCGAATAAATCCATAGAACTCGCTGTTGCGAATCAAAGTCGGGTCGAAATCATCAGTAACAGAAATACTGTCCCAGTCATCACAGTAGTTTCCGTTTTTAACCAGTATCTCGACTTCAAAGGCTTTGAGGTGCCTCCACTTTTGGCTGCTCCTCTCGAACTGCTCGTTACGCAAATACCACTGGTCTTTGCCCTGGGGAATGAATTCTATAGGAATGAATCCCCTGCCGATGCTGTTTGAAGGCAACAGGTTTACATTATCCATTTTTGCACTCCTGCGATATAACCATTTTTCCGCTTTCGGCATCCGGAACCGATGCTCCAGTACCCTGGGCTTGGCGCCCGTGTCACAAATGAAAAAGCAGCTTAGGACGCATCAGCCGAGCGAAGGATACTAACATTTCGCCACAAATTTGTCAAATATCATTAAACGGATTCAAGGGGGCAAAACATTAAATATGTGGATTTTATTCAACATTAGCGTTTCGTTTTTTCAACATAACTCTTGACATAACCATTTTACCCGGAGAATATATAAGGTTTTAGGAAAATCATTTTAGCGGCCTTATACCGGTTTGGGATTTGGGTATGGCAGAGCAAAAGATACTAATAGTTGACAGCGATAAAATCATACTTGATTCTCTCGGCTCTTTTCTGACTAAGGAGGGGTACAAAACCGCAGGTGCCGACTCAATGAAAGAGGCTATCTCGCAGCTTCAGGAAAGAAGCTACGAACTGGTAATAATCGATATTAATCTGCCTGACGGAGACGGCTTTGAGCTGCTCGATATAATAAAGAAGATGTGCCCGCAAACAGTCGTGGTTTTGATAACAGCATACGGCACAATCGAAAGCGCGGTACGAGCCATCAAACAAGGAGCATACGATTACCTGACCAAGCCGATAAACGATGATGAATTAAGGCTTGCGGTAGAAAGAGCGCTTCAGCAGCAAAGCCTGATTAGCGAGAATGAAGAGCTGCGTCAACAGCTCGAACTGCGTTACAGTCTTGAGAGCATAATCAGCCAGAATTACAAGATGGCCCGGATATTCGACCTTGTCGAATCGGTGGCAGACACCAAGACGACAATTTTAATGACCGGCCCATCCGGAACCGGCAAGAGCATGCTCGCCCGTGCGATACATCACCATTCGAGCAGGCGGAACAAAGCTTTTGTCGAGGTGAGCTGTGGTGCTTTGCCGGAGACACTGCTGGAGAGCGAGCTATTCGGCCATGTCAAAGGGTCTTTTACCGGAGCGATATCCAACAAGGACGGCAAATTTCTGGCCGCCGACGGCGGCACGATTTTTCTCGATGAAATCTCGAACGCATCGGCGGCGCTTCAGGTAAAACTCTTGCGTGTTCTGCAGGACAGGCAGTTCGAGCCGGTCGGCAGCAATAAAACAAAATCGGTCGATACGAGAATACTCTTAGCTACGAACACCGACTTAAAAGAACTCGTCCGCAAAGGCAGATTCCGCGAAGACCTTTATTACAGGGTCAATGTGCTGTCTATTAATCTGCCCCATTTGAGCGAACGGGTTGGTGACATTCCGATTCTGGCACAACATTTTTTAAAGCTATACAGCCTGCAACATAAAAGGCATAAGCTCGGCATAACTGATGAGGCACTGACAGCACTGGAGAGGTATCTTTGGCCCGGCAATGTACGCGAGCTTGAAAATGTGATGGAACGGGCGGTGCTGCTGAGTAAGGAGAAATTTATTGGCATCGAAGATTTGCCTGCCAATATTACCCAGGACAAGATTCATATGCAGCGGGAATATAAGCCGATAAGTCTGAAAGACGCACTGGCTGAGCCTGAAAAGAATATCATCCGACAAGTCCTTGAAGCTAATCACTGGAACAGGCAGCAAACGGCAAAGGCGCTGGATATAAACCGCACAACACTTTTCAAGAAGATGAAGCAGTACGGTCTTTACGAAGAAGCCGAGCGTCTCGGCCTGATGTGATTATTCAAACCGAAGAATAAAACATAATGAGGCTTGTGACTATCTAAAGTCATAAGCCTCATTTATCAAACCTAACTTATTAACACGTGCTGGAAGCCTGTGTTACACCTGTTCCTCCGGGGTTGTCTGACTTTGCTGCTTTTGAGACCTGTCTCTGAGAAACCAAATCGCAGCAACTGACAGTACAATAGCCCCTAAGGCTGCCCACAAAGCATAGTAGAATGTTTCGTTAAAGTGGACGTCCTGAACGGTGACCTGGAAAATGCCACGGAAATGAAACATAAAAGGTATCGCAGCGGCAATAAGCATCGCCCAGAATACAATTCTTTGTTTAAGATTCATTTAGATTCCCTTTCATTTCGGATTAGTTTTTAGTAAATAGCTACTGGGCTGTATCGGACTAAACTTTGGGCTGATTAACTACAAAAAATTATGAATTGAAAAAAAATGCGGCACAATTCCGATAAAACATCGGATTAAGAAGCAACATAGGGATCTTTGAAGAATTGCTAAAACTATTGACTTTTTCCACATTCGGCGGTAATCTGGATACCGTTGATAACAATTCTTTGACATATTGAGGGAAAAAATTATGGAAGACAATAACAAAGTTCCCAAAGACGAAATTCAAGAGCAAAAACCACAAACAGAAGCCGCCAAACGAACGACGGGCAAGCCTGTCGCTGAGAGCCAATTCGAAATACCTATTCCTGAGATAAAACCGGCAGGGCCGAAGCATGTTTTGCCGCCTGTCAAGTATAAGCTCAAGACACTGCTTATGTTTACCGACTTTTTCATGATACTGATATATATCTATATCCTTCTGATAGGCAGCATAATCGAAGACGCAACAAACGACAGGTTTTCATTCGGTTCGGGCAGGATGTTCGCGTTCTATTGCGTGCTTGCGATTACTATCGTGATTGGCGTGCTTATATTCATCTCCAAATTCACCAAAAGCGCGCGGACACGTTTCGAGCGGGACAACGAGGTGCGACAGAACCCGAATATAAAGGTCTGGCTGACCGGCTTCGACTGGGGCTGGCCTGTGCTGTTTCTGCCTACGGTCGTACTGATGGCTGCGGCTGGAATTATCGGGGTGGTTTTAAATGTGATATTAGGCTGGACAAGCTGGGGACCGCTGGTACAGAATTTCATCGGCGGAGTTGTGATACTGTTCGGTGCGCTTAACGCGGCAGTTGTGATATTCAAAGTCAAGCCGGTAACGTTAGGGTTGATATTAGGCGGATTTATAATCGCGCTTTTGATAATGCTGCTGCATGGGGTGGATACATTTGCCGCATTCTTTAAGGGATTCAGACATTTGGGTGTCAATATCGCTCCGCAGGGGTATCTGCTGCTTGCTTATATCTGGTCGGTATTTCTGAGAATAATATGGGTCAAGAGTTTATTTTTCTACTGGGTGTTTCTGCCAAACAGGCTGGAACTTCAGCACGGATTAAGCGAATCGAATGACGCAATTGACAGGGACGATTTGCGTCTTCAGATTGATACCGATGACGTAATTTTACGCTGGTGCAATGTCGGGATAATTACGTTTTACTTTCCGCAGCTCGACCGCTTGCCGATTAAAAACGTGGTTTTGGGCATCCGCAAAAAGGCTGTCTTTGCCAACCGCATCGCCTCTGTGAAAACGATACAAGACTGATAAAAAAGAAAAGTATTTAGTTCTTAGTGTTGAGTTTTCAGATTTTCCACAGGGGCAGGCGGGTTTGCTCATCCAAGGCGCGGACAAATTCCGGGCCTGTATATTCGGTCATTATAAACTCGCAGGCAAAGACGATTGTACCCTCAGCTAAATGGCCTCCGTAAGCCACTCCGTTTTCATCGGCAAGATTGATATGAGCGTGGACGAAAGGTTTGTCATCCCTGATTGAGATATTTCCAATTAACGATGTTATTTCCAGATGCTCATCTATATTCATAAACTGATATTCGAATGTATTCTGGTCATAGTAACCGATACGGGCTTTTTTGACGGCTCCGATGGCTTCGACCTTGCCTAAGAGAATATTGTTTTTTCCGGCGATATCGTTTAACTGGCCAATTAAATCGCCCTCAAAATCGAGCTTTCCGATAATCGTTCTTTGCGGTTCGACTTCTTTATAGACTGTCATAGTCTTTCCTATATAATTAATTTGCGGTATCTCTTTTTCGGGCTGACATAAGGATAAGGTTTCTTATGCCTTCGGTATCGCGAGCGGCGAGCCAGCTCTTCTCAAAATCCTTTTCCTGGGCGATTTGTGCTATTGCCATAAGGGCTCGCAGATGATAGTTCCGCTCGTCCTTAGAGCCTGCCAGGAAGAACATCGTCTTAACCGGAGTGTCCGACTTTGGAAATTTGACACCGTCAAACGCTCTAACAAGAACGACATCGAATTTGTTCTCGCCTTCGACAACAATATGGGGGATAGCAAGCCCCGGCTGGACCACAGTTGTAGTGTCGGCTTCGCGGGCAAGGAGTTTTTCCAGAAGCACATATTTATTTTCATCGATTCTCGGTGCCAGAATCTCGGCGACCTGTCTGAATACTTCTTCAGCGTCGCAGGTTTCTTTCAAGTCAAGTATCCGACAGTCGCGAATGAGCTTGTCGAAGCGGTCTTTGATAATCTGGTCGCGTTCGATGAGAATATCGCGCAGCTCATCTTCGAGCGTTACGGTTTTAAGCTGGCGGTCGGTAATACGCTCGACAAGGTGCATAACGGCACTTGCCCTTGTAACGCGTTTCTGGACATAGAGCAGATACCATGCTCCGCTGCCGACGATGAACAAGCCGCAAATCGATAACGGTATTCTGCCCATATCGATTAGCAACGCGCTGTAAGCTATAATCGCTACTATTTGCAAATAAGGATAGAGCGGGCATCGGAACTGAGGGCGGTAAGCCTGTATCCTGCTTTCACGCATAACGATAACACTAACATTGTCCAGTATGAAAAGGATAATCATCAACGTCGAGGCGGTTTTGACAAGCAGCTCGATTTCCAGAAAGACAATGGAGCAAATCATAAAACCGGCGGTGAGCAGTATGCTAATGTGCGGAGTACGGAACCGCCTGTTAACCTTTGCAAGCACTTTCGGCAGAAGCTTGTCGCGGCTCATCGACATCGGTGAGCGGCTTGCGGTTAGTATTCCGCCGTTGGCGGTGGTGATAAAGGCGGCGATAGCGGCTATAGCCAAAAGAGCGAAACCAAAGGTAGGCATAAACTTCGACGCCGCAAGAGAGACCGGCGTCAAACTTGCCCGAAGCTCGACATCAGTAGTAACGCCGACAGTAACTATAATAACCAGGATATAGAAAACCGACACCACAAACCAGGCAAGTATCATTCCGAGGGTCAGGTTTCTGCCTGGATCTTTAACTTCTTCGGCGATGCTTGCTACCTTTGTCAGTCCTCCGTAACTGATAAAGACCAGGCCTGCTGTCGCAAGGGTTGTCCGCCAGCTTGTATCGAAAAAGCCGTCGAACTTAGTCGCTTTGATATGGGGCATACCTGTAAACACGAAAAACGCGAGTATGATTAATAAAACAGCTACGAGCAGGCTCTGGAACCTGCCTGTATGCTTTACACTGACAATGTTCATCGCGGTAAATATGAGGCAGCAGAGGATAGATATTTCCTTAAGGGCAATCTGGCCAAGAGCAATGTTGAGAAAATTACTAAACAGCACCTCGATGAGTACCGCCATACCAACAACCGCAAAAGCGCTTTTAAGAGCCAGACTGAACCATCCGGCAAAACCAGTGAACAAGCCTATCATCGGGCCAAGACTTCGCTCGACAAAAAAGTATGTCCCGCCTGCACAGGGCATAGCGGTGGAAAGCTCGGCCTTGGATAATGCGGTTGGCAGGATAATAAACGATGCGATAGCATAAGAGAGTATCGCCGCAGGGCCTGCCTTTGAATATGCGATAGCGGGCAATACGAAAAGCCCGGAGCTTATCATCGCACCGGCGGCAATGCTGAATACATCCAGCAGACCGAGCTGTTTTTTCAGTTGTGTCATATTTTAGCCGTTTACAGGGCAAAAATTATTTAAAAGTCAAATTTCCTTTGACATAAACCTGTCGAGTTTTAATATTATCTGCTTTTAGTCATGGAGGATTATACTTTGGCAGGCAATGACAGCATAGGAAAATTTATTTTTGAACAAAGCGTTGCCGAACCGGCACCAAGCGCATTATACGACCAGCATCTCCAACTTGCCGGTAAATCCCATATAGTCGATTTTGCCGGTTATCTAATGCCTTTGTGGTTCACCTCGATAAGTGCCGAGCACGAAGCGGTCCGGCAAAACGCCGGTCTTTTTGACTGCACTCACATGGGTATTCTTGAAATAAGCGGCCCGGACGCGGCGAATTTTTTGAATACCGTTGCTACCAATGACATAGACAATCTCGAAGAGGGCAAGGCACAGTACAGCTATATATTAGACACGGCAGGCAATGTCCTTGATGATATTATCATATATCAATTGGAACGTCAGCGGTATATGGTGATAGTCAACGCAGCCAACGAGCCTAAGATAAAGGCGTGGTTTGATTCATTGTTAAAGGGTAAGGCTGTTATAGATACCGAACAGCCAGCCAGGAAGCTTGGCGCCAATCCGATTATCCGGGATATGCGGAATACCAAATCCGGCGGCGAATGCAGCGTTGATATCGCTTTGCAGGGGCCGAAATCGCTGGAGATTATTACCGGACTGCTCGGCGATAAATCTGTCTTAAATAAAATAGAACAGCTAAAAAGTTTCCACTTTATCCGGGCAAAGGTAGCGGATGTCGACTGCATCGTTTCGCGTACAGGCTATACCGGAGCGAAGATAGGTTACGAGTTCTTTGTGCATCCGGACAAGGCAGGCCGGCTTTGGGAAGCTTTGCTTGATGCGGGCAAAGAATCCGGTCTTTTGCCCTGCGGTCTCGGTGTGCGGGACAGCCTGCGAATCGAGGCGGGCTTGCCGCTTTACGGCCATGAGTTAGCAGGGCCTTTTAATATCTCGCCATTCGAGGCAGGCTATGGCTGGGCGGTAAAGCTCGAAAAAGATTTTTTCATCGGCAAGACGGCGATGAAACAAAACAGCGAAACTCACAATATGCAGGTAGTCAGGATTGAGCTGCCAGGCGAAAAAGGCATAAGGCCTGTACGGCAGAACGACGGGATCCTCGATAAAGACAGCAAATGTATCGGATATGTGCTTAGCTGCGCAAAGGCAGGGGAAAAACAGATAGCACTTGCGTATATCAGGAAAAATTACACAGAAGAAAATACTCCGGTCGGTATATATTATCCGGCAAGGAATAAAAAACAACTCGAAAACGGGAAAAAGAAATCGGTCGAAACGGGAGACTTGCTACGGGCTGATATAGAAGGTAAGATTATAAGCCGATTCGCAAGATTCTAAGTACAAGGAGAAACAAATGGTTCCGGAAGGACTTTATTACACGAAAGAGCACGAATGGACAAAGGTCGCTGGCGATACAGCAACGATAGGTATTACAGACCACGCGCAAGAGCAGTTAGGCGAGATAACTTTTGCGGATCTTCCAGCGGTCGGGGATAAGCTGTCTGCGGGCACCGAATTTGCTTCTGTGGAAAGCTCGAAAGCGGCCAGCGATGTTTACTCTCCCATCGCCGGAGAGGTGGTTGAAGTCAATTCCGCACTCGACGCCAAACCGGAATTGATAAACGACGACTGCTACGGCCAGGGATGGATTTGCAAAGCCAGGATAACAGATAAATCCGGCCTGGATAAACTGATGGATGCCAAAAAATACGAGGATTACCTGAAAGGTCTTTAGTGAATTTATCCCTTCGCTTGCGCTCGGGGCTTGTATTTTGGGGAATTTTCAGAAGTTATTTTAAAAGGCGAACAGGAGATGTAAAGATATGCCGTTCATATCCAATACAGAACAGCAACGAAAACAGATGTTAGATGAGATCGGCCTGTCGATGGAGCAGCTCTTCGGAGATATACCGCCGGAACTTATGTGTAAAGATTTTAATTTGCCGGCTGGTATGACGGAACAGAGAGTCCGCGAGCATCTGTCGGAAATAGCCGCAAAAAATTCGATAAATCTAACACTCTTTCTCGGCGGCGGTTTTTATGACCACTTCATTCCGGCTGCTGTCTATTCAATGATTTCCCGAAGTGAATTTTACACTGCTTATACGCCCTATCAGCCGGAATTATCGCAGGGGACATTGCAGGCGATTTACGAATATCAGTCGGTAATGTGCAGGCTGACTGATATGGAGGTGTCGAACGCATCGCTTTACGATGGCGGGACGGCGATGTACGAAGCAATGATGATGGCTCTGCGTATAACCGGCAGGAATAAGGTAATTATCGATGACAGCGTTAATCCGATTTATCGCGTGATGATTCATTCCTATACGAAAAACCTCAGCATTGAGCTTGACCAGACCCATTGCATCGACGGCCACGCGAACCGGCGGCAGATATACGAATATCTCGACGATAAAACGGCGGCAATTATTGTACAGAATCCCAACTTTTTCGGCTGTATAGATGATTTCACCGACCTCGCTGAAGCAGCACACAAAAAAGGAGCATTGCTGATAGTCTCCTGTTATCCGATTTCATTAGGGATATTGAAAACACCCGGGGCGATGGGTGCCGATATAGTTACAGGCGAAGGTCAAAGTCTCGGAATGCCGATGTCGTTCGGCGGGCCTTACCTTGGTTTTATGACTTCGAGAAAACAATTCGTGCGGCAGATGCCTGGCAGGATAGTAGGCCAGACCAAAGACCGGCTCGGCAGGAGGAGCTTTGTCCTGACACTTCAGCCTCGCGAGCAGCACATTCGCAGGGACAAGGCGACCTCTAATATCTGTTCCAATGAAGCGTTATGCGCGATGACGGCCCTGGTTTATCTTTTGCTGAAAGGCAAACAGGGTCTTAAGGAAACCGCTCAGCTCTGCGCAGACAAGGCAAGTTACGCATTTGAAAGGCTCAGGGCGATACCGAATGTCAGGCCTCATTTCAAGACAAATAAGTGGTTCTACAACGAGTTCGTGCTCGACCTTCCAATCGATGCGGCAGACGCTATTGCCGGTCTCGTTGAGAAAGGTTTTGCGGCGGGTTTCCCACTGAGCAGATATTACGATGGAATGGATAAATCAATTTTAATTTGTGTAACGGAGAAAAGAACAAAACAGCAAATCGGAATGTTCGCCGAAGCACTGGAGAGTATTTTATGAAACTCGTATTCGAGAAATCCGTGCCGGGCCGTCGTGCGATAGAAATGGTGGACAGCCAGCTTCCGTCGAGTATCAATATCAGCCCGGAGCTTTTGCGTGATGAACTTGCCGATTTGCCCGAACTGAGCGAGCTTGATGTGGTCAGGCATTTCACGGCGCTTAGCAGGATGAACTTCGGTGTGGATACGAATTTTTATCCGCTCGGCTCATGCACGATGAAATACAATCCGAAGGTCTGCGAGAGAATAGCCTCATATCCTGGTTTTGCTCATTTACACCCCCTGCTGCCGCAGCTTCGTATGGGCGGGATGCTAACCCAGGGTGCGCTTAGAATCTTATACGAAATGGATGTTCTTCTGCGTGAAATCACCGGCATGGCCGGTTTTACTATGCAGCCGATGGCAGGAGCACACGGTGAACTGACCGGCATAATGATTATGGCGGCTTACCACAGGGACAAGGGCAACAAAAAGACAACGGTACTTGTCCCGGATAGTTCGCACGGGACAAACCCGGCAAGCGCGGCTATCGCAGGCTACAAGGTCGTATCGGTGCCGAGTAATGAAGAAGGGATTATGGACATCGATGAACTGAAGAAACTGCTCAACGACGAAGTCGCAGGACTGATGCTTACCTGTCCGAATACGTTGGGACTTTTCAATCCCCATATAAAAGAGATTTGCGACCTTGTCCACAGTGTGGATGGCCTGACTTATTACGACGGAGCGAATCTCAACGCATTAGTGGGCAAAGCCCGGCCGGGCGATTTCGGTTTTGATATTGTCCATGTAAACCTGCATAAGACATTCGCAACCCCGCACGGCGGCGGCGGGCCGGGAGCCGGGCCTGTCGGTGTTACCAAAAAACTCACGCAATATCTTCCCGTCTCGATAGTTGAAAAGCGAGACGACGGCACATACGCGCTCGTTTATGACAGGCCGAAATCCATCGGATATATCGCGCCCTTTTACGGCAACTTCGCAGTTATTCTCAAGGCCTATGTGTATATCCTGATGTTAGGCAAAGAAGGCCTAAGACACGTTTCCGAAAACGCCGTGCTGAACGCAAATTACGTTCGGGTAAAACTCAGGGATTACTATAAGCCGGCAGTCGATAAAAAATGTATGCACGAATGCGTAGTTACTCCGACAAAGAAGATGCTCGATAATAACGTACACGCTTTTTGTATTGCCAAGGCACTTATAGATAAAGGTTTCCATCCGCCTACAATTTACTTCCCGACAATAGTTAAAGAAGCGATGATGATAGAGCCGACCGAGACAGAGAGCAAGGAAACCCTCGATGCGTTTATCGAGGCTATGATAGAGATTGCAGGTCTGGCTGTTACTGATAGCGAAAAACTCAAACAGGCCCCTATTACTACGCCGGTATGCAGGCCGGACGAGACTGCGGCAGCTAAGAACCTCGACATCGCGTGTTTATAATGCCCGCTGCCTATTTTTCCGTGCGGTATGCAATCACTTTCACTTTTTCGACGGTGACCATACCTTCGGTTATCATCGAATCAATTTCGGGCAGGAACGCTTCTATCTTTTCCTGCGCATCGACAATCTCAATAACTAAGGGCAAATCCTCGGAGAGACGCAATATCTTAGCTGAGTGCATCCTGCTGTGAGCGCCGAATCCCATCAGGCCGCGAAGAACTGTAGCGCCTGCCAAATGTTTTTCACGGGCCAGCTCAACAATCGCCTCAGATAAAGGTTTGCCGTTATACTTGTCCGCTTCACCTATGAATATTCTTAAAAGCTGCGCCTCAGATGGGAGTTTCATAATTATTTTTCCTTTCTTGTTATATTAATTTACCGAC
>JAFGGH010000009.1 GCA_016930645.1 Sedimentisphaerales bacterium
AAAGCAGAAGAGGAAATAAATTAGACGCAATTATCATTGAAACTTGTAAAATTGATGGAATGACACTTGTAACAAATGATGGGGCTATTCTAGAAGTAGGTAAAGACTTTAAGGTCGATTGTATAACTCTGGAGTTGTTTCTGAGTATTATATAGATAATCTCCTGAAGCCAAACGATAGGTGTTTTGATACATATGTTTTTATGCAAAAAAACCAATTTTTGATTTTTTGATAAAGGAATATATATTGTTAATCTGTGTTAATCCGCGTTCCGCCTACGTTAAAACTACGGCGGATAAAAATCCGTGGTTTGTCTTTTATGGCTATATTTCTCTGTGAGTTCTGTGTCCCGCCTCGGCGGGTATCCCGATACATCGGGACTATGGCTAATATAGAAATTGAAATTCTCTGTGGTTTTAAAGAAGAACCTGCGGTAAAACTGGAACAACTCCCCACCCAGCACTGGACTGGGTGCTAAATAAATATGGATTCCCGCATTCGCTGGAATGACAAGTATCCGCGGCACGGATTTTTTGTTTATAAAAAGGAAAACCCTGCCGCAGGCGGCAGGGCTAACCAATAAGGAGAACCCTCTGCGGTGCAGAGGGCTAATAATTATCTTGCAAATCATGTTATCATGTCTAAATTGAATTTATGGTTGTTAACGAAATATTTTATTCATTGCAGGGTGAAGGCGGCCTGGCAGGAGTTCCTTCGGTTTTTATTCGCCTGGCAGGCTGCCCGTTAAAATGCAAATGGTGCGATACATCTTACGCCTTCAGCTATGATGCGGGCGAGGATTTGTCCGTAGAGCAGATTATTGAAAAAGTAAAGGCATTTAACTGCAACCATTTTGTCGTTACCGGCGGCGAGCCTTTGGTCGATTCCGATTTGACCGAAAGGGCCGGCTTGAGAGATTTACTTGATGAATTAAAGCGGCAGGGCGGCCATATCACAATCGAAACATCCGGCGTTGTTTTTGTCGGCGGCTTGGCCTGCGACCTGATGAGTATCAGCCCGAAGCTGGAAAACGCAGGCCTAAAAACGCCTGTTGACCTCGATACGTTGCAGCAGTTGATAATTGAATACGATTGTCAATTTAAGTTTGTTGTCGAAAGCGAAAAAGACATTTCAGAAATCCAGCGGATTGTCGGCTCTCTTGCTGGAATTGACCGCGATAGGGTTTTCCTGATGCCGCAGGCCAAATCCCGTAATGAATATCTCGAAAGGGCACCGCAGGTTTCAAAATGGTGCCTTGAATACGGTTTTACTTTTTCACCCCGTCTGCAGGTTGTTCTTTGGGATAACGAACCAGGCAAATAATCATTAACCAGTCATTTGACCAATTAATAATTGACTTTAATCTTTAATCCTTTATTATTTGTCCCTTGTACAGCCTGCCCGGGTGGCGGAATAGGCAGACGCGCCAGCTTGAGGGGCTGGTTCCCGTAAGGGAGTGCTGGTTCGACTCCAGTCCCGGGCATTACATTCCGAAACACCCGCTTTGAGTGGCTAATTATGCTAAATTGCATTTCAGGATTAGTGCGGATCGATGAATTTTTACAAAAATAATTTGACTACGTATGAACTTAATATTATTATGTGAGTATATAATCACATAGTTATATAAAGGATCAATAAGATGATAAGTAAGAAGAAGCTGCTTTTATTCAAAAAGCAGGCTGAAATTATGAAATCCATAGCGCAGGCCAACCGGCTGGCTGTTGTGGCATTTCTAAAGGACGGTGAGCAATGTGTTTGTGATATCGCCAGGCACGTTGGAGCAGAACGTTCGAATATATCGCGGCATCTTTCGGTTATGGTTTCGGCGGGAGTGCTGGATTATCGTAAAGACGGTTTGCAAGTGATATATCGGCTTAAAACGCCTTGTGTTCTTGAATGCTTAGACTGCATTACCAACTGCCTGAAAGAGCAAATTAAAGAAGATAAGAAACTCCTTAGTGTATTGTAACAGTGGAGCATTGAATGAATATCAAAACCGAATGGAAGAAACTGGTTCTAATCGTCGGAGTATTTTTGGCGTGTTTTTATCTGCCGGTTGGCAACGGCCGTTTTGATAACGCGGTGGGCGAATCACTTCGCCTGGTCAAATGGTATGCACAGGAGCATGTTTTGCTTTGTCTTGTGCCTGCTTTTTTTATAGCCGGTGCGATTTCGGTTTTTGTCAGCCAGGCTTCCGTAATGAAGTATCTCGGAGCCAAAGCCAATAAGGTTCTTGCTTATGGAGTAGCTTCGGTTTCGGGCTCGGTTCTGGCGGTTTGTTCCTGTACCGTCTTACCGTTGTTTGCAGGCATCTGGCGAATGGGAGCAGGACTGGGGCCTGCGACGGCTTTTCTTTACTCCGGCCCGGCGATAAACGTCCTTGCTATTATATTGACCGCTCGTGTGCTTGGATTTGAACTTGGTATTGCCCGTGCTGTTGGCGCGATTGTTTTTAGTGTTGTAATTGGTCTGCTCATGCATTTTATTTATCGCAAAGAAGAAACCGAAAAAGCTAACAGCCAAATTGCGATGCCGGAAACCGCGACAAAGCGTTCGCTATGGCAGGAAGTTTTATATTTTGGTTCTATGGCTGGTATTTTGGTTTTTGCCAACTGGGCAAGACCGGCGACTGAAAGCGGTTTATGGTTTCGGATTTTTTCCGTCAAATGGCTCATAACGGGCGTTTTGGGTGCGGCTTTGATATTTATGCTGTTTTTGTGGTTTAAGAAAGGTGAGATGGTTGACTGGGTCGATGCAAGCTGGACTTTTGCCAAGCAGATACTTCCGCTTTTGTTGTTCGGTGTATTGGTAGCCGGTTTTCTTTTGGGCAGGCCTGAATCAGAAGGTGTTATTCCGTCGAAATGGGTAATAAAAGCGGTAGGGGGCAATTCCTTATGGGCTAATTTGTTTGCTTCGGTGGCGGGGGCGTTTATGTACTTTGCAACTTTGACAGAAGTGCCGATACTCAAAGGCTTGATATGGGCGGGAATGGGCAAAGGACCGGCGCTGGCGTTGCTGTTAGCCGGGCCTGCATTGAGTCTGCCTAATATGCTGGTTATCCGTTCAATTATGGGAACGCAGAAAACGATTGTTTTTGTTACTCTGGTAATTGTAATGGCGACTATTTCGGGAATTATTTTTGGCGCTATATTTTGACAGGATCCAATTATGAGAAAAATTCAGATACTTGGAACGGGCTGTCCCAAATGCAAAAAGCTTGCTGAAAACGCCGAAGCTGCGGCTAAAGAGCTGGGCATAGAATACCAAATCGAAAAAGTAACTCAAATCAATGACATTATGAAGATGGGTGTAATGATGACACCGGCACTGGCGATTGATGGTGAAGTTAAAGTGGCGGGCAAGGTAGCTTCAAAGGAAGATATTAAGGCGATGCTTTCTTAATTGACTGAAATAAAACGTGATAAAATCTAAAGGAGTTTCTTTTATGAATAAAACAGTAAAGATTGTAATTGTTATCATTTTGATTGTGGTTGTTGGCGTGGTAATTGCCGTAAAGCAAAACAGCAAAACTTCGATTTCTGAGCCTGCTGCGACGACAATTTCCAACCTGGATACACAGCCAGAAAAAGCTGTCAATCTGCCCCTGCTTGTGGATTTAGGCGCCGGTAAATGCATCCCTTGCAAGATGATGAAGCCAATTCTCGATGAACTGAAGCAGGAATATAAAGAACGATTCCATGTAACAGTTATCGATGTCTGGGAAAATCCGAACGCAGGGGAAAAATACGGCATTAGACTAATTCCAACGCAAATATTTTTCGATGCTGCCGGCAAAGAACTGTTCAGGCATGAAGGGTTCTATTCCAAAGAAGACATCCTTGGCAAATGGAAAGAACTTGGTATAGAATTGAAAAGATAAGGTGAGATGCTATGCAGGAATTATTTACACAGCTAACTCGCGCGGTTGAAGGCACGTGGTTCATAGCGGTCGCGGCCTCCTTTATCTGGGGCATCTTGAGTATTTTATTAAGTCCCTGTCATCTTGCCAGTATCCCTTTGATTGTCGGTTTTATTGATGAGCAGGGAAGAATCTCAACCAAACGAGCCTTTTGGATTTCAACACTGTTTGCTGTTGGTATTCTGATAACAATCGGGGTTATCGGGGCCATTACCGCCGCGGCAGGCAGAATGACAGGCGACGTCGGAAAATATGGCAACTATTTTGTGGCATTGATCTTCTTTGTGGTGGGTTTACATTTACTTGAGGTGATTCCTAATCCGTTTGCAGGTCCGGGGCAGGTAGGAATGAAACGCAAAGGATTATTGGCTGCGCTGATTCTTGGCCTTGTATTTGGAATCGCCTTAGGGCCTTGCACTTTCGCATATATGGCCCCTATGCTCGGGATAACGTTTAAACTGGCATCGACTAATCTTGCCTACGGGATCCTATTGCTGTTGGTCTATGGAATTGGCCATTGTTCTGTGATTGTTTTCGCAGGTACATTTACAGAAGTCGTTCAGCGATATATGAACTGGAACGAAAAATCCAAGGGAGCGTTAATTGTTAAAAAAATCTGCGGTGTGCTGGTCATTCTCGGCGGTGTCTGGCTGATTTACACCGCTCCTTAAAGTTATTGACGCCTGGAGTATATTGCTGTATATTAATGACGGGGATGGAGTTCCCCGAAACCGCTTAAACAGCTAATAACTCCTACCAAAAAACTTGGTTTTGGCAGGAGCATACGAAAGAAAAGGTAAAAAAACTCCTTCCGGAACCAAAGGAAGGAGTTTTTTTATGGATGCGTCAGAAAAAAATGATGTTCAAGTGCTACTGGAACAAACTGTTGAGCAACTCAACGGCCTGGAAAGTGGTTTTTCGAGAGAGATTAGCAGTTTAAATGAGCTTAAAGACCGCTTTTTGACAGGACGCTTTCATCTCGCTGTCCTTGGTCAATTCAAACGCGGGAAAAGCACACTTTTAAATGCTCTGCTCGGCCAAGCCGTTCTTCCCACAGCGGTGGTGCCGCTGACGGCTATTCCTACCTTTATACAGGCCGGTCAGGAGTTTTCCGCAAAGGTATTATTCGAGGACAAAAAACCGCCCGCAGAATATACGGCAAGTGATTCGAATAAACTCGTTGATTTTCTTTTAAAATATGTCGCCGAGACGAATAATCCCGCCAATCAGCTTAATGTCCGTCAGGTAGAAGTTTATCATCCGGCCGAGATTCTTCGTAATGGAGTTGTCCTGATAGACACCCCTGGAATTGGTTCAACGTATAAGCATAATACGGAAGCAACATTAAATTTTCTGCCGCAATGTGATGCGGCTATGTTTCTGGTTTCAGCCGACCCGCCGATTACCGAAGTTGAGATAGAGTTTCTTAAACAGGTGAGGCGGAAAATACCCAAGCTGTTTTTTATTCTTAACAAGGTTGACTACCTCAACGAACAGGAAAAAGAAGAGATTTTGTCCTTTGTCAAAAAAGTAATCAGCGAACAAGTTGGCGTGGAAAAAGAGACTGATATATTCTGTGTTTCAGCCCGTTTAGGACTGCAGGCCAGAGAAAATAATAACAGCGGCCTTTGGAACAACAGCGGTCTTGACAAAGTTGAAACATATCTGATTGATTTTCTTGCCAATAAAAAAACCGAGGCATTGCGGCAGGCTGTAAGGAAAAAAGCCGCTGATATTTTGACGGATGTTTTAATGCAAGTCCATCTTTCTGTAAAATCTCTTCAGATGCCCCTGGAAGACCTCGAAAAAAGGCTCAAAATTTTCGGAGAAAAACTGGCTGAACTTGAGCGGTCTAAATTATCAGAAATGGATATTCTCGAAGGGGACAAGAAACGCACCCACGAATTTCTGGAAGAGCATTCCGAACAGCTTCGCCAAAAAAGCAGGACATACCTTAAAGGTGTTGCCGAAGAAACTTTCTCAAAACTGGAACCGGAACAGCTCAATGAAGACACGATAGAAAATTCACTTGCCGAAGCAATTCCCGGTTTTTTTGAACATGAGATGGGCAAAAGCACAGAGATTTTTCAGGATAAAATGCGGCAGGTGCTTGGTCCGCATCGTGAAAGACTGAATAAGTTGATCGGTTCAATTCGCCAAACAGCCGCGGAGTTGTTCGATATTCCTTACCAGCAAGTGCAGACTGTCCAGGATTTTGAAGTAGAAAAGCGCCCTTATTGGGTAAGTCATCAATGGGCTCGCTCATTTCAAAGGATACCACGCGGCATGTTCGATAAATTATTACCATCCGGTTTCCGAAAGTCACAGTTAACCAAAAGAGCTATGGAGCAGATCAATGAACTTGTAACACAAAACGTGGAGAACCTGCGATGGGCGGTTTATCAAAACATTGATAAAAGTTTCATTCGTTTTCGCTCGGAATTACAGGGGCGATTTGAGCAAACACTGATTGCAACACGCGGAGCTATTGATGCAGCATTAAAAAAACGAAAAGAGCATTCCGAGCAGATTACCGGCGAACTAATCAGGCTCGACTCCGCACGTATTACTTTGGAAGAAATTAAAGAAGCTTTTATCTCGAAAAATCAAAGGCGTTC
Source organism: Sedimentisphaerales bacterium (assembly GCA_016930645.1). Taxonomy (GTDB): domain Bacteria; phylum Planctomycetota; class Phycisphaerae; order Sedimentisphaerales; family Anaerobacaceae; genus JAFGGH01. Next base: position 6,541 of record JAFGGH010000009.1, read on the forward strand.
CACGTGAGCAAAAGTTAAGATGCTGAAAAAAGACAGGAACGAACGCAGGGAAGACCTCCTGCGGCCAAGCCCTTATCTTGGTTATGACCGTGATAAGCTGGGAATGTATCTTCTTTCACGCGGGGATCCAACGGTGAGAGTATTCTGTACACTTACGTGTGGACTGACGGTTTCGGCATTGCCTGGTTCATCGGCGGTGTTCAGTAATCCATTGGCATAGTGTTCAAAATTGAACGGAAAAAGACCTTATTATTTTTGACTCGCCCAAAATTTAAATGTAAAATGGTTACCGGAATTTTCATCGAATTGTGAATTAACTGTTAAATTGAAATTGAAGGGTAAAATGACACTGCGTAAATTAAGAATTAACCTGCTGCGATTGGTCTTTATTCCTATCGTTTTTGTTGTTGTTTTTGTAAGACCTGCATGGTCTCTGGAGTCTTTTACCGCTTTTTTCGTGGAATTTGGCGGGTATCTGTTCTTGTTGGCTGGCCTGACAATCAGAATATGGTGCATCTTTTACATAGGAGGCCGCAAGTCCAAAGATATCATCACAACAGGTCCTTATTCTATATGCAGAAATCCGCTCTATGTAGGTACTTTTTTGCTTTCTATTGGTGTTGGGCTTTGCTTTGAGAACCTGCTCATACTTGTACTTGTTCCTGCAATTGTCATTCCAGTTCACATTATTACGGCTCGAATGGAAGAGAGCCATCTTGAAGCTAAGTTTGTCCAGCCATACCGAGAGTACAAACAAATAATTCCAAGGTTCTGGCCTCGTTTCTCAAACTACAACAGACCCGATACGATAGAAATGAACGTTAATTCGATTCAAAGAATATCTATGGATACAATCGCCGTTCTGTTCTTACCTAAAATCGAAGATTTGCTCGAACTTTTGCATCAGCACGGAATTATTCCGGTTCTGTGGCACTTCCCTTCTTGATTCTATCCACAGATTGAATAGCAGCGGTGTTTAAATATGAACAAAAGTAACCATAAAGCTGCAATGCAGTTTGTATTACTTCTGGGAGTGGTTAGTCTCTTTGCTGATATGACTTATGAGGCGGCACGGAGTATAGCGGGGTCTTACCTTGCCATTCTTGGCGCAAGCGGAGCGATTGTTGGATTCACGGCGGGTGCAGGAGAGCTGCTGGGATACGGCCTGAGGTATTTTTCAGGCCTGATAAGCGATAAAACGCGACGATACTGGGCTATTACCATTTTCGGCTATGTGGTCAACCTTATGGCTGTACCGTTAATGGCATTAGCGAATCATTGGGGATTAGCAGTTACCCTGATAATGGCAGAGCGAATCGGCAAAGCGATTCGTACGCCGGCACGCGATGTGATGTTGTCTCATGCTGCTGCGGCCGTGGGCAGGGGGTGGGGCTTTGCCGTTCATGAGGCTATGGATCAAATCGGCGCTATGGCAGGACCGGTGATTGTTATGATTGTCTTGGCAATAAATGGTTCGTACCGTTTTGCTTTTGCAGTTCTTTTAATACCGGCAGCATTGGCGATAACCGTGCTTATCATAGCGCGAATAAATTTCCCGCATCCGCAAGAACTTGAGACCGTTCCACAAGGCCGTCAAAATGGAAAATTGCCGTCCGTATTTTGGCTTTATCTTGCAGCCGTCGGTTTTATAGCAGCCGGATTTGCCGATTACCCCTTGATTGCATTTCATATAAAATCACGTAATATGTTTGACGACAAATGGATTCCTCTGCTTTATGCCTGTGCGATGGGGATTGATGCACTGGCTGCCCTTGTATTTGGACGCTGGTACGACAAGAAGGGAGTCTTTGCTTTGGTTACAGCAATTGCTGTTTCATCGTTCTTCGCTTTCTTTGCCTTTTCATTTAAGCCCATACTAATTATCGGAGGAATTCTTCTTTGGGGCGTGGGAATGGGTGCGCAGGAATCGATTATACGAGCAGTGGTAGCGGATATTGTTCCTGCCCGAAGGCGCGGCGCGGGATTCGGCCTGTTTAATGCCGGTTTCGGAATTGCCTGGTTCCTCGGAAGTGCGCTAATGGGTGTCCTTTATGATTTTTCACTGCCTGCCCTGATTGTTTTTTCGATTTTTTCTCAGATTGCTTCATTGCCGCTGCTTCTTTTTGTACGAAAGAAGCTTCCTGTGATTAGGTAATCAAGGCAATGATTGCTTAAAAACTCAGTGTCATAACATACAGGCATAAGAGGTATCAGGTACTGCTGAAAATGTAAAAAAATATGGAAAATAAGTTTGACAGTATCTTTTTTTGTATATATAACTTCGTTATATGACGAAGTATAGGAGATATAATGCTTGAGATACTGAATATTACAAAGGCCCTGTCGGACGAAAACCGGATTCGGGCTTTAATGATGCTGGCCGGCGGTGAACTCTGCGTTTGCCAGATTATCGAGATGCTGGGACTGGCCCCATCGACGGTATCAAAGCATATGTCCATCCTTCGCCAGGCCGGGCTGGTTGAAACACGCAAAGAAGGCCGGTGGATTTATTATCGGCTGGCTGACAAAAAAGCTCTAAAGACAAGTGAAATACTCGGCTGGCTTCAAAGACATTTAAAAAACGACAAACGGATTTTAGACGATGTCAAACAATTGCGGAAAATACAAAAAATGAGCAAAGATAAGCTTTGCCAGTGCTATAGGAGTTAAGATTGAGAACGGCAGACAAATTAAAAATACTGTTTCTATGTACGGGCAATTCCTGTCGCAGTCAGATGGCAGAAGGCTGGGCAAGACATCTTAAAGCTGATGTAATCGAGGCTTTTTCGGCAGGCGTGTGCCCGGTAGGAGTTAGTCAAAGGGCGGCAGAAGTAATGGCCCAGGCTGGTGTGGATATTTCAAAACACTATTCCAAACACGTTAAAGACTTTGCGGGAATTGATTTTGATTATGTCGTTACTGTCTGCGATAATGCCAAAGAACAGTGTCCTATTTTTCCGGGTAAGTGTAAGATGATACACAGAAATTTCGAGGACCCATCTTTTATGACGGGGACTGAAGAGCAGATAATGGAGGCTTTTCGTAAAACAAGGGATGAAATAAGGACTTTTATCGAATCAATGCCTGAATCTTTGCAAAAGGGAAATATATAAGGACGATTGCAGTACGAGAGGATTTATTAAGTGACTGAATCAAACAATAGCGGCAAGGGGCTAAATATATTCGAAAAGTACCTGACGATATGGGTGCTGCTGTGTATAGCAGGGGGTATTGCACTGGGTAAGATAGTTCCGGGTTTTGCCAAAGCCTTAGACGGGATGGCGATTTATGTAGGTAACGCTCCTGTAGTATCAATACCAATCGCGGTATGCTTGTTCTTTATGATGTATCCGATTATGGTTAAGATTGATTTTGCTGAGGTTATTAAGGCCGGCAAGAGCATCAAACCAGTTGGCCTGACGTTGTTTATTAACTGGGCTATCAAGCCGTTCACAATGTACGCGATATCGGTGCTGTTCCTTGGTGTTCTTTTTTATGGATTTATCGGCCCGGAGGAAACAGATTTGGTGAAATTTCCTTTAGGAGCAGTTGCAGAGGTAGGCCAGAGCTATGGAGACGGAGAGGTTGTATTAGTTAACGGCGTAAAGATGCTCGAAGTGCCTCTGTGGCGAAGTTATCTGGCTGGCTGTATATTGTTAGGGATAGCACCATGTACGGCTATGGTTTTAGTATGGGGATTTCTGGCAAAGGGAAACGATGGCCATACGCTGGTAATGGTAGCTATCAATTCACTGGCGATGCTGTTTTTATATGGCCCGCTCGGAGGTTTTCTATTGGGTGTCGGCAAGCTGCCGGTTCCGTGGCAGGCTCTTTTATTATCGATAGCCATTTATGTGGCTCTTCCCCTTATAGCCGGATTTATTACCCGAAAGTGGATAATCGCCCATAAAGGCCAGGAATGGTTCAGAGAGAAATTCCTGCATGTATTGACGCCAGTAACAATTATTGCTTTGTTGATAACATTAGTATTACTGTTTTCCTTCAAGGGTGAGACCATTCTTTCAAATCCGTTGACAATCCTGTGGATTGCAATTCCGTTATTCATACAAACCTGTCTGATTTTTGGAATTGGTTACTGGCTGTCCAGAGTGCTGAAATTGTCATATCAAGACGCAGCCCCTTCGGCGATGATAGGAGCATCTAACCATTTTGAAGTTGCGATAGCTACAGCAACAATGCTTTTCGGCTTATCTTCAGGAGCGGCGCTTGCTACTGTGGTCGGAGTGCTAATCGAGGTTCCGGTGATGCTGATGCTTGTGAAAATCTGCCTGAAAACACAGAATTGGTTTGCTGCAAATAACTAAATTTGGTGGAATACCAGAGTGGATGAAGCCAAACTTGAAAAATACAGTTCTGCGATAACGCTTTCGGATATGGAGATATTCGTTTTTCCGGGGTTGATGTACAGCCTGGTTCTGGCTGATATAATGAGTCCGATTATCTGGCGGTGGAGAGAAGAAGATTGCTTTGCGAAGCTGGGGGGTAAAGACAGCTATAAAAAGCTGATGCGTCTGAAGCAGTTTATAATGGATGAGTATGAGTTTAATCTCGACCTTGAAACCTGGGGATTGACGGACAGGAATGTTGAATTAAAACGCTTTGAGAAGTTTATTTCTCCGGAGGATATCGCTAAGAGCAACGCGTTGTTCGGCTATCACGGCGACGAGTATTATTTCGATGTTGATATCCGCAAACATTTCGGGCTGGATAAGTATGACAGCGATATTATTCCGTACTGGAAAACCGAGACGGTCGAAGCGATGGACGCGTTTCGGCTAAAAGAAGGCTACAAGACCGGCGCGGGAGAATGTGTGTCGTTAGCGGCATTGTATGCAGCAGCAGCTTTTGTGGTCTGTCAGATTCCCTTTGAAGATATTTATATGATATTGACTCCGCTGCATTCGCAGAACTTTATAGATATAAAGGATGGAGTGCTTACGAACAACCGCAGATTAGTCACAAAGACGATGTGGTTTAACGGCACTGAGATTTCCAACAAGGCCCAGCGGGCTTTGCGGAATGAGCAGGTTACTATTGTCGCCCGTAATTCAGGATATGTGCATTGCTTTTACGACGAAGCAACAATGGACAAAAACAGTTATGAAAAATTTAACAGTCTGCTTGGTAGTTATCTTTCAGAAAAGTGTACGTTGCTTACTTTGGCGAATTTCCTGCGATTTAAAAGTGATTATCAGCCGTACTTCCAGTTTTGCTGTGATGGCTGCCGCGGCGGTGAAAAATTCGCTCCTGCCGAGGTACTTTTTCACTATGAACATGGAAGTAACTTTCGCATTGCCGATGAGAAGTTCGAAAGACTCATTGCAGAAATCGCCGACCAGGATATTCTTATAAGCAAGATGCCTGACAGGATGTGCTGTAAACAGCTTGTTCAATTCCTGGAATATGAAGAGCTTGACGTAAGGCGACAATCAGACTGGCTGGCTGTTAAAGACTATCTTGGGCCTTTCGTACCTGAAGTAGATAAATTGTTGAGTGAGCTTGCGGATTTTCTGCACATCGAGGCCAAGCTGCCAAAACCCGATAAAAAATATATTAACGGTTTACCGATAAAGCTGTCTGTTGATATGAGTAGAGAAGAAGTGATTGATTATTTGCATTCTATCCGCAAGAACAATGAAACAGTGGAGCTGGCATTCTACGCGTATCGGGATATGGAAAGCTGCCGATGGGAGCCTTTTGTAAAAGCGGCGGTCGAACGAAATCCGGTTTCACTTGAGGCCGCGAGATCTATGCAGGAAAATGAGGTTTATCAATGGCTGTCGGACATGCCGAATGAGTCCATTTATAATGGTAAAAGGCTAGCTCAGCCCGATGAGGTTGCCAACTATAAAACCGGTGACGGCCTGGAAAAAGCGTTTGTATTATCGAATATTTTATTGAATCGATTTCCGGACAAAGGGGTAGAGATAGTAAGTTCAGGTGATAACGTGGTTGTTAATCCGCCAGGCTATAGATTTGATTCTCATAAGGGATTAGCCGGGAAAATTAAAATAGAAGAAAATAATCGAATAAGCATCAGCACATAAACAACAGTAGCATCATATAGATAAATGCCTTATAATTATTCTGATGGATATTGATATATGAAAGGATTGAACTATAGATAACCACGACAAACAAAATAGGCAGAATAAAACGAGTGCCAGAAGGAAGCTAAGTAAAAAGGAATTATCCCGTGAGGTGGGGCTGGAAGTCGGGGCCCTTATAGGAAAAACTTTTTTAAAAATTGAGCATCTCCATTACGGCTATTGGGCTGACGGCTTACCGGTTGATATAACCAATTTGCATATCGCCCAGGACAATTACGCAAAGCTCCTGCTTTCTCATGTCCCCGCCGAAGCGAAGTCTATACTTGATGTCGGTTGCGGTTTTGGCCAATTAGCAAAGATGCTTATTAATGAGGGACATCAGGTTGACTGCGTCTCACCGAGTCCGTTCCTTGCCGAACAGGCTAGAAATCTCCTTGGTGATGAAAGTACTGTTTTTCAGAACTGTTATGAGGACATGCAAACAGACAGACGGTACGATTTGGTTTTGTTTAGTGAAAGTTTTCAGTATATAAATCCTAAAGAGGCCTTGGATAAGACATTTTCGTTATTGAATAATGAGGGTTTTCTTCTGATAAGTGACATCTTCAGAAAAGACGTACCCGGTAAAAGCGCCGTTTCGGGGGGACACCTGCTGTCGCAGTTTAGAAAAACAGTCGGTCAGTATCCATTCGAGCTTCTCAAAGATGAGGATATAACCGAGCAAACAGCACCAACTATAGATATCGAAGACCATGTATTCAAAGAGGTCGGCCAGCCTGCTATGGTTTTGGGTGAAGAGCTTGCCAAAAACCGCTACCCGGTCGTGTATCTTTTACTTAAAAGCCTGCTGCGTAAGAAGATAGAAAAACTCCAGGCCAAATATATCAGCGGCGAGCGAACCGGAGAGAATTTCAAAAAATACAAGACATACCGAATCCTGCTGTATAAATTAAAACAGTAAGCAGATAAATTTTTTATTTTTTAATATTTCTTGTTGACCTGCCGCCCTAATAGGATTATATTAGTCCTACATAAGCAAATAATTTACAAAGGTAATGTATGGATGTATTAAGAAGGAATACTGATTATGCCCTGCGGGCGATGGTCCATCTGGCAAGACACTGGGGGGATGGGTCGGTTTCAACTAAAGATTTAGCTGACAGTGAAAAGATTTCCTACGACCTTGCGTGTAAGTTATTGCAAAAACTTGCCGGGGCAAAACTGGTCAAAAGCAGGATGGGCCCTAAGGGCGGTTTTGAGCTTAAAAAAGAGCCGGGAAAAGTCAGTATAAAAGAAATTATTGAGTCGGTTCAGGGGCCGGTGTTCTTAAACAAGTGTTTAATGGGCGATTTCAAATGTCCTTTGGAAGAAAGATGTCCTGTGAATAAGAAACTTTCAGAGCTTCAGGAATATATTGATGGTTTTTTCAATCATGTAACTTTAGCGAATCTGCTGGAAGATGAGGATTTGGTTAAAGGGAAAAGGAAGGCAAGGAAGAAAAAATGAGCGGAGCTAATATACTTCAGGCTTGTATTGCCAAAGGTCAGGAATTGGTAAAATTAGTGGATTATTCGGATGATTCGGTAGTAAGCAAAACCATACTGGATAAACCGGCTGGCACGATTACTCTTTTTGCATTCGATTCCGGACAAGGCCTGAGCGAGCATACATCGCCTTATGACGCGGTTGTGCAGGTGCTGGACGGCTCGGCGAAATTGACCATCGGCGGCGAAGAAAAAATCACCTGTGCCGGACAGATTATTGTTATGCCCGCTAATATCCCGCACAGTGTGTCGGCACAGGAAAGATTCAAGATGATGCTGATAATGATAAGGTCAAAGGAGTAGATAATGACCGATTGCGAAAACGTTTGTGATGTGCTTATAAGCGAGATGAAAAATTATTTCGGCGATGATACCAGACGGATTAATCATGCCCTTGCGGTTCTGGATTATGCAGGGCAAATACAGGAGACCGAAGGCGGAGACAAGGTAATAATTGACTCTGCCGCAATTCTGCATGATATTGGGATTAAAGTTGCCGAGCAAAAGTACAATTCCGCCGCCGGAAAGTACCAGGAAATCGAAGGCCCGGCTGTTGCCGAAGAGATTTTGAAAAGAATTGGTTTTAACGAGCGGCAGATTGAGCATATCTGTATGATTATCGGCAATCATCATAGCGCAAAATGTGAGCAGACGAAGGAATTTGAGGCTATCTGGGACGCCGACTGGATTGTAAATATACCGGATGAAATCGGAACAGATGACAAAGATAAACTTCGCCGGATTATTGAGAAGGTTTTCAAAACTGATACCGGCAAAATGATAGCGAGACAATTGTATCTGGATGGTGATTGTTAATTTTCGAATTTAAAGGAGTTTAAAATGAATATGATGTGTTATCAATGTGAGCAAACGGCCCAGGGCAGCGGCTGTACTGCTTTTGGTGTTTGCGGTAAAAGTCCGGAAGTCGCTGCGTTGCAGGATTTACTGGTCTATGCCGCCAAGGACATCGCACGTTACGCCCACAGGGCAAGACAGTTCGATGCAAAAGATAACGAAGTTGATGTATTTATTATTAAAGCATTGTTTTCGACGGTAACAAATGTCAATTTTGATGCCCAAAGGTTCCAGTCGCTGATCAAAAAAGCAAAGAAAATAAAAGATAAAGCGGCAGCCCTTTATATGTCCTCCGTTAAAAAGGCTGAGCATCTACCCGATGCTCACGACTGGTGGAGCGATGCCGACGATATCAACGCGTTGATTGGTAAGGGCGAGGCGCTATCGATTCAAAACAGGATTAACGCGCTTGGCGATGATGCAACAGGCTTACAGGAATTAATCGTTTATGGTCTCAAAGGCGCGGTTTCTTATCTTGACCACGCCCAGATACTTAGCAAAACAGATAATGATGCTTACGCTTTAGTAAATGAGCTATTGAGTTTTCTTGCAGACAGGCCGACGGATATCAATGACCTGCTTGCTCACGCACTTAAAACCGGCCAGTTGAATCTAAAGGCGATGGAGCTGTTGGATGCGGCCAATACCGGCACCTACGGCCATCCTGAACCGACGCAGGTGCGGGTTACGCCTGTAAAGGGCAAATGTATTGTAGTATCAGGCCACGACCTCAAAGATTTGGAAGAATTACTAAAGCAAACCGAAGGAAAAGATATTAACGTCTATACACACGGCGAGATGCTGCCCTGTAATGCATATCCGGGATTGAAAAAGTACAAGCACTTAGTTGGCAATTATGGCGGTGCTTGGCAGGACCAGCGTAAGGAATTCGATAAGTTCCCCGGCGCAATATTAATGACGACAAATTGCCTGCAAAAACCGAAAGACAGCTATAAGGACAGGATATTCACCTGCGGCCTGGTCGGTTGGGAAGGTGTTGCTCATATTGAAGACCGCGATTTTACGCCTGTGGTTGAAGCTGCATTAAAGTCTGAAGGTTTTACTGAAGATTCCCCTGAAAAAACAATCACTATCGGCTTTGCGAGAAATACTGTTATGCGTGTCGCTGATAAAGTGATTGAGCTTGTAAAAGCCGGCAAGATTAAACATTTCTTCTTGATAGGCGGCTGTGACGGAGCAAAACCGGGCAGGAATTATTACACTGATTTTGCCCGGAAGGTGCCGGATGACTGTGTGATTTTGACTTTAGCCTGCGGTAAATACCGGTTCAATAAACTTGATTTCGGCGATATCGAAGGCGTGCCAAGGTTATTAGATATTGGCCAATGTAACGACGCTTATTCAGCTATACAGATAGCCGTTGCGCTGGCAGGGGTGTTTAAGTGTGGCGTAAATGATTTGCCTCTTTCGATGATTCTTTCGTGGTACGAGCAGAAAGCCGTTGCGATTCTGCTTACCCTGCTGCATCTGGGTATTAAAAATATCAAGCTTGGACCGTCGTTGCCTGCTTTTATAACGCCTGCCGCGCTGAATGTTCTGGTTGAAAAATTCAATATCGCGCCGGTCGGCGAGGTTGAAAAAGATTTACAGGAAGCTTTGGCTTAATTATGGCATTGCGAAACATAGTCAAAATAGATGAAGAAAAATGTAACGGCTGCGGCAAATGTGTCAATGCCTGTGCAGAAGGAGCGATACAACTTGTAAACGGCAAGGCCAAGCTTGTTAGTGAAATATATTGCGACGGCCTGGGAGCATGCATCGGCTCGTGTCCACAAGATGCAATTACTATCGAGCAAAGACAAGCCGAAGAATTCGACGAAGAAGCCACAAAGAAACATTTGGCGCAGCAGAAAGAAATCAGCGAAAAAATCGATTTTGTATGCCCGGGCATGATGGCACAAAATCTGAAAAAAACCGAAGAATCAGATGATATTGGCATAGACATACCTTCTCAACTGGGAAACTGGCCTGTACAGTTAAAGCTCGTTCCGCCTAACGCGCCTTATCTGAAAAACTGCGACTTGCTGCTTGTTGCCGATTGTGTACCGTTTGCTATGGGTGATTTTCACAACAAATTCTTAAAAAAGAACCCTGTTGTCGTCGGCTGCCCCAAACTTGATGACAAGCAGTTTTACATCGAGAAACTCACATCGATATTAAAAGAAAACTCACCAAAAAGCCTGACTGTGGTTCATATGGAAGTTCCCTGCTGTTTCGCTCTGACGCAAATCGCTCAGAAGGCCGTTGCCCTAAGCGGCTTACAGCTTGCCTTTGATGATGTAACGATATCCCTTAAAGGCAGAGTTATTAAAACTGAAGCAGTTAGTACTTAATTTCCCGACAGAGGGTTGAAGCAAATAGCAAAATCCGGTAATATGCTATGGTTAATATGACCTATCCTTTAGTCAGGGACTGATACTATGGCAAAACAATCCGGCGATAAAAGAAAAGCAAAGCATAGCCGTAATTCTTTACAGACCCGTGCGATTCACGCGGGCGAAGAGCGTCGCAGATACGCTGATTCGATTACCACACCGATAATCCAGACCTCTACTTTTACTTTCCGTGACAGCAGTCATATCGAGGACTTTACCAAAAAGGGCAAAGAGCATTTCGAATACGGCAGATACGGCAATCCTACCGCCCAGATAGCTGAACGCCGTCTCGCCGATCTCGAAGGCGCCGAGGACTGCGTCGTCTTCACCTCCGGTATGAGCGCTATCACGACAACTATTCTCACTCTGGTTCGCTCAGGCGACCATATTGTTATTACAGACGACAGCTATAAAAAGACGCTTGAGTTTTGCCGTGCATATCTCAAACAATTCGGAGTAAGCTGTACGATTGTTCCGTTCGGAGGTTATGAAAGACTGGAAAAGGCTATTAGAAAAAATACCCGCTTTATCTTTTCAGAGTCACCTACAAATCCATACCTGAATATATTCGATTTGATAAAGATTAAGAAAATTGCTCAAAAGCATAATGTCCTGACATTGATTGACAGCACGTTTGCGACACCTCTTAATCAAAGGCCTCTCGAATTCGGGATGGATCTGGTACTGCAAAGCTGCACCAAATATCTTGCCGGACATAATGATATTCTGGCAGGAGCGGTTTTGGGCAGGAGTGAACTTGTAGAAAAGATTCGCAATCTGCATAAATCAATGGGCGGTTTGATTGACCCGCATTGCTGCTATCTGCTTTTGCGAGGACTGAAAACCTTCCCGCTTCGGGTGGCTAAGCAAAATGAGACGGCCCTTGCTGTTGCGAAGTTCCTTGAAAATCACAAAGACATCAGGAAAGTGTATTACCCGTTTTTGCCGAGTCATCCGCATTATGATATAGCCAAAAAACAAATGCAGGGCGGCGGAGGGGTGGTAACCTTCGATATAAAGGGTACGTTAAATAGTGCCAAGCGTTTCCTTGACGCCCTTAAGCTGTGTTACATCGGGCCCAGTTTCGGCGGTGTGGAGACGCTTATCACACATCCGGCTCTGGTTAGCTATTATGACTACTCCAGGAAAGAACGCTATGAACTGGGAATTACCGATACTCTGTTCAGATTAGCGGTCGGCATCGAAGACGCCGAAGACATAATAGCGGACCTCAACAGGGCACTTCAGAAATCCAAATGAGCAATTTCGTTTTTTTTTCGTATAATTTATTGTTATGTCTGAATTTGCGATAAATCTGCTTAAAGAGTTCTGGGCGACCCTTGCTGAGATGTCGCCGTATCTGCTGTTCGGTTTCTTTATAGCCGGCCTTCTTTCCGTGCTGGTTTCGCAACCTCTCGTGGAGCGGCATCTGGGCGGCAGGGGGATTTGGCCTTTGATAAAGGCCTCGGTCTTCGGTGTGCCTTTGCCATTATGTTCCTGCGGCGTAATTCCTGTCTCGATGTCGCTGTATAAGCACGGCGCAGGTAAAGGCTCGACAATTTCATTTCTGCTTTCGACTCCCCAGACGGGAGTTGACAGTATTTTTGTAACATACAGCTTGCTCGGCCCTGTCTTTGCGTTCTTCCGTCCGCTTGCCGCGTTTGCAACAGGCATAATCGGAGGCGGTTTTGTGAATCTGTTTGACAAATCCAATAGTGAGCAGAAACGACAAAAATGTACCGACGAATGTTGCAGTCCGGTGAAAAAGAACAGGATTAAAACCGGTTTCAATTTTGCATTTATAACCCTGCCTCGTGATATCGGCAAAGCAATGCTGGTCGGCATTGTCATTGCCGCTTTTATATCCGCACTGGTGCCGCCCGACTTTTTTGCAGGGCGTTTGTCTAATCCATTATTGCAAATGCTCGTTATGATGCTTATCGGCATTCCGGTTTATGTCTGTGCGACAGCTTCAGTTCCAATCGCCGCCGCTCTGATACTAAAGGGTATTTCACCGGGAGCCGCCCTTGTATTTTTAATGACAGGTCCTGCGACCAATGCGGCTTCCTTTACTACTATATGGAAGACATTGGGTAGCAGGACAGCGATACTATATCTGGCGGCAGTGGCGGTTTGTGCTTTTGGCGGCGGATTGTTTCTGGACCAGATAGCAGGCTGGTTTGATATAAACGTAATTATCAAGCCGCACTGGATGCTGCCGCATATAGTCAAAGACATTTGTGCTGTGGTTTTATTGGGTATTCTTGCATTTGCGATTTTTTTTCCAAATAGACATATTAAAGATAACAATTGAAAGCTGCTTGTCAGTTCCATAACAAAGCCAATATTGGCCTAAAATTGGCTTTGCCCGCCTGAGGCGGGTAAAAATTGGGTTCGTTTGGGTTCGTATTGGGTTTGTTTGGCTTTGAATTGGCTTTGTTTTTACTCCAAATCTTTGTTTTTGGGCTAAAATTGGCTTTGAATTGGGTTCGTTTGGGTTCGTTTTGGCTTTGAATCCTTGTTTTTGGCGTAAAATCGAGGAA
>JAFGGH010000010.1 GCA_016930645.1 Sedimentisphaerales bacterium
AGCCGTGGACTGGCAGTTCACAACTGAGGATGCAAGAATCAAGTTGAAAAGATTGTACCCACAAATTCAAATGTTATGAGGTAGTAGTGTAAGGATTAAAAGTTATGTCACAGGTTCCGCCGGTTTTGCTTTCAGCGATTTTGTGCGACAGGGTGATTTTCGACAAGGTTACGTCGATGCCGTCGCTAATAAATATTCTTCAGGTCTTAAATGCGCCGAAATTCCCCGTGCGGACAGGCCAGATGGTGTTTTTCTGTGAACTGACCAACGGGCACGGCAAAACAAGGACAAAGGTAAGGCTGATTGATTCAACTGATAATGAGAAAGTTTTATTTGATAAAGAAGGCACTGTTGATTTCAAGGATGTAAGACATGTGCTGACTCTGGCTGTCGCTTTGCAGGGTGTTGTATTTGCGCACCCGGGTGAATACAGGTTTCAGATTCTGGCAGAAGACACCTTGCTTGGTGAAAGGTCGATATTGTGCAGGCAGATAACTATACCGCCAAAATCCGAAGAGCAGGGTCCGGCTGTGATATAGATATGGAAGGCAGAATATGAAAATCGGAATTATCAGTGATACTCACGACGCCCATCAGAACGTGCTCCAGGCTATTGATATTTTCAATGAGCGTAAGGTCAAATACGTTTTGCACGCCGGTGATATTATTTCACCTTTTACGGCAAAGGCGTTCGCCGGTGTTCAAGGCGCTAAATTCATATCGGTATTCGGAAATAACGAAGGCGAGAAGCTGCTTTTGAAAAGTACTATCGAGGAATTCGGCGGAGAGATTCATGATTACGCGTATAAGGGCGAAATAGGGGGGCGAAAAATCTTTATGACACACGTTCCTACCGCGCTCGATGAAGTAATGAAAAGCGAAAAATACGATTTGGTCATCTACGGTCATACACACCAGCAGGATATATGCAGGGCGGGAAAAACACTTGTTATTAATCCCGGCGAAGCGACCGACTGGATAAGCGGCAAAGCCAGCCTGGTAATTCTCGAAACCGATGATATGAGCTACGAAGTAGTGCCGATTAGCCAAGCAAACCTGAAGATTTGAACATTGTTCAGCAGCTTGTTGTTCAGCTTGGCTTGACACAAACCGGCGGCGGGCGTATCATCTGGATTGAAAATACTTTGAAGAACTCCGCGTGTCATTTCGAGCCCCGATGTATATCGGGATTGAGAAATCTAAGATTTCTCCGCTTCGCACCGATGTGCATCGGTGCTTCGGTCGAAATGACAAGGATACAGAAAGCCGCACAAGCATTTATATTTGGGATAAAGCAAAATGGCAAAGAAAAGCTGGGAAAAACGCCTAAAAGGCAAACCCGATGAGAAGATGGTTGATTTTGTGGAATCATTATCGATTGATTGGCGGCTGTATAAATACGATATAGTCGGCTCGATTGCCCATGCTCAGATGCTGGCCGAACAAGGGCTGATAACCAAAGATGAATTGGCGAAGATTAAATCGGGCTTGTCTGAAATCGCCGGCGATATTGAATCGGGCAAATTCAAATTCGATAAGACTTATGAAGATATACATATGGCTATCGAGACGGCCCTGATTAAGAAAATTGGTGATGCCGGCGAAAAGCTCCATACAGGCCGAAGCCGCAACGACCAGGTGGCGACGGATATACGTCTGTGGCTGCGGGACATAATAGAATTGATGGCTGGACAAATTGCATCCTTACAGCAAGGACTTATTAAGCTGGCAGAAAAATACTTGAAAGATATAATGCCTGCTTATACGCATTTGCAGCGTGCACAGCCGATTTCCATTGCAGCCTATATATTGAGCTTTGTCGAGCAGTTCCAGCGGGACTATCTGCGGTTAGGTAATTGTTCGAGCTTATTGAACACAAGTCCCCTGGGCAGCGGGGCGGTGGCGGGTTCTACGCTTGGGCTTAACCGCGATAGTACGGCGGAACAATTAGGCTTTTGGGGTATAAGCCGGAACAGTCTCGATGCTGTAAGCGACCGTGACTTCGCGGCGGAGTTTATATTCGACTGCTCGCTGATTGCTGCGCATTTATCACGGCTTGCAGAAGATTTAATTATCTATTCATCTGGTGAATTCGGCTTTGTGTCGTTAGATGACAGCTTTTGTACGAGCAGCAGTATGATGCCGCAAAAACGCAATCCCGATGCGCTCGAGCTGATTCGCGGAAAGTGCGGCACTGTTTACGGTGCCCTTGTCGGTATGCTGACAATTCTCAAGGCCCAGCCGAGCGGTTACAACCGCGATCTGCAGGAAGATAAAGTTCATATCTTCAGCGCTGCCGATACAACAAGCGCGTCTTTGGATATGGCAGAAGCGATAATTTCAAAGATGAAATTCAATACCGGCAAAATCTCTTCCGGACTGGATGAGGGATTTATGGACGCGACAGCTTTAGCGGAATACCTTGTCGGCAAAGATGTTCCATTCCGACAGGCCCACGGAATTGTCGGCGCTCTTGTCGCTCAGTGCGAGAAGCAGGACAAGAAACTGGCCAGCCTTAAGATTGAAGATTTCAAAGCCGCCTGTGATAAAATTGATAAAGATGTCTATAAAGCTCTCGGCTCTGCAAATGTAGCCGGCAGGTACGCGACAGCAGGAGCGGCAGGGGTCAAACAGGCCGAAGAACAAATCGAATTCTGGAAAAAGGAATTATCCAGCCGATGAGTACTGGCGTGAGCCATCTTGACGACGGCGAAGACGAAATCACCGCCTGGTTCGCCCAACAGAGTAATCTGCCTGAAGGAGAGTTTTCCATAGGTATCGGCGACGATATGGCACAGATAAAAATATCCGGCGATACCTCTGTTCTGATTACAACCGATATACTGCTCGACGGTGTTCATTTCGATTTGTCGAAAGCGACAATAGAGCAGGCCGGCTATAAGGCTGTGGCAGCCAGCCTTAGTGATTGCGCGGCAATGGCAACGATTCCGGTAGCCGCAGTTGTAGCTGTCGCCTTACCGAAGGGGTGGGGCGCAGATAAGCTCAAACAGTTACATTCAGGTATCCGCAGGGCGGGTGATAAGTACAATTGCGCATTAGTTGGCGGCGATATCGCAGTCTGGCGGGACGACGAGAAATTTGTCATTAACGTTGCTATGCTCAGCAAGCCCGGCAAAAATAAACCGGTAAGACGAAACGGGGCAAAGGCAGGCGATATTATTTGTGTTACCGGTACTTTAGGCGGCTCTTTCCTCGGCAGGCATCTCGAGTTCGAGCCGAGAGTGAACGAGGCCTTGAGACTTACTGAACTGGCAAAGATAAATTCTATGATGGATATAAGTGATGGGTTAAGTACCGACTTAAACAGGATATGTAATCAATCCGTCGTTGGGGCGATAATCGAAGCTGATAAGATTCCAGTATCCGGTGCCGCAAAAACAACAGTCAATCCTCTTGATGCGGCGTTGAATGATGGCGAAGATTTCGAGCTGCTTTTTACGTTGCGGCCTGGTGAATATGAGGAATTGAAGGCAAAATGGGACAGACAAGTGGAGATTACTCAAATCGGTGCCATAACCGAAGATAAGCAAATGAAAATCAAGATGCCCGATGGCAATATCGAATTGTTGAAGCCATCCGGTTATGACCATCTGAAGGATTAGTTCCTTTAGCAACGGGGCATAGAGTCGAATATCGAATACCCAATGTAGAATAAAGAATTAAGAAGTAATTTAGATTTACGAATGACGAATAATGATATCCGAAGGACGAAAGATATTGACTTAAGGGAAATTATGAATTTTGAATTCACATCAAAATCTCCCGATGAAACAATAAAGTTTGGTGCTGAAATTGGCAGGCGGTTAAAAGGAGGCGAGGTAATCGGTCTTATCGGCCAGCTCGGCAGCGGCAAGACCCATCTTATTAAAGGCATAGCACAAGGCTGCGGCGGAGAGGACTGTCAAAAAAATGTCAACAGCCCGACATTTGTTATAGTGAATGAATATACCGGCAGAGTCGATATCTATCATATAGACTGCTACAGACTAAATTCTGTCGCTGAGTTCGAGATGTTAGGCTTTGATGATTACTGCAGGGGCAATTCGGTTGTTCTAATCGAATGGGCGGATAGAGTATTACCCGCGCTGGCAGGGGTTGATTTGATTAAGATTGAACTGGCTCACCAGAGCCAAAACAAAAGACAAATCAGAATAACAAATGCACCTGGTTACATAAACATATCTTAAGAAGAATATAAATATCTCGTTGTCGTTTTCGGTTACGCGGCTCGTAACGGTTGCGTAGAACGTTAATCATTGATTACACGCAACCGTATGCTGTCAGACGATCCGCGCAGCGACAACGAAACCGATAACGAGATGTCAGCTTTTGGTCATATAAAAAAAAATCCTTAATTTTCAGCAGAACCGGCAACATTCAAACGAATTTTTCTGAAAATAATTCCATTTATTTGGCTTGTACCAATTTTGAGGCGGTAGGTTTATTTTATATATTTTTACTGGAACGGTAAGGCTTTTTATAAGGCAATGAGCAATGCGATTTTCGGACTTATCATACGGAACCAGTCAATTACAAGAAATTCTTGAGATAGTTTGGGATTGTTTACGGGTGTTTTATTATTTTTTAGGAGGGTCTGAAAAATTTTTGAGGATTGAGCTTAGTAAAGTGGCGATTACCTAAGGACGATACAGTAAATCGTTAAAAAACAATGAAAACAGTATATTTTTTAAGGGGCAAGAAAATGAAGGCGAAAGGTTTTACATTAGTTGAAATTCTGATTGTAGTTGTGATTCTCGGTATCCTTGCGGCTATCGTAATTCCGCAGTTTAGCGGAGCAAGCACCGAGGCGAAGGAGTCAAGCCTCCAGAGTAATCTGCAGGCGATGCGTTCACAAATAGAGCTGTACAAACTGCAGCACAATGGTGATATATTGCCGGGCGAGGTTATAGATGCAGCTGGTAACGTTACTGCTGCTTCTGCAGCATCCTTTGTTAATGCTTTGACAAGCAAAACAGACAAAAATGGTAATGTCGGTACAACCGCAGGTGTCCATATTTTCGGAAAATATATGGACAAAATTCCAGATAATCCATTTAGCGCTTCTTCAACTGTAACCGTAGCGGGTGTATCCGAAAATGCTTCGAGTGTTGCAGTGGGAGCCTCGAAACTGGCTGCAGGTTCAAATGCCTCAGGATGGTATGTTGTCATAGGCAGTACTGATGCAGATTATGGCTTGATACAAGCCGCTGACCCGTTGGCTAATCCGACAGATGCTACCGATTTGCATGTTAATTACTAAGATATAAAACCTTTGGGTCAATTTCTTTTAAAGACTTTTCAGGGCTGGGCGGTTTTAAGACTGCTCAGCCCTTTTCAGACGGTTTCGGAGGATGGTGGTGAAGCTCAATTTGACATATTTGCGGATAATTATCGCAGCCTTTGCAATCGGCTTATTGGCGAATACGGCAGGGCCGGCATCCTCTCGTGCAGGTATAGAAAGAAAGACAAGGGAGCTTGCCGACAACCTTGTGAAGATACGCTCCAGTCTCGAGCTTTACCGTGTACATCACATGGGCCGGTACCCTCCGAGCGGTTCCTTTGAAAAGTTCGAGGCCGCACTTAGAACAAAAAGCGAAACCAACGCCTGGTATATAAACGGAGTTCCGGCCAATCCGTTTAACGGCCTGAATACCGTCAGGTTTGACAATGAGCCTGCCGGGGCCAAAAAAGCAGGATACAAATTTGACCCTGAGACCGGGGCTTTTCAGGCCGATAACGACCCGGCGTACTCGGCGCTATAAGGAACTGCAACCACGGATTCCACGGATTAACACGGATTAATTATAAGTATAAAAATATACAGGCTGATTTTGCCAGCGGCGTTTGCCGATTAGCATATCAGCCTTGTTTGACAATAGATATGGCCACAGAGATTTCATTTTCTTATAGCCACAGAGGGCACCCGCCTTCGCCAAGACTTCGGCTAGGCAGGCAGAGAACACAGAGAAAAATGAAAATAACGGATAAAAGAGCAAAGGGTTTTACGCTCGCCGAAGCGATGATAGCTACCGTTGTGCTTGCTATTGTCGCAGCGGCTGTTCTTGTACCTTTTGTTACCGGCGCATCTGTACGGGCCGAAGGGTACCGGCGAACCTTAGCTGCGAAGCTGGCGATGGAGCTGATAGAGCAGATTCTCAGGGAGGATTTCGATAATGTAGTTTCAAATTATAACTATACCGAGCCGCAGGGACAGGTAAAAGATGTAACCGGAGTTGTATATAGCGACCCTGCATACAGCAATTACAGCAGGGCGGTTGAATGTGTTGGTCTCTGGCTGGATGAAGAAAGCGGCGGCGATGAATCGATGTTTATTCGAGCCACTGTAAGGGTATATTATAACGGAGCGGAAATCGCCTCGGTAAGCAGATTGATTGGCAGATAAATGAAAGGGATAAAAAATAAAATCCAGTTTCCTGAATGTCATTCCGCACTTGATGCGGAATCCATAATTTGGGAGATGTGGATTCCTGCTTTCGCAGGAATGACATTTAAGCGTAGGAAAAAAACTTCGGGCTTTACATTTGTTGAGCTGATGGTTGCGCTGATGGTCAGCAGTATCATATTTTCCGCTATCGCGACACTGGCGTTTGCTTTGGGAGCGGCCAACGATTCGAGTACCGAGGACAGCACCAACCAGGCAAGGCTTAGGTACGCCACCGTCAGAATTTCCGGGCTTTTCAAGCAGGCCAAACTTGTAACGCAATCAGGGACTGATGATTTGGCAATCTGGACGGAAGATTTCGATAATGATAATAAAATCGACCCTACTGAAGTTGTTTTTATAGAAAGAGGCAGCGGCAAAGACCATATCGCTCTTCTGGAATTTCCCGGTGCGGCAGCGGATGAGATTTTATTAGAGGATTTAAGTAACGGTTACGCAAAATCATATCTTGTTTCAACATATAACGAGAGGCGCACGGAAATAATACCACAATGCAGCAATGTTACGTTCTATCCGACGAATGTAAATGCAAGCGACAGCTTTGTATGTATTTCCTTTGATATAACCGAGGACTCTCAATCGCGGCATTACCAGATAAGCTCAAAACTATTATGCCGGGCGGGTAATTTGATTTATGGAACGACTGTCGTATCGAGTGATGATGACTAAAGAAAGAAACAGTATATTTGCGAAGAAAAGAAAAGGCGCAGCCTTAATTGTCGTATTGGGTATCGTCATGGTCGCGACGATACTTGCGCTTGCCTTTCTTACCCGAAGCGATGTTGAGCTTGCCTGCGGTAACAATATGCTTATGCGAACCAAGGTTGATTATCTTGCCGAGTCGGCCCTTGAACACGCGCGCGGACTTATTCTGAATCCGCAGGAAATTTCCGGCGAATATTTCACCGGCGCGACAGGCCGGCAAATTGAAACGGGAAGCTATTACTATAATGTTACGGTAGAGCCTAACACGACTTATTCGGGAACGTCTCGCTGGTGCGATTACGATATTACCTGCCAGGCTTACAAGCAGGCATGCTCGGAAAGGATTGCACAAAGTAATGTCAGGGCGTTGTTAAGGCTCGACCCGTGTATAGCGTATTTTTCCGATACAAGCAGTAACAGGCAGCTTTCAAGTGCCACAACCGTTTACGGAGATATATTCTGCCGAGATGACCTTACCGTCTATGGAACTGGAGTTGACGGCGATGTCTTTTGTGATAGTTTAAGTGGTTCTGTAACAGGACAGGAAAAATCAGTTGGTGATTTAGCTCTTGCCTGGCCTAACGTAACGGCAAGTGATTACACCAGCAATTATGTTGTTCAGACTTTGGGTTCATCGTTATCCGGACAGACTTTGGGGCCGTATGAGCCTTTGCGGGTATGCCATCGTACCGGCGACCTTGCGATAACAGGTGATGTGAATATTACGGGGATGCTGATAGTCGAAGGCGACCTTGTTATCAGCGGGACTGGTAACATTATAAAGGCCGGCAAAAATGTACCAGCTATGCTCGTTACGGGTGATGTTTCGGTAGAAAATGATGCACAAATCGATATCGAGGGGCTTGCTGTAATAGACGGGCAGATGTTTGTCAGTGTTGACAATGCCGATGTCAATATCCTGGGCGCCCTTTTTGTCGCAGACGGAGTGGTCGAGATGGCAAAAGACAGCACCGCTGCCGAAAGAGTTGCTGTTGTTTGGGGCGACCCTCAATGGCTGCCGGCGGGTGGACAAGTTGAGGGCGCGCTTAGTTTCGACGGCGTTGATGATTATGTTCAGACCGGTGATAGCGCATCGGCGCTTCAGATAAGTAATGATTATACTCTTTCTGTCTGGGTGAAAGCGAGTTCGTCGCAAAAATCATGGGCAGGGATTATTTCGAAAACAAATTCGAGCGGATCAACCAATCATTGGACACTGCAATTTAACAGCAGCAGCCCCAAAGAACTTGTTATCTACCATCCAACCAACAAGTGGTCTACCGGAATTAAAATATCTGATATTGCGGACCAATGGCACCATATCGCCGTTACCAGAAGTGGGAATATAATGACCTCATATCTCGACGGTAACCAGAAAAAGAGTGAAGCATGGTCTGTTACTCCCGGCTCGGGCTATGGACATCTGAATATCGGGGCCGACAGAACCGCAAGCAGCGCCTATGTCTATAGCGGGCTTATAGACGATGTGCGGATTTATGAACAGGCACTACTTGATGTGAATGATATCTATCCACCAAAAGATGGTCTCAGCGGTCTTATCTCGCACTGGGGACTGGATGAAGACGGCGGCAGGCAAATTAAGATAACGGCGGCGCCGGCGAAAACGGCTATCTGGTACTGGTCACCAACAGGCCAAAGAACAAAATGGGCACAAGCAGCCGACGCCTTTTATAAGAGAATCGAACGTTATTGAGTAAATGGGCAAATGAGTCAATGAGTCGATGTGTGAATGAGTGGATGGGTATAAAACTCATCTGCTCTTCAACCCATTTACTCATATACTCATTATCGGCCTTTACGGGTCTTAGCTGCGATTTTTAGAAGTAGTTGAACATCATTTTGAACATTTCATAATTTGCCCGGACTATTTGTTTGGTCCGACAACCGGCAACTGTTTGTGACGGTTAAATCGATTGTTGCGCCGGGCATTATCAGAACAGGCTGTTTTGACCCTGATATACCGTTTCTAAAGTGAAAGAGAAATATGTTTTTTTCAAGATATTGGACTTTGAAATTGAGCTGCAATTTACCGCTTACTGACAGGTGTTTTGGGTCTTAAAGCGGCTGTTAAGCGGCACTTAAAAAGGGTCGAAAACAAACAGGTAAGTATTGGATGGATTCTGCACCCCGAAGTATCCCGATGTACATCGGGAGGGCTAAAACCATCAGGGAAAGGGTAATTAAATGAAAACACGGCAGATTAGAAAATCTGTTGGCAATATGAAATATAACCATAGTAATGACAACGTATTTCCGGCGGCGTTTACGCTTATCGAAATAATGATGGTGGTGGTCATTCTCGCCATTGCCGCGATGATTGCCGTTCCTTTTGCTGTTTCCGGTGCCGGCACTCAACTCAAAGCCGCCGCGAATATCATAGCATCGGATTTGGAATACGCAAAGAGTATGGCGATTACCACGGGTAAGTGGTACAGCGTTGTTTTTGATACTGCCTTAGAGTCTTACAGAATCGAAGATGACAACGATGTGGTGATTAATCATCCGGTCAAAAAAGGTTTTAAGTATGAAATCAAATTCGCATCCGACAGCCGGCTGAGCAAGGTGAATATTGATACTGCGGTTTTTGACACCGGTACGACTGTAAAATTCGATTATTTAGGCAGCCCGTATAGCTCAACTGGTGCGTTGAATTCCGGCACTGTTACTCTCAGCGCCGGAGGCGGAGTAATGTATGTCAATGTTGAACCTGTAACCGGTTATATAACGATTACTGATTAGGTGTTTTTATTGTGATTATCAGGGCTTTTACAAAAAAGAGTATTCAGCCGATTGGCCTGGACATTGGGCACAGCACAATCAATATGGTCCAGTTCTCGGCAAGCGGGGAGGATATCTCCGTAATTGCCGCGGAGAAAATCAAATTAGACAGGCACAAATCTCTGCAGCAGGATCAGCACAAGGATATGTTAAATGATTATATCGGCCAGATGCTTTCAAAAGGGCGCTTCTGCGGAAGAAAGGTAGTAACAGCATTATCGAACGAACAGTTACATATAACCAGTCTGCGTTTGCCGCAGATGAATGAGACAGAGACTGAAAAAGCTGTGAGGAAAGAAGCGGCGGAACGTTTCGGCCTTGACTCGGAAGAAGACATCGTAGATTACGTATTTGCCGGCCAGGTCAAGCAGGCTGATGAAACGAAGAACGAGCTGATTGTTTTTGCCGCCGCCGCCGAGGCTGTACAGGCTCATATATCTGTAATCGAAGAGGCTGGTTTAATACCTGTTGCGATTGAGCCGATACCCTGTGCATTATTCAGGAGTTTCAAAAGGTCTCTGCGCCGCCAGGAAGATCAGGAAAAAACACTCGTGTTTGTCGATGTCGGCGCTCATTTTACGACAGTTGTTTTTGGCAAGGGCGCACAGATTACTTTTGTAAAAGAGATTCCAATCGGCGCCGAAAGATTCGACAAAGAAGTATCCGACAAGCTCGGAGTCAGCATCGATGAGGCCGAGATGCTCAGAATAAGCCTCAGGCATGAAAAGAAACAACAAAACGATCGGCATCAACAGGGACAAACTGCGACTGCTGTTGGAAGCAGTCTCGATGTTTCTACCCGCCAGGCGATTGTTGATGCCGTCAATTCCATTGCTCAGGAGCTTGTTCGGGAGATTTCTCTTTGTTTCAGATATTACACTGTATCTTTTAGAGGAAAGCGTATTGAGCGTGCGGTATTCGCAGGCGGCGGAGCATATGAAAGCATTTTGCTCGATGTTCTGAAAAGGCAGCTTACAGTCGATGTCGAAACAGCCGAGCCTTTTAGAGGATTTGATATTTCGAGAGTAAATTTTGACAGCGAACAGCCGACCGATTTTTGTGAATGGGCTGTATCTGCAGGACTGGCGTTTAGAGGTTTAAATTCAGGAGAGGACGGATATGACCAATGAAAGAAATTGACCTGATTCCAGAATGGTATAAGGTGTCAAAACGCAAACAGCGTTCTTTGCGAAGCCAGTACATAATCCTGGCAGGGGTCCTGGCTATAATGGTAGTCTGGAATTTTATAAATGCAAATTCCCTTTCAAATGCGAAAGCTGGATACCAGAATAAAAAGCAATTGCTTGAACAATCTGAAGATATCATCCGGAAAGCAGACGAGATTCAAAACGAAATTAAAGCCTTGGAGGGGAAAAGTGACCTGCTGAATAGTATAGATTCGAATATTAACATCGCGGCGATTATTTCAGAATTGAGTTTCTTAACGAATGAAAAGATAGTCCTGAGCGAATTGAAATTTACCGCCGAGAAATTTTCCGGAATAAAAAGAAATCAAAGCGGTCCTTCAGGAATACGCGTTGCGCAGGGTGGTTCGAAAAGTAAAGAAGCAGTTTCAATTGGAGATGTTAGATTTAAGGGACTGATTCGCGGAATAGCCGACGAAACCGCCGAGGTCGGCGCTTTTGTACGCAGGCTTGAAGATTCAAATTACTTCCAATCGGTGTCTTTGGCGTTTTCGCGCACCGGAAATATCAAACTGCAGTATGAAGACAAGGCTGATGAAAGACAGGTAAGCCAGTTCGAAATAAGCTGTTATCTGGCTAACTATAAAATGACACAGAAGTGAGCGGATATTGATTGAAGGATATATGAAAAGATGTTCATAAGCAGAGCTAAACAACAAGTTATTATTATTGTTTCAGCGGTAGCGGTAGTTGCGGCTTTGGTTGTTTTGTGGTATCTGCCGACACGCAGAAAATACACCGCCGTCGGCGAGGAATGTACTTTGATTAATTCGGTAATCAGACAGGCCAGTCAGAAACAAAACCAGATGCCACAGTTAGAAGAAAAGCTGGAGAGTTTAAAAGCCAGTCTTGAAAAATATGATTTGGCTTTACCGGCTGATACTCAGCTTGGCGATTTTCTCGGCACAGTAGCTAATCTTATGAATGCTTACGGCCTGACGGAACAGCAAATTGCCCCTCAGAAAGAGATTGAAACCGGACAGTTAAACTGCATTGCAGTGGATATGAAATGCAAAGGCAAATTAAGTCAGATTCGAAAATTTTATCAGGATATCCAGCATCTCAACAGGGCTGTCAGGGTAGAAGAATTCCGCTTGCTCAATGACAGCGACCTGACGGGAAATATAAATATGGAAACCAAAGTTATTATCTATTACCGGAGTGAGCAGGCCTGAATATAAAGCTCAATATTTTGAGGGTTACAAAAATAATATGACAGTTAATCTTACCAATTTGAAAGGCAGCATTATAAACCGGCTCGCAACCGAGAAGAAAAAGGTTTTTGTTGCTGCGGTTTTAATTGCCCTGATGATTTTTATGTGGGCCAAGCTTCTTGTAGGGCAAAAACCGCAAAGCGTCGCAGCGGCGTTATCTCAAGGGGCGCCGGCAAGTAATAATGCAAACAATAAAGATTCTTCTGTAACGTTTGTAGAGTTGCCTTTTGAAGAAGGCAGGCATGATGTGCTTTCGCGAGACTTCTTTAATATTGAAAGCGCTGTTTTCTCGGCGAGCGAACAAGTGAATATTGTTTCTTCAGACGGCGGTCGGGAACAAATTCAGGTTATTGCGGACAAGCTCAAGCTCGATGCCATTAGTATGGCGCCGGAGCAGGAAGCTTTTATTAATGACAGGCTGGTGAAGGTGGGAGATGTTCTGGTTGTGACTGATGGTTCGAAAAGTTATGAGTGTGAAATTGTGAAAATAGATTGTCTGAAGGTATTAGTGAGGTGTGAAAAGGCTGAGATTGAGTTAAAGCTCAAACAGCCCGATGAGTTTTAGATTTTGGAAAAGTGAAATTGTTTAGTTTTTCGTATGCTTAGGAAAAAAGGAGCTCAATTATGAACGAAGAAAAAAAGTACAAGAATGCGGCTATTTACACCAGACGTGTTGTTATTTGGACAATTATAACCGTTGTGGTTGGCGCATTGGCAATCGGTGAAATCGACGACAGTCCGAAAAATCAGTTTGCTTTTGCCGAATTGATACCGTCTGCTGTTGCTGCCGAGCCGCAGGTAAACGAGGAAGAAGTTGTTGTTACTCCGGGCGGCCAGATTCAGTCGCTTAGTTTCAAAAAAGATATGAGCATCAAAGATGCGCTTCGTTTTTTGGCTGCGAAATATCAGAAGAACATTGTCCCGTCTGCAAATGTCGATGGGATTGTTACCGTCAGCAGCCTTTATGACGTAACATTCGAGCAGGCTCTCGAAGCCATCCTCGGCTACGGTTTTAAGTACCAGCAGGATGGTAACTTCATCAAGGTCTATACCGCTGATGAGTATCAAAAGATTAAAAACGACCCCGACAGAATGGTTCAGCGTGTCTTTACTCTCTACTATGTAAATTCGACCGAGATGAAAAAGCTCATCACGCCGGTTTTGAGTGCCAGCGCCATTGTGGCCTCATCAACTGAAGCAGGCCAGGACACCGAAGCCGGTGAAGGGGGCGACAGCCTTGCTATGCACGATACGATTGTTGTGTATGACTATCCTGAGAACACCAAAAGAGTTGCCTCAATGATAGAGCAAATCGATGTTCGTCCGCCGGCAATACTGCTCGATGTTACAATTCTCGAGGCTCAACTTAAAGATGAAACAGAATTCGGGATTGACTTCAGCAGTATAGCTGGAGCGGCTATGAGCATTTCTTCAAATGAAGGTTTTACTTCAAGCGGTTTCGCAAGCTCGGTTACCGGTTCTAAAGGTTTGACTGCCGCTTTCAGTATTGATGATATCACGGGCTTTTTAAGAGCTCTGGAAAGTATCACCGATACAACAGTTTTAGCCAATCCGAAGATAATCGCCCTGAACAAACAGGCGGCGCATATTCTGATTGGTGCCGAGGATGGTTATCTAACCACCACGCAGGTAAGCGATGGAGGGGTTGTTACTCAGCAGGTTGAGTTTCTCGAAAGTGGTACGACGCTGAAGTTCAGGCCTTACGTTTGTAGTGATGGATACATCCGAATGGAGATTAATCCTGAGCAAAGCACAGTTGGTACTGCGGCTAAGAGTGGTTTTACACTACCTACCAAAGAGACTACAAAGGTTTCTACAAATGTTATGGTCAAAGATGGTAAGACCGTTGTGATTGGTGGATTATTTAAAGACGACATCCGCCAGGACCATTCACAGGTGCCGGTGCTTGGTGACCTGCCTGTTATTGGTGGCGTTTTCCAGCAGGTCAAAGATACTGTTACAAGAAAAGAGCTGATTATTTTAATCACGCCACACATCATTGAGGACCCTGAGGAGCTGTCTGAATTTACCGATGCTAAAGACATCAAACGCGTAGTTGATGGTGCGCACGAATCTCTTAATATCATCAACAGAACAAAAATCTTCGAGGGAAGACTCGGTATTGCACAGCAGTATTATACTGAGGGCTACTATCGCGCAGCGCTGGCTGAACTGGACACTATTCTCGCATTGCGTCCGAACTTCCCGCAGGCCGAGCGATTGAAAGCCGAAGTGCTGGGAAAAATCAAGGAAACTCAATAAGTGATTTTGTAATGATTAGCGGGCAGCTTAGTAAGACTGCCCGTTACTTGCCTCGGCATAGCCTTTGGCGAAGCCGGGTTAGAAGTAATTGAAGGATGTAGTTTTGAATTCGTTAAAGATAAAAAGTAAGTCCGTACCTTTAGTGCCATTAGGCATAGCATTGGCGGCGTTCGTATTAGCTGCGGCGCTTTTGGTACATCTTGGCAAAAGAAGCTTCGGAGTTGGGTGGTTCATTATAGAGGCTGTCTGTTGTTTAGCCGGCGCTATGGTCGTGACCTGGCTTGGCTGGTGTATTCACCGGCTGCTCGAGTCCGTCACGTCCATAGCAAGCCAGCTTGAAGAGGATGGTAAACCCACCGGTTTTGACAATACAAATATGGCCTCTGAGCTTGCAGACGCCGTAGCAGAGAGAATTCAGCATTACCAGAAAAATCAGCAGGCTCTTGAAGAGCAAATTAAAGATCTGCAACTGCAAATCCAGCTCTCACAACGGCAAAGGCAAAACACCGAAGCTATTATATACAGTATCCGCGATGCAGTGCTTGTTGTTGATGAATATGACCGTCTGCTTATGGCTAATGAAGCCGCCGGAAGATTATTCAGTTTTGATTTCAGCAATGTTCATCTCAAGCCCCTTGCGTCACTTGTAAAAGAGGATAAAAAACAGTTTGTGGATTATCTGGCAAAGTGCCGCAACAGCAGGGCAAGGGCAAAACGCCACGAAATCGAGTTTATCGAAAATGACCGTATGCATGCCTTTGAGTGCATCGTTTCCTGTATATACGATAAGAGGGAACAGGTTTGCGGTACTGTGGCCGTACTGCACGATGTCACCAGGGAAAAAGAAATTTCTCAGATGAAAAACGATTTTGTAAGTCATGTCTCGCACGAATTGAAAACTCCTCTTGCTTCGATTACCGCTTACGCGGAAATGCTCGCTGAAGGTGAGGCACAGGATGAAAAGACAAGAAAAGAATTTTACTCGGTAATTCAAAGTCAGGCCCAGAGACTTAACAGGCTGATTGAAGACATCCTGAACACCGCTCGTATCGAGTCGGGTCTTATTAAGATTAACAAAGAACCTGTCAGCCTGACTATTTTAATAGAAGAGCAGCTTCAGATGATAAAAAATTATGCCGAGGAAAAAAATATTCAGGTTACCGGTCAAAAACCTATCGTTTATGACCAGGTCTGTGTTGACAGGGACATGCTTGCCCAGGTCATCATCAACCTGCTCTCAAACGCGGTGAAATATACACCGTCGGGAGGCTCTGTAACTATCCGGACGGAAGTTGATGATAATGTCAACGTTGCGATAGTTAAAGTAACAGATACCGGAGTCGGAATACCGCCGGAAGATATCGAACATGTGTTTGATAAGTTTTATCGGGTTGACACAAACAAAAAGCAGGCCAAAGGAACAGGTCTGGGATTAAACCTTGTAAAACAGATTATTGAAAAGGTGCACGGAGGAAAAGTCTTTGTCCAAAGCGAGGTAGGCAGGGGCAGCACTTTTAGTTTCGAGCTGCCGTTGGTGGCAGAAAGAACGGTAACGGCTGCCGGATAAAAATTGAACGTTGGAGGCAATATTATGGCTAACAAGACCGTATTGGTTGTGGATGATGAAATCCATATTGTTCACGTGGTTGCTATAAAGCTCAGAAACAACGGGTACGAAGTTATTACCGCATCGAACGGAGCTGAAGCGTACGAGCTGGCCTGCAGAGAAAAGCCCGACATCATTGTTACCGATTATCAGATGCCGGTTATAAGCGGTATGGAGCTTATCGAAAAAATAAGAGCTAATGAGGAAACAAAAGATATCCCCGTGATTATGCTTACAGCCCGAAGCTTTGCTGTCGAAGACGAACAGAAGCAAAGGCTGAACATCAATCATTGTTTGAGCAAACCCTTCAGTCCAAAGGAATTACTCAGGGATATAGAGGACATAATTTATCAGACTGAATTGACGAGCGCCGATTAAATTCCACAACGGAGAGTGTATGGCTGAGATTATCGACAAAAGAAAGGGACCTTTGAGCCTTTTGGATTTTACCTGCTTTGCGAAAAGCCTGCAGAGCCTGGATTGCAATTTCGCATTGTGTGATATTGACGGGCAGGTTCTGTATATGTATGAAAACGATAATTTCGAGACCGACATACACTTTGTCGGGCAGATTGTTAAACCGGTTATTCAAAGCGGTAAATTCTCCGACGATTCCTGCGGCTTTGAGCTTTTACAAAAAAGATACATCGCTACCCGGCTCGATTTGAGTGAAATGATGAGTGAACCTCAATCCTGGCCGGGGTTGATGGTTATCGACCTCGGAACAAAACAGCGGCAAGAGGATACTGTTACCGCACTGGGCCGTATGCTTAAAGTACTTGCCGAAAATTTCCAGACCCAGATACAGACAAATAATCAGATTGAGATGGTCAGCTCAGAACTGTCAAAGATGTATGAAGAACTTGTTCTTCTTCACAAGCTAAGCTCGAACATGAAAGTTACGGAATCGGACTTCAATTATTTACAGATGGCCTGTGACAGCCTGACTGATATTGTATCTGTCGAAGGTATAGCGGTTCTGGTTGAAAGGTTTATTGACAAGCAGAAGCAAATGATTATTGCCGCCGGAGCGGGACTTATAAATATCGACCAGCATATGGGTGAAATTATCGCAGACCGCCTTGAACAACAAATCAGACAGGGCAAAGAAGCTCTGCTCGACAGTGAAGTTGATTCGCCTTTTAAGTATGCCTGGCCTGATACCGTAAAAAATATCATTGCTGTGCCGCTTTTCGCAAAAGAAAAATCTCGTTCCTCAAACGACACGTCTCACAGAATGATTGGCTTTATGGTTGCGGTAAACAGAATCGGCAAAGCCGATTTCGACAGTATCGACGCTAAACTCTTCAATTCTGTAGCTAACGGCTGTGCGGTATTTATTGAAAACGGAAATCTTTTTAACGATTTGAAAGAGCTTTTTATCGGATCACTCAAGGCCCTGACAAGCAGTATCGACGCCAAAGACCCGTACACAAGAGGTCATTCGGAGAGAGTCGCCTTTATATCAAAATGGATTGCCGAGCAGCTTGCAAAGAATGACATACTCGACCGGCAGCAGGTTCATCAGGTTTATCTGGCTGGATTACTCCACGACATAGGCAAGATGGGGGTTGATGAATCTGTATTGAGAAAGAAAGGCAAGCTCACGGAACAGGAATTCAGCCGGATAAAGGAGCACCCGCCAATCGGTGCGGGCATACTCGGCGGCATAAAACAAATGCACGACATTGTTCCCGGCGTCTTAAGTCACCACGAACGGTTCGACGGAAAAGGTTATCCATGCGGACTTGCCGGCGAGCAGATTCCATTAATAGCCAGAATTATCAGTCTCGCCGACAGCTTCGATGCTATGACCAGCAAGAGAACATACAGAGAAGCTTTGACAGTCGAACAGGCAATAGCTGAGATTCAGGAGGGGCTTGGAACACAGTTTGATGAGAAAATCGGCAGTCTGTTTCTCCAGAGTGATATATATCACCTCTGGGATATGATTCAGGACGGCCTCAAAGATATGTATACCGCCTATGAAATTTCAAATTATGGTACAGTTGCAGTAGGAACACTCTTGGGATGAGACTAAACAGACAAGACTATAATGATGTAACCGTACTCGAAATCCACGGCGAGCTGGATATCGATTCAGTACAGACTCTGCAAAGCAGTGTCAGTGAAATCATTGCCGAAGCCAGAAGCGGTATCGTACTTGATTTAAGCAGCACCGGTTTTATTGACAGTGCCGGACTTGAACAACTGCTGTGGGCGCGTGACTATTGCAATGAAAATAATTGTCAGTTAAGACTGGCCGGACTTGATGAAAATTGCACAAAAATTCTTGAAATTACAAGGCTGGACGGTCAGTTCGATTGTTATACCGAATTGGCGCAAGCGGTAAAAAGCTTCGCCTGATAGAAGAAAACGAAAAATGAATTTAATATGGCTCAGATAGCTGTACAAAACAAAAAACAATTAGGCCAGATACTGCAGGAAAAAGGGCTTGTAACCGACGAGCAGATAGAGCAGGCTCTTGCCGAACAGAGAGAAAAAGGGCACTCCAAGCTGCTCGGAGAATTGCTCGTTGAATTAGGGTACTGCTCCGAAAACCAGATTGCGGCGGCTCTTGCTGAAACTTACGGAGTTCCATATGCCCAGGTGAACCCCAAAATTTGTGACCCGAAAGCTGTCGAGCTTCTGCCTAATGATTTTCTCGAAGAGTATATTGTTATTCCTTTGTTCAAGGTTTATGACGCTCTGACAGTCGCCGTAAGCGAACCAAGCAATGTCTTTTTAATTGACGAAATAGAAAGATTAAGCGGCTGCCGAGTCCAGGTCGTCTGTGCCACAACCAAAGACATAAAAGCGACTCTGCAGAATTATATGCCTGAAGCCCATGTATTTGTCATTGATGATATCATTGACGATGAAGGACTCGATGATTTTACTCTGATAGAAAACATCACCGAAGACATAGGTAACCTTGAGGAGATAGCAGGCCAGTCACCGGTCGTAAAACTGGTCAATTATATTATCTACAACGCGGTCAGGGAAAACGCCAGTGACATTCATATAGAGCCGGACGAAAAAGTGCTGAGAATCAGGTATCGTGTTGACGGCAAATTATACGAAAAACTCAGGCCGCCTCACCAGATGCACCCGGCGATTGTTTCCCGTATTAAAATTATGGCTGAGCTTGATATTGCCCAGCGGCGTCTGCCCCAGGACGGAGGTATTCACGTACTGGTTGAAGGAAAGGCTATTGACCTGCGTGTATCTGTTATGCCTGGAAGTTTCGGAGAGAAAGTCGTAATCCGTGTTATTAATCCGCAAAAAATAATGTTCAGTCTTGAGTCGCTCGGATTTGATTACGAAAACCTGAAAACATATCGGAAGATCATGGCTTCGCCCAACGGTATTATTCTCGTTACCGGTCCTACGGGCTCAGGTAAAAACACAACACTTTATGCTACGCTTTCCGAACTGAACAGCGATGAGGTAAACATCTGCACGGTTGAAGACCCTGTTGAATGCAATGTTCACGGAATAAACCAGTTCCAGGTTAGTGAAACAGTCGGTTTCAAATTTGCCAATGCCCTCAGGTCTCTTTTGAGACAGGACCCTGACATCGTTATGGTTGGAGAAATTCGAGACCATGAAACCGCTAATATTGCTGTGCAGGCTGCTTTGACAGGACATCTTGTTTTTTCGACGCTGCATACCAACGACGCTCCGGGGGCAGTAACAAGACTCTTGGATTTGGGAGTTGCGCCGTATCTGTTAAGCGCTTCACTCGTCTCAGTTCTTGCTCAAAGACTTGTTCGAAAGATTTGCCCCAACTGTAAAAACGAATACGAACCACCCGCAGCTATTAAGAAAATCGTACAGAGTCTCGGTGGTGAAATCAAAAAGTATTATAGCGGAATGGGCTGTAAAAAGTGCCGTAACACAGGATGTTCGGGCAGAATCGCTATACATGAATTGTTCGTACCTGAAGATCAAATAAGGGAAATGATTGCCAACGGCGCTACATTGAAACAGATAAGAGAAACCGCGACCAAAAAAGGAATGATTCCGCTTGTACTTGACGGTATCGAAAAAGTAAAGGCCGGTATTGTTACTATTGAGGAAGTATTGAGAACTGCTTATATAATCGAAGGCCAGCAGGAGCAGGATTGATAAATTAATATGGTACAAACGACTGTAAAAACCAACAAAAATTCGCAGGCTCAAAATGATAACCGCGATATGAGGTCATCAAAAAGCATTTTTGATGAACTGGGCCTGGCTCAGGCTGTTAACGCCGGGAAGGCAGGTACCTCCTACGAGAAAAAACTTGCGAATATTAAAATTAAACAATCTGACCTGATAATGTTCACGATACAGCTTTCTGTTATGCTTGACAGCGGTGTTGTCCTTAGTGATGCTCTTGATGCAATCGCCGAACAGCAGGAATACGGTCCTTTCAGGCAGATGACGGAAAGCGCTTCTACAACTGTAAAAAGCGGTGAGCCTTTTTCGCGGGCGCTTATGTCATATCCTCGGACCTTCACACCGATGTATATCAGTATGGTCAAAGCCTCCGAAGCATCGGGGAAAATGGTGGAAATGCTCAGAGTTTTGAGCAGTTACCTCGAATTTGAGGTTGAAACAAAAAAGAAGATAAAAGGCGCGCTTACCTATCCGTTTATTATGGCCCTTATGGCTGTTGCCGCCACGGGCACGCTGATGTTCTTTGTACTGCCGAGATTTACGAAAATCTATCAGGCCAGAGGTGCCGCTCTGCCGAAAATTACTCAAATACTCGTTGGTTTCAGCAGCAAACTCGCTGATTTTGAGATTATGACTGCCGTTGTAACAGCTCTTATAGTAATCGGTGTAGCATTGTATTACTTTGCCCGCACTGAAACAGGAAGACGCATAACTGATTATCTGAAGATTAACATTCCCATTGTGGGAACGATGTTTATAGATACCGTTGTCGCCCGCAGTATGAGAATAATGTCGACTATGGTAAACACCGGAGTAAACTTGCTTGATACAGTAAGGGTTATACAGGATTCCTGCCGTAATTTTTATTTCCAGAGGCTCTGGTCCGAAGTAGATGACAAAATCCGAGATGGCTATCAGTTTTCCGAATCAATCCAGCTTGCACAGGACAGCACATTGATATCTTCGGGCATCATCCAGATGCTCAAAGCCGGCGAAAAAAGCGGCAAGCTCGGACAGGTCAGTGACAAGATATCATTGTTTTACGAGAAAAAACTCCACGCTTCGATAAAAGCTGTAATGACTCTTATCGAACCGCTTATGATTACAATCCTCGGCGCAATCATCGGTACTATTGCAATAGCGCTTCTGCTGCCGGTATTCAGAATCTCATCTGTCATCAGCCACTAATTTAAGACCGGCCTGCCGTTCCGTCTTCGTTTCACTACGACGGACAGGTCGTAGCGCAGTATTAAACGGCCCGCCGTTTGTAGCATAGCATAATATAAAACGGCCTGCCGTTCCGTCTTCGTTTCACTACGACGGACAGGTCGTAGCGCAGTATTAAACGGCCTGCCGTTCGTAGCATAGCATAATATAAAACGGCCCGCCGTTCGTAGCATAGCATAATATAAAACGGCCCGCCGTTCGTAGCGAAGCGTAGAACGGAGCAGGAGGGCCCGACTACGCTATTGCTTCGTCGGGTAAAATTCTTTTCCTTAGCGTTGCTTTTCCGGATGACGTCTTAAGATATTTTTCGAGATTACGCGCTGTTCGCTCCGACTTAACTGCGACATATGCTTCCAGAATCACCGGAAGCCGCCACTTTGTAGAAATTTCCCGACCTATTGCATGTTCTTCTATTCGCCTCTTTAGGTCATTGGTTGAGCCGACATAATATTTCCCATCAGCCATTTTTAAAATGTATACGTACCACATATGCAAACTCCCACAGCCTCCCGCAGCGTAGACCGGCCCGCCGTTCCGTCTTCGTTTCACTACGATGGACAGGTCGTAGCGAAGCGTAGAACGGAGCAGGAGGGATTCGAACCCCCGTCACCCGAAAGGGTGAAACGGTTTTCAAAACCGTCGCGATCAGCCGCTCTGCCACTGCTCCATTTTTCTGTTACTTGTTGCTCGATTATCATACGAGTAACAAGTCTAAATTTTTACCTGAATTTGACTTATTTTACAATTTTGGTGCTGTTCTTCAAGGCTAATCCGCGAAATCGCCTACGGCGGTTGTATTCCACTTTTATCGCAGCTTCAATTCCAGGAAAACAGCGCCTTCTATTGGATTGTGATAGTAAGGCTGGATTTCTTTAAATCCGAGCGATTCATAAAGCGACAAAGCTGTAGTCATTGTGTTGATTGTGTCGCCTCGCATCGAAGAATAACCGATTTTTCGAGCTTCGGCTATGACAGCTTCTGTTAGCTTTCTGCCGATTTCCAGGCCTCGAAATTCCGGCCTGACGTATAGTCTTTTTCCTTCACAAATATCGTCGCTTAGCTTACGCAGTGCGACACAACCTGCCGGTTGTCCTTTATATTTTGCAAGCAGCAGGCAGCCTTCCGGCGGGGCATAATTGCCGGGAAGATTTGCTAACTCCTCTTGGAAATTCTGAAAGCACAAATCAAAATCCAAAGAATCCGCATATTCGACGAAGAGATCCCTGATGATTTCAAGGTCTTCATCTGTCTCAACGGGAATAATCTTTAACATAGTATTTCGTAAAATTACTTTTTGAGTTCGTCTATGATTTCATCGATTAACTGATTGAATTTTTCAGGGTCTTCGAGCATTACAAAATGGCCGATGCCGGGCATCATTTTGACCTCGAAGAACTTTACATATTTTTTATTGTTATCAAAGTCTGTCAGCCAGAAGTCGGAACTAATACTGTAGATGGGTATAGCGATGCCCTTTACAGCTTCTTTGATATTGTATTTGGGCAGATTTTCTATTGAGCTTACTGCAACCTGTGGATTGGCTGCAGTTGCTTTGTTTACAACCCATTCGATAAGTTCGGCATCCGTGTTCGGGGGAAACATTTGGGTAACAAAATTCTTCATTACTAATGCGAAGTCCTGATTTAATGCTGACACGATGTTTCTAATTTCCTGTGGGTCATATCCTTTCTCAATATCGTGAAAAGTATCGGCTCCAACTAAAGCTATTATTCTGTCCGGCATCTGGCGTGCGGCTTCGAGAATGACAGGTCCGCCCATTGAATGTCCGACAAGAATCACTTTTTTAAGGTTAAGCTTATTGATGACCGCAGCAACATCTTTGCCGAATGCTTCGACTGTCCAGCTTTCTCTGCCGAGACTCGATTGACCGTGGCCACCGAGGTCGATTGTTACAACTTTATGGTTCTTAGCGAAATGCGGTACCTGGTATTTCCAGAAGCTCTTATCGCAGCTCCAACCGTGAACAAATACGAGCACCGGCTCACCCTTGCCACAAACATTATAGCTTATTGTAATCCCATCTGTAGAAGTAGCCTGACTCGTTTCTTTCGATTTACAGCCCTGAAGAAGCAGAAAGGATGCCAATGTTATCAATAAAACTATTACATTTTTCATTTCCTTTTAATCTCCATTGTTAATTCTTATAAATGTTTTCCATTACCTCAAGGGCGAATCTTGCAGATACCGTAGTTCGACCACCACCCATTTCCATTCCTACCTCTACCGCTTCGAGAACCTCCTGTTGAGAGGCACCTGCTTGGGCGGCCTGCTCGATGTGCCACTGCATACAGGATTCGCAATCGGCTACAACCGAAATGCCTACCGCTATAAGTTCTTTCGTTTTCTTTGGCAGCTCTCCATCCGCAAAGGCTGCTTTTTCCATTTCAAGAAACGCCTGATAGACCTTGGATTTTAAGGTAATCAATTTCTCATGTGCTTTTTTTCTTCTTTTAGATATTTCTTCCAATTGCTCCATAATATCAGTACCTCAAATTAAAGTGGTTTTTTCCCAATGGCAGCGAGATAAATAACGAAATGATTTTTGCCGTCTATGCCCAGAGTTTCATTCAGCAGGTCATCATCGAAAGCAGCTACTGCGCAGACGCCGCAGCCGATAGCTTCTGCCGCTAAGTATAGATTCTGGCAGACGTGGCCTGCGTCTAAGAAAATATATCGGTAGCCTCTTTCGCCGTATCGCCATGCCATTCGTTTAATATCAGCTACCCAGATAAAACTCGCGGCACTGGTTTTGAGCATATCCTGGCCAAAAGCTGCCATGCTGATTTTATCAGCCATCCTGTTATCGTGTGAAGCGATAGCTAATTTATGTTCCAAGGCAAGGTACTGATACAGCAGAGGCTCTAATCCTTCGATTCGATTGGCGAGGACGAAAGTTTCAATTGCGTGTCTCGCCCCTGCCGATGGCACGTTTCTGAAAGTATGCAGGCCTGCTTCGATTTTTTTTACGCCTTGAGTACACCAAAGAAGATAAACCAGTTCCTGCTGAGTCAGTTTTTTTTCGCTGTATTTGCGGACGCTGGTTCGCTGTTCAATAACTGTTTGTATCTCTCCGCCTATATTTTCAGGTTTTGGTAAATCTATTCTGTCTTTGTCTTTAGTAAAATCCGCTTGTAATACAGGCGGTGGATCACCTTTCTGCTGCGGCGAAGGGGCCATATTTTCATACTTTGTCTTTTCGATAAACTCATTGCCTGCACCGGAAGTCATTTGAATATCCCTTCTTGTTTCGAACCTTAAATGTTCGTATCACAGCATAATCTTTTTTGATACGAGTTTCAAATCTTTCCGCTCGGCGAAGCCGGAATTTTGCCAAAAACCGAGACCTTCTTCGTTATCGCAAAAGACAAATGTATGGCACTTGCGAATACCTTTATTGCGAAGCGCCTCGAAGGCCTTTTCGAGAAGAGCTTTACCGATGCCTTTGTGACGGTAGCCTTCGGCAACAGCCAGATGATGCAGATATCCCCGCCTGCCGTCATGGCCGCAAAGAACAGCACCGACTATTTTTTCTGTAGCATGGGCATCCTGCCCATGCAGGACAGCCACGAAACTTATGCCGGGATTACGTGCAAGGTACATTCCTATCCATAGCTTGGAGTCGATATCACTGTGCAGACCGATACCGGGGCAGCTTTGCCACAAAGCAAATACTTCTTCGTAATCTGTAATTTTCATTGTCTTAAATTCCATCTCTTTCTCCTTTTTATTTTCCGGCTCTTTTGCTGCTTGGACTTTTTTAGACATAAAAAGAAACAGCCTTGTCTCATAGAATTCCATTTCAAGTCTCCCTTAGTCTCAGGTCTATCCAGTACCGCCGGGTTGGCACTTTGTGTCCTTCGTCCATAATCTTGTCTTCGAGTTTGCCGCCATTGGTTTCGATAATTATTATAGAGGCAATATTGTCGTCATCGCAGGTTATAAGCACACGTTCCAAGCCAAGTTGCTTTGCTTTTTCCAGACTAAGTTTTAGTATGCGCATACCGTATCCCTTTTGCCTTTGACTCGGCCTGATTCCATAACCGACATGTCCGCCGTAATTTTCCAAAAATTCATTAAGCTGATGTCTGATATTACAGCTACCAACAATCTGGTTATTACTTACAAGCCAAAAAGTACTTGCTGGTACCCAGCCCTGGGGTAAATCAATGCCGCGAGAATGGTTTTTAGCGTGTATAATAGAATTTTCAAAGTTATCTATCTCTATACTGCCAACACCATTCATTGTATCGCTGCCCTCAGCCTTAAATTCATTGGCCATTGCCAGAAACTCACCTTTTAGCTCAACTGTTGGCTCAACAAGTTTTGTGTTTTCAACGCACATTTTTATTTCCTTTAATTATTTAGTTGCCAGAACGACCAGCCGCTCGGCGTTATTGTCATAATCCGCACCTTCGAGGTTGCCGAAAACCTTCACACTTCTAAAACCGGCAGACCAAAGCAGGCCCGACAGTTCTGCCGCTGAGTACAAACGGTGACCAAAACTGAATTCGTGTTTTTCGCCGTCTTTGAGCAGTATCCAGCGATTCTCAACCCACGACCAGCTTTGAGTAACCTTGCTTTCGCGAAGGAAAGTAACGCCGTTATTCTCATTCCATTCACGGGACTTGAATATTCTGGCTAAAACCTCTTTGCTCATTAGTTCTATCAGCAGTTTGCCGCCGGGCTTTAATGAGGCAAAAGCGTTAAGCAAAACGCGTTTGTCATCCGACTGTTCCTCGAAGTAGCCGAACGCGGTGTACAGATTGATAACCGCGTCGAACTCCTCCAGCGCGCAGAACTTCCTCATGTCGCCTTGGACAAAGTCTATAGTGAGACCTTCTATTTTAGCTTGTTCTTCGGCCTTTTGCAGATAGTTTTTTGTTCTGTCAAAGCCTGTTACCTCAAAGCCGCGTCTTGCAAGCTCCAGGCTGTGTCTGCCGATACCGCAGCATAAGTCAAGCACCCTGGCGCCGGGCTGTAGCTGAAGAAGTTCGAGAACCTTGTCAACTTCCTGTGGCGCCGACTCGATTTTTTCAGCGTTGAATATCTCCGGACCTAACGTTTCCCAGAACAAGTCATCTTCATACCAAACTGTTTTGTTTTTTGTTTTCATAAGCGCATACCTTTCCCGCAATCACAAAGCCAATTTCTTTGCGAAACTTAACATAAATTTCTAATTTCTCTTGCTACTTTAGTATCAAAAAAATCTTTTTATTATTCATTCTCTTTGTTTTCTGCTCGCCTCGGCGTAGTCCCGATTCATCGGGGCGAAGCCGGGTGACCTCTGTGGCTAAAATAAAAAAGCCTTTCAGGTTTTTCTGCTCCCTGAAAGGCTTATAAATCAACGACTTATGTCAATAGCTTTTAGGGAGCAGCCTCCTTTTCAATGTGCAGGGTATTGACATACATTCTATCCGTACCATGCACAAAGTCGGTGCATACAAACAGCACAGCCGTTTTGCGGCTTGTTGTTGTCTGCCGGTTGTCCCTGAAATTGTTCATTAATAATACTCCGAAAAACTTACAATACATCTCATATCGACATATATGAGTGTTGTCAAGAGAAAATGTTACAGAAAAAATAAAATTATTTTTAAAAGTTCAGATTTGATTACCGAAAAGCGTAAGCGGGCTTGTCTTTGTGATTTTGATTTTGGCGAATTGTCCGGCAAGAGATTCGTCGCCGTTGAAGACTACTATCCAGTCATCAGCCGTTCTGCCGACAAGCTGAGGCCGGCCCTGCGATTCGGCTGCGTTTAGATGAGGCTTTTTACTGGGGCCTTCAACTAATACAGCTACTTCTTTGTCAAGAAATTCAGCACTCAATTCCTCACTTATCTTTTCCTGTACTTCGAGCAATCTGTAATTACGCTGCTTTTTAACCTCTAAGGGAATATTATCCTGCAGCCTGTTATCCGCTGTTGTGCCAGGCCGGTTCGAATACTTAAATACGAAACAGTTTTTATACCGGGCTTTTTTAACCAGTTCAACTGTCTGCTCGAAGTACTTGTCACTTTCGTCCGGAAAACCGACAATAAAATCGCCTGCGATTGTAATATCAGGTACAATTTGCCGGGCGGCGTCCAGCATTTCCAGATATTCCGCTGCCGTATAATGACGGTTCATAGCCTTTAGAATCCTGTCGGAGCCGGACTGGGCGGGCATATGCAGATAATTACAAACCTTCGGCAAATCCGCCATAGCCTGCATCAACTCAATGAAACCATCTTTCTGCGGATAGCTCGTAACAAAGCGTATCCATTCGATACCGTCAATTTCGCTAACCTTGTAAAGCAAATCGGCCAGCGAATATGTTTTATCACCTGCGGTCCCGATATATCGGGATTTATATTTGTTCACGGCCTGGCCGAGCAGCGTTACTAACTTGACACCTTCGTCGGCCAATCTTTTTACTTGCTCTGTGATTTTATCGACAGGCCGAGATATTTCCGGTCCGCGAACGTAAGGCACGATACAATATGTGCAGAAATTATCACAGCCTCTCATCACCCTGACAAAAGCCTGGCCGGGTATGTCCTTGTCCGCCGTATCATAGACCGACTCGAAATCCTCAAGTGCCGGGTTTTGGGGACCGGCTTTTCGGATATTATCAGCGACACTTACTTGTCTTGACTTTTCACTTATTGCTTTTGTTATCATTTCGATAATTTCGGGTATCTGCCCCGGCCCAGCCACGATATCGACTGTTCCGTCTTCGAGTAAATCGTCGCCGAGCCTTTGTGCCATACAGCCGATGATACCGACAACCAAATCAGGCTTTTGCTTCTTGATATGCTTCAATTGACCGATATGCGACAGCACCTTTTGCTCTGCATGTTCCCGTACCGAGCAGGTATTGAGCAAAACCACATCAGCCTCTTTAATATGTTCGGTAAGACTATAACCTTTTGTTTTTAGCGCACCGGTTACTAAAGCGGTATCCAGCTTAGCCATTTGACACCCGTAGGTTTTGAGGTGCACTTTCATAAATCTGATTCTAATCGAATTGAGCTTCTAAATCAAATCAGTGTGAAATTTGCCGGTTCAGTTTGCGTTGCAGGTCTTTGAGGCGGTTGGATTCATCAAAACCTGTTCTGATAATTGTAAACGCGGTCTTGTTATGTAAAAGCGGCTCGCTTAAGTCCACCCACTTACTGCATGCATCGCCGTCCGGTGTGCCCGGTATCGGAGAAAAATCAGCCAACATCCCGCGGATACCGAGCTCTGCTACAAACCGCATTGATTCTTCGAGCTGTTGTATGTCACTGGAAGGATGACCGAGTATTTGATATGCGGTAATATCATTCAGGTCGGCTCCTGCTAATTTCAGATATTCAACTGACTGTGCTAATTCTTCGCTGAATACCTTTGAGCCGGTTTGCTTTTGCCATTGGATAGATGAGCTTTCAAAGCCAAGGTAAAAAGTCTTAAAGCCCGCACGAACCATCAAGTCCGCTAAATCTTTAGTAACAAAGCGAGCGTTCAATGCGTTGGGTGTATGAAAATTGATTTTGATATTCCTCTTTAGAACTTGCTCCAGAAACGGAATTAAAACTTCGTCGGCTTTGTACAGCAGGGCATCGTCATAGAAAGCGATATTTTCAGCGCCGAGTTTTACCATAAGCTCAAGCTCTGCAAGCGCTCTTTCTAATGAGCGGGCTGCAAAGCCGCCATATACCTTGGGAACTGAACAGTATGTACAGCTAAACGGACAGCCGTCGCTGATTTTAATCGCGACGGTTTTAAGTTCGGGATAAATTTCCCACAGGGCAGGTTGATTCAAATCGGCTTCTGCGCCGATGTAGTCCCATAATGGCCTTAAATCCGTACCATAAACAAGCAAATCCGCACCGAGCGTCTTTGCGTGCTCCGGGCATATAGTAACATAGTTGCCACCTAAGATGATTTTGGCGTCCGGCTGATATTTTCGTACATCTTCGATTACCTCGGCAATACCCGGATACCAGTATGTCATTGTTGTCTGGATGAATACATGGTCGAATGATTGTGCTGATTCTAATAATACGGCAAATAGTTTTCTCGGCAGGCCAAATCTCCTAAAATATCTTGGAATACCAACAAACGGTTTTGGTGGTTTAATTCTTTCTCTGAAAAATCTGCCTCGTCCCCACCGGTCGGATTTGAATTTTTCATTATCAGCCATAAACGGATGCAGACGGTCGAGGTAGTCGAACAGTTCGAAATCAGCTTTGCCGCGCAGGAAGCCCGCAATTTCCAGCATACCGTAAGGCCTGAGCCAGAAATCGAAAGCGGCGAAATCGTAAATCGCAGGATTAACAAGTAATATCTTCGGTTTCATAAAAAAATTATTAATAAAATTAAAAATTATTGAACAAATCGTCGGCGATGGTATCATCTTTGGAACGCAATTTATACAGAATTTTGGAGAATGGTAATGTATCAAAAATTCTTGTTTCTTTCCATGGCAGGTGCCGCCGGGACGCTAAGTCGTTATTGGCTTAGTGGTATTGTGCAAAAGAATATAAGCGCGGAGTTCCCA
Source organism: Sedimentisphaerales bacterium (assembly GCA_016930645.1). Taxonomy (GTDB): domain Bacteria; phylum Planctomycetota; class Phycisphaerae; order Sedimentisphaerales; family Anaerobacaceae; genus JAFGGH01. Next base: position 30,230 of record JAFGGH010000010.1, read on the forward strand.
TTCGGCACAGCGGTAGTAAATATACTCGGCTGTTTTGTGTTCGGTCTTCTCTGGGCGGTTACAGCAAGCAGGCTCAGTATCAGCCCACAGATGAGAATAATAATTTTTGTTGGGTTCCTCGGGGCTTTTACAACATTTTCATCGTTTATGTTCGAGACGAGCCAGCTTTTACAGGACTCGCAGTGGCTTTGGGCTGTGGGTAATTTAGTATTACAGAATTTTTTAGGCCTGATATTTATCGTCGCCGGTTTGGCAGTCG
>JAFGGH010000011.1 GCA_016930645.1 Sedimentisphaerales bacterium
ACCGATTCCTTTCAGAATAAACATCCTGAAATTTTTATCGGCAATCCCAATGCAACTGCTAAAAGCAAATGTTACGAGGTACTAGATAATAAGACTACTTCATCCAGCAAGACAAAAACAGTCGAAAACCTTAAAAAATAAGAAGAGCATCTTCCTGATTCCAGAATTTGACTTGTCACAACTTACCATAAGTATCTGAGGATATTCCTTAAGATCCGTTGGATCTTCTTTTTGTGGTCATCCGGCAGAAAAAGCTGAACAACATATACAACTAACCCTGCTGTTATTATTCCGATACTCGCTTCTAAAATATTTGACCAATCCATTTCATTAACCCTTGTTCTTTTGAATAACTAAAAAGAAAAGGTCGGCTGCACACATTGCCGCCGACCTTTTCCACATAAAACCCTTCATTATGGACCATAACTACTTTCTATAATTGGGTTATATGAGTTATTTCTCCGTCGCATGCTTAATCTGGACCTCGGCAGCGTACTTCCTTTTGTTTGGAACGCTTCTCTATTAGATTCATAATTCGGCTCCTATTTTAATTTCCTGTTCTGCTCATTCTTTTTCATCATTTCCTCTATTCACTATTGTAGACTGAACGACGACAAGAAAATGAAAATGTTTTTCAAATTTTTCAGCAAAAATATTAACGCTGTGAAATAACTATTATTTCGTCGAAATAGGAATTTTGATACGCTAAACAAACTACAGACTCTTGATTGGCTAAATGATTCCACCCAGCCCCCTTTCTACTTGCATGCAACCTAATTCTTGTCTGATTTCGCTAATATGATCAAGTTTAATGTTTGGTATAAGCTGTGACTGGTAACCCCAGCAAATGTAAATAAAATACATAAAAAATAAATTTTTTTTCATTTCTGCTAGGCTCTAATGTCTAATATCATAGATGGATAAGGGCTTTATAAAGGGATTTTACATGTTTGTAGACAAAAACGTATTGGATGAACTGATACATATTTACTATGAACGGGTTTTTACGTTTGTACGCTACCACATTTACTGTCTACAAGACGCTGAAGATATCACACAAAACGCTTTTCTAAGAGCCTATCGGCATAATATAGATGAATCACCCTATAATTTTCTCTGCACCATTGCGATAAATCTTATTAAAGATTCTTATAAAAAATCAAAAACATGTAAATATCTGAGTTGTGACCTTGAACTACTTCCTAATAATCTCGTAGATTTGAAAGATATATCAAAGAAAGATGATCTAAAAGTATTTCTAAGAGAAAAAATAGAAATGCTCCTCTTGGAACAGAAGGCTGTTATTATTCTTCGTTATTTTGTTAGACCGCCTATGACATATGAGGATATCGGGAAAATTTTAGGCCGTTCAGTCCCGACGCTAAGAAACATCCATGAAAACGCAATAATGAAACTACGTAAAGAAATTGAAAGATATTTAGAATTATGAATTATAACAAGTTCACGCTTCTCAAATTTAGCCTTTAGTATGATTCCCTTTTAAATATTCCTTGAGCTTATCGTCTGTATCAATAACAACTGCTTTCCCCTCTTCCTCCCATCTTTTTAGATCGGCTGCTCGTCTTCTATCTGTATTTGAAATAATGTCTTTAGGCCGATCGGTCACAATAATGTATTCCCGGTCGTTTGAAACATCGAAAAGTTCACGGCCTTTAAGATTTTGATACTCGACAGCAGCACCGGTATCCGAAAGAATTTTCTCCCAATCAATGGTTATAATAACCAACCTGCATCCAATTGGAGGCCTGAGGTGTATAATCTTCTCATTTACATCTGCCGGATAATCATGCCCGATCTTAAAACCATTTTCGAAAGAAAGGCTCGTGAAGCTCAATACGGAAGCCTGAACATCTTTCAAAACATCGCTTTTTGACTCCTCTTGTTCAAGCAGGCGCTCTGGTCCAAAAGAAGCTGTTCGGTAATTAAAGAAGAGTAAACCCGGGGGCATTTTAAGAGGTAATACCGCTAGGGAAATTTTAGACAACAGAAATTCCCCTTGTACGAGAGTGTTTGAAGAAACAATACTTTCAATCACCAACTCATCACGCTGTTTTATAATTTGCCTTGCAAGTTCGAACATTGTTACACCTGTACTGAGCATCACGTGGCGGATTTGCTTGCTCCGCAATAAAGAGCAGACTTTATTAACAAGATTAAGCTTCTTGCCAGGATTTTCTTCGAGTTTTTTAAGCTTGTAATAAATGTCTTCTTCTGGCCCTGCATTAAATCTCCATAGAAGTTTTAGAATTTGCAGAGAAGGATCGTTTGCATTCTGGGCAATTTTCCAAAGTTGCTCCGAAGTATCGTTTTTTGAATTCTTTAAGAGGGCAAAAGCAAGTTCAGCGGAACTTACATAATGTTCATTTTCTATTTGCAGCTCAGGAACATCCTTGCGTACTTCTTTCAATAATTTAATGAGTTTATGTTTTTTTACTTCCCCCTCTTTCAGACCTGCAAGCTGTGAATTTACGTACTTCCGCAGGTCGTCTATTTCCATTGAACCTTTTTTTAGAATTTCTTCGAGGATAAAATATTTTGCAGGAAACCATTCTACCTGCGTTCTATGGGAGGTTGTGGAAAGCCGCTTTTCATGTTTTTTTTTAACGACTCTACCTGTTCTTTTAGTAGGCATTTTCTCTTTACCTCAACATATATTTTCGGATTATTATAAGACTAAAAGCTTCTAAAATCAATCCGATTTTTGGTGTATTTCGTGACAATTTCCTAAAAATTGCCAAACATTGTATGTCTATTGAAAACAAGGAGTTATGTCCTACAACTTAAAAATGGGATGTTTTTTGGAGTAATTTTTGTCAATTATTTGGCGGTTTTTTGATTAAAAATGAAGCAGAAAATTAGAATTATTCTAAGAAAATTTTTCATTTTTTAAATGCATAGCCGTCTATAAAAGTGGAAAGAACAGTTAAGATGTCAGTTCTTTATTGGCAAAAAAGTTTAAATGAAAGGATCGGTAAATGGAAGAAGAAAACAACATTCGAAAACATTTTTCTCGTACGGATAGTTCATGCCGACGGAAACGAAAAGGCTATTTTGAATTGCTGACAGAATATGAGGAGGAACTCTTAAAACATAAAAGCCCTGATCCTCGTAAGTACCTTGAAAAATGCCCTGAATCTCAAAAGGACAAAATGATATTGTCTCTAAATTTAGCAACGTTGTTCTTATCAAAGAATAACAAAGCAGAAAAACATGACGATGGACTCAGTAAATCAGAATTGAAAAAAGCACAACGCCAATGCTATGAGAATATCATCAAGAACCACTGTTAAAACCTTATTGGGCCATTGCAAGCCGTATTATTGTTATTATTGTCTGAAGGCAAGGGGAATCATTGTTTGTGCTTTTTCGTGGCCATAAACAATCGTTTAAACAGTGTAATCAGCGATTAAAATTCCGGCTTTTTATTTGCTTTTTGGTCTAAAGAGCAGTTTTAATACGGCTTTGATGAGGTGTCCACCTTCTTTGAAGATACGGCGAGACAAGCCTGCAATACCACGGTATTGATGAGGTTTTTCGGGGAAGTTGAGTCGGGCGAAACGGCCGTGGTACTTTTTGGCAGCACGATCATAGGCACGAGCGGCTTCGATTTCCGTTTTGAATGTGCCGAGATAGAGAGAAACGCCTTTTTTACTTATTTTCGTGCACCATACATTTCTGTTTTTGCACTTACTTACACCTTTATATTTCGAAGAAGCAATTTTGAGTCTTTTCCCCTGGTTATGACAGTTCTGGATGTGTAAGGCTAATCTCAGATTGGATTTGAGGTTATTGAGGCCGTTTCCGTCGATGTGGTCAACGACTAACCGAGCAGCAAGGGCTTCGGGTAAAGCGTTTAACTTCGGGGTCATTATTAGTCTGTGCATTTGCAGGCATTTCTGTCTTTTCTGACCTGGTACGCGAACATTTCGCTGGGCATACCAAGTAGAGACACTTTTACTTACACACCATTTGTACTGGTTCAGATATTCGTAATCTTCGGGGTCAACGATTGTAAATTTGCCTTGCGATAAGGGTACCCGCCTGAACGGGTAGCCGTAATAAATCCGCCTTGCCAAAAGAACGACGACAACGAGGAACCGGTCGAGGCGGGGAGGGATTTTAAGTGTGAATTTGAAGGAGTATTCAGGCATTTTTCGTATCGCGACGTGCGTATCGCGTATTGCGTGCGAGGAATCGCCTTGGGCGAGGATTCAGAGTTAGCTAAAATGTGGGATTTTGGGCTGAAAACGCCGTTTTATATTCTATATTATTCTAATTTTGTGGCATTTTAACATATTACTAAACACTTGTCAAGTAAAAAATCCGGATTTTTGAAAAAAATTTTGGGGAATTGACTCAAAAAACAAAGCTGATACAATCATCGCCTAACCAATTTATAAGGGACCATTATGTTTGAAATCGAAAAGTGCTGCCTGGTAATTGTCGATGTGCAGGGCAAGCTGGCACAATTGATGCACGAAAAACAAAGCCTGTTTAAACATATCCAAATCCTCATTAAAGCGGCAAAAATCCTCGATATCCCGATACTCTGGTGCCAGCAGGTGCCGGATGCCCTCGGTCCAACCATCGAGCAAATCGCCGAATTAATCGATAGCGAAAAGCCCATAAACAAGGCCAGCTTTAGCTGCTGCTGCGATGAGCAATTCAACAGCAGACTAAAACAGGCCGGTAAACAGCAAATCATACTGTGCGGAATCGAGGCTCACGTCTGTATCTACCAGACGGCGGTTGAGCTAAAACAAGCAGGCTTCGAAGTTGCGGTTATAGCCGACGCGGTATCATCGAGGACGGCACAGAACAAGCAAATCGCACTTGAAAAGATGCGTTCTTCCGGTATCGATATAAGCAGTACCGAAATGATGCTGCTCGAATTATTGAAAACGGCGGAACATCCGCAATTCCGCGAAATCGCTAAACTGATTCGTTAAACGGCCGCGATGTAGAAAATATATAACCTCGCTTCCGTTCGGTGCTTGTGAAATCGCAAACCGGTGAAATGCTTTAATATGAGCTTCAATTTGTACAGGGGTTTGAGCTATCTTGCCGATATTAACATTGTGTGCGCTTTTAGTTATGTTGGTGCGCCTTTTATCGGACAGAAGTATGGCAAAAAGAGTGGAAATCAGAAGGACATACAAAATCGCGATAGAATGCTCAGCGATAGCGGTTCTTTTGCTGTTGCTTTGCAGCTGCTTATCATTCGATATCGGCGACTGGCCGAGCAGGTATGTTTATCCCAATAACAGGCCGACGGAAAATCTCTGCGGCATGATTGGGGCGTTCGCGGCGTATTATTTGCTGTATTATATCGGCCCGGGTGTGTTTTTGCTGCTGATTAGCGGAATAATGCTTTTAGCGGTCAGGCTGTTCGACAAGACCCTCGACCAGCTTATTCTCAGGAGCGTGGGGATGGCCCTTTTGACGGCGGCGGCATCGGCAAGTTTTTATTGTTTATGGCCTGACTCGATATACGAATTTCCAATCGGCTCGGGCGGAGTGCTCGGTGTCGGTGCGGTGAAGTTTTTGGGTAGGCATTTCGCGACATTGGGAACGTTAATTCTTGTCGGGGCGACGTGGGTGGTCGGATTCGTGCTGCTGGCCGATACGTTCCTGTCAACTATCGTCAAATCGTTCGTCCGGATTTTGTTTAAGACGTTCGGGCTTGCCAGTCCGGCACTGGCGGTGGCAAAGCAGCATGGTGATGCGCTGGGCGAGATATGGCGAAAGCTGAGCCAAAGGCAAAAGCCGAAGAAGACCATGTATGAGGCGTTGAGCTTTAATCGTGACAATCATATCGAAAGCCACTTCGACAGTAAAAACAAAAACGCCGTCGATATAGAGGAAATACCCGAGAAAGGTAAAGGCGCGGACAAGACAAAACCGGCTGCCAGGCAAAAAGCACCAGCCTCAAATGTATATGTGCCGCCGAGTTACGAGAATTATGTTCTGCCGCCTCTGGATTTGCTGGATGAGCCGCAGTACAGTTACAGCGCGGTGCAGAACAAGGTAATCGAATCGAAGGCCAGGGCTTTAGAGAAGCTTCTTTCGGAATTCAATATTAACGCGAGGGTTGTCGAGGCGGAGACCGGGCCTGTGATAACAATGTTCGAGCTGGAGCTTTCGGCTGGGGTGAAGGTCGGCCAGATATCGGCTTTGGCGAATGATATGGCAAGGGCTTTAGGCGCAGGTGCGGTGCGGGTCGTGGCTCCTCTGCCGGGCAAACATACAATCGGTATCGAAGTACCGAACAGCGAAAAGGAAAAAGTCCGCATCAAAGACCTTATCCAGATGGCACCGGCGAAGTCCAATGATATGGGAATTCCGCTGTTTTTGGGCAAGGATTCGTCGGGCGATGCGCTGGTTTCGGATTTGACGGGAATGCCGCATTTGCTGATTGCGGGCACAACAGGTTCGGGTAAGAGCGTCTGCATCAACAGTATTATTACAAGTATCCTGCTGACCCGTCGGCCTGACGAAGTTAAAATGATTCTGATTGACCCGAAGATGGTCGAGATGACAGCATTTAATACGATACCCCACTTGATGAGCCCGATTGTCACCGAGACGCAGCGTGCCGTTCAGATACTCGAATGGGCGACGGTGAAGATGGACGAGCGCTACGCGATTTTATCAGAGGCGAGGGTCAAGAACATTCGCGAGTATAACGGCCTCGGCGCCGAAGAAATAATAGCAAGATTCGACCCCGATACGCCGGAAGAGGAAGCGAAGATTCCCAAAAAGCTCGCCTTTATTGTAATAATTATTGATGAGCTTGCCGACTTGATGATGACGGCGTCGAAGGAGATAGAGGCTTATATTGTTCGTCTTGCGCAGAAGAGCCGGGCGGTCGGTATTCATATTGTTTTAGCGACGCAAAGACCCCAGGCGACGGTTGTAACCGGCCTGATAAAGTCGAATATGCCTACGCGAGTAGGCTTCAGAGTAGCGGCTCGAATGGACAGCAGGATTATTCTCGACCAGAACGGCGCAGAGACACTGCTCGGCGAGGGCGATATGCTTTTCCTCAAGCCCGGCACCAGTGACCTTATCCGCGCCCAGGGGACATTCGTCGATGAGCGGGAAGTCAAGCGGATTGTCAAGCACCTGAAAGAAATAGCAGAGCCGCAGTTCCATCCGGAACTGACGCAGCTAAACCAGATGGACTTATCTGATATGCCGAAAGATGAGCTGTTCGATGACGCTGTTCGGGTTGTACTGGAGACAAAACGCGGAAGCGTATCACTATTGCAGCGGAGACTCAGTGTCGGCTACGCACGGGCATCGAGGATGATTGAAATGATGGCATCGCTGAGAATATTAGGTGAATATAAAGGCAGCCAGGCACGCGAGGTGATTGTGACGCTCGAAGAGTACGAACAAATGATGGCTGAGAGAGGTGATATCGGGGGCGAAGTACCCGGCGACGATGAACACGATGCCGGACAAGAAGATGACAACGCCCCTGCATACATAACCGAAGGCCAAAAAGGCTATGTCTCGATAGATAACGAAGAAGAATAACAGAAGACAGACGACAGATGACTGAGGACTGAAAAACAATTTCCCTTATTTATTGAGGTTCAACAATTACAAATATTTATACCAAGTACGCCGAATTGATTGTTAATTACAGTCTGGAAATCAAAGCCTGTGACAAGCTGCTTATAAACTCAACTTACCTGGCGGAGCCATTGCTCAAGGAGATTTACAAAGCGGCACTTAAAGCGGGGGTGCATCCCGAATTAAAAATCAGCCTGAATGGTACGGAAAAGATTTTCTATGATAACGCAAGTGATGAGCAGTTGAAATATGTCTCGCCTGCAAGCTGGTGCTATACGGAAAATTACGATGCGTTTTTGCACGTTCTGGCGCCGTTTGATGTGAAAGAGCTTCAGGATGTTGAGCCAGTTAAATTACAGACAGCAACGGCGGCCAGGGCCGAATTGAAAAAGACTTATGTAAAGAGATGGGCAGAAGGTTCGCTCAACTGGACGCTTTGTATGTTCCCGACGGAATCAGCGGCGGGCGAATGCGGGATGAGTCTGGCGGAATTCGAGGAGTTCGTGTATTCGGCGTGTCATTTATACCAAGACGACCCGATTTCAAAATGGAAACAGGTGCACGAACAGCAGCAGCATATAGCGGATTACCTGACAGGAAAAGATAATATACGCTATGTTGGGCCTGACATCGATATTACCTTCAGCTCCAAAGAACGCAAGTGGATTAACTGCGACGGGCATAGAAATATGCCTGACGGCGAGATATTCACATCGCCGGTGGAAGATTCGGTCAATGGGAATGTGAGATTCAGTTATCCGGGAATTTATCTCGGTAAAGAGATTGAAGATATTACGCTCGAAGTTAAAGCCGGCGAGGTTGTTAAGTGGGACGCTGCCAAGGGCAAGGAGCTTTTAGATAAGATATTCGAAATTGAGGGTGCAAGGCGGTTCGGCGAAGCTGCGGTCGGGACAAATACCGGCATAGACAAGTTTACCAAAAGTATTTTGTTCGATGAAAAAATCGCGGGCACTATCCATATGGCTGTGGGTTCGGCCCCGCCTATAACAGGCGGAAAGAATGAGTCAGCTATCCACTGGGATATGATAGCCGATATGCACGCCGGCCAAATCTACGCCGACAATGAGCTAATCTACGAAAACGGAAGGTTTATTATATAAGCGGCATTAATTCTTCTGCCTATACAATTCTATATTTTTCTTGATCATCTAAAATATATTGACCAACGCAGAAATAGAAGGTCTAATAGTATGAATAAAGTTCTAAGGATTGAACATGAGACCTTATACACCACAAAAACTGCCATTAAAGGATCTAGACTATAATCCTTTTGTGCATCTTGTTTCTCTCTCAAACAGGCAGATAAGCAGATTCGACGGCATCGTTATGAACATGCTTAATCCTCAGATTCTTCTGAGTCCTCTGACAACAAACGAAGCGGTTCTTTCTTCAAGAATAGAAGGTACGCAAGCTACTTTCGAGGAGGTCCTCAAGTTTGAAGCTGAACCTAAAAAGCCCACAAAAAAGTACGACGACATCCAAGAGATTATTAATTACCGTAAAACATTACGATACGCCATGGACAGGACAAAGGATTTGCCTCTTTGCGGTCGCCTGATGAGAGAAATGCATAATATCCTGCTCGATAGTGTAAGAGGACATAATCGTCAAAGAGGCGAATTTCGCACTTCACAGGTACATATTGGACCACCGGGTTGTCCAATAGAAAAAGCAACTTATATACCTCCTTCATGCGAAAAGATCGGCGAGGCAATTTCTAATCTTGAAAAGTACCTTCGGTTCGACGAAAAAGATATACTCGTCCAAACAGCGATACTTCACGCTCAGTTTGAAATTATTCATCCTTTCCTTGACGGTAACGGTCGAATTGGAAGATTGCTTATACCTCTATTTCTCTACGAAAAAAAGGTACTAAGCTATCCATCATTCTATATGAGCGAATACTTCAACAACAACAGAGAACAGTATTATGATTCTTTAAACAAAATCAGCAAGAAAAACGATTGGATTCAATGGATCATATTTTTTCTCACAGCAGTAAATGACCAAGCTCAGGTCAACATAAATAGGGCTACAAAAATACTGAACCTCTATATGAGTTCTAAAGACAAAATGGTCAAGTTGACTCATTCTCAGTTTTCGATTCAGGCTTTAGATTTCATCTTCAATCGACCAGTTTTTTCAAGCCCCCAATTCTACGAAGGTAGTGGAATACCCAGACCTACCGCTGCACGTATCCTGGATATATTAAAAGAGGCTAAGGTATTAACTGTTATCGATCCTGGCAAAGGGCGTCACCCAACGACATACGCTTTTGTTGAATTAATAGATGTGGTCGATTAACTTTGCGTCTCATGAAATATCTATTAATTCGTTTACGTCTCATTTTTGGCGAAAAATGAGACGCAAAATAGTTTGTGTATAATTGGTGAGACGCAAAAATTATCACGCTTACTGCTTGAAAAACCTTAAATTTATAAGATAATCCTTGTTTTCAGTATTGAAAAGGGGGATTTTTTGCCGATAAAAAAGTCTTGCTTAGTTTTTGGTAATAATATATATTACCGCGGTTGTTAATACTCTGCCGTAAAGGGGCAGGACAGGTAATCAGGATACCAGAGAATCAGGGTATCAGGAAAAGGGGAAATACACCCTTCCTGATAATCCGATGACCTGTTGTTCTGATAACCTATAATGTGGGTCAGCAGTATCACGGCGTGGCTGACTCAAGCCTCCGGCAGAGACCTGTCTAAGCCCCCGCTGCTGTCTTGCGACAGCAAGACGCGGGGGTTCCGTGACAGCTTTTTCGTAATGCGTACTGAGTGATGCGTCGTGCGTTACGCTGTACGCAGTACCGTTTACGAAATACGAGAATACCCGGTGGTGTAATCGGTAACACATGGGCTTTTGGTGCCCATATTCCAGGTCCGAGTCCTGGCCGGGTAGGTTGGTTAAATGGTTAATTGGTGAGTTGTTTCCGCCAGAGGCGGATAAAAATTGGTAAGATTGGTAGGATTTAGAGAACGTGAACTCTTACAGCTTTGAAAATCTTGAGGTTTATAAAAGCGCAAGACAATACAGAGTCAAGATTTACAAGCTGACTCATCAGTTGCCGGAATATGAAAAATATAATCTAACACTGCAAATGAGAAAGGCAGCTTTGTCAATAACCAACAATATCGCTGAAGGTCACGGCAGATACCATTGGCAGGAAAATATACAGTTTATCAGGCAGTCACGCGGTTCTCTGCAAGAGATTATAGACGATTTAAACACGTGTCTGGATGAGAAATATGCGGCTGAGGACTTATTAAACAATTTGAAAATCGAAGGTTATAACCTTCTGAAACAACTGAACAGTTATATGAAATATTTAAAGGGGCGCAAAGAAGCGGAAACGCGTCAGATGATTGCGTAAGTGAATAGAATCATAATTAACAAATTAACAATTTAACCAATTAACTTTTTATGGTGAAAAGAGTTGCGATAATACTGGCGGCTGGAATAAGCAGCAGGATGAAGACACTTGTGCCGAAGGTGCTGCACGAGGTCTGCGGCAGACCGATGCTGGCTTACGTCTTAGACGCCTGCCGGGACGCCGGTGTTGACAGGATATACGTCATAATAGGACACGGCGGCGAGCAGGTTCAACAACGCTTTAGCGGCGCTGATGATATAGTCTGGGTCGAGCAGGCCGAGCAGCTCGGAACGGCCCATGCGGTTTTGTGCTGTAAAGAACAATTAGCCGATTTTGACGGTCAGACACTGGTTTTGTGCGGAGACGGGCCTTTGATTCGGGCAAAAGCATTACAAAGCCTAATCGAAAAGTACGAATCGGGCGACTATGCTGCTGTTCTGGCGACGGCGGTTCTCGATGAGCCGGCCGGTTACGGAAGGATTATCCGTGACAGCAACGGAAATATCGAGGCGATTGTCGAGCATAATGACTGTACGGGCCAACAACTTAAAATTAAAGAAGTTAACCCAAGCTATTACCTTTTTGACAATAAGGTACTCTTCGAGGCCCTTGCCGAGGTAAAATGCGATAACGCCAAAGGCGAGTATTATATTACGGACACGGTCGAGATAATTCTGAGCAAAGGCTTAAAGGCAGCGGCAGTTGTGGCGGTTGAGCCGGAAGAGGCGATGGGCGCCAATGACCGCAGGCAGCTAAGCATAATCGGCAGGATAATGCAGCAGCGGATACAGGAAAGGCTTATGGCAGAAGGAGTTACGATAGTTGACCCGGCTAATACCTGGATTGACAGCAGGGCTGAAATAGGCGCAGATACAATCATCGAGCCGTTTTCTTATATTCAAGGCAAAGTTAAAATAGGCAAGGCTTGTCGAATTGGGCCTTTTGCCTATTTAATTGACGGTACAATTTTGAAAGACGGGGCTGTGGTGGATCCTTCGGAGATTCTCCGGCAAGCTGAAAATGTTAAATCCTGTACGGAGGCAGAAAGGTAAGATTATGAAGATATTTTCAGGAACCGCTAATCCGGCACTGACCAAGAAGGTGTGCGAATACCTCGAAATCGAAATGGGCAGGTGTAATATCGATGTCTTCGCGGACGGGGAGAAAATTATTAAGCTCGAAGACGATGTTCGCGGCAAAGATTGCTTCGTTATTCAGTCCACGTGCAAGCCTGTGGAGGTTAATCTCGTCGAGCTTTTGATTTTTATCGATTGTCTGCGGAGGGCATCTGTTCAAAGAATCACAGCGGTCATTCCGTATTTCGGCTATGCGAGGCAGGACAGAAAAGACGAGGGCAGAGTACCCATAACGGCCAAGCTCGTGGCTAACTTAATTACCACAGCCGGAGCCAACAGAGTTTTGGCTATCGATTTACATGCGCCACAACTACAGGGTTTTTTCGACATTCCAGTTGACCACTTAACCGGCGAATTAGTCCTTACAAAATACTTTAAAGAGAAAAAATTTGAAGATCTGACAGTCGTTTCGCCTGACGTAGGCAATATGAAAATAGCCGCGAGGTACGCATCGGACCTCGGCGGCGATTTGGCAATAGTGCACAAGAGGCGGATCAACGGCTCGGTTGTGGAGGCGCAACAGATAATAGGTGATGTTAAAAACAGAACCGTCCTGATGTGTGATGATATAATCGCAACGGCGGGTACGGTTTGCAGTGCAGCGAAAATGGTAAAAGAAAGAGGTGCAAAAGCGGTTTATGTAGGCGCGACTCACGGTGTTTTGTGTGAACCGGCTTTAGAAAGACTCAGCCAGGCACCGATTGACGAGATAGTTATAACAGATACGATACCCTTTAAAGATGAAGCCAGGAAGATAGGTGTTAAGGTGTTAAGTGTCGCCGATATGCTCGGCGAAGCCATAAGAAGAATACACAATAACGAATCGATAAGTAGTTTGTTCAATAGCATTGAATAGTATTGGTTTTGCAAGGCCTGGAGTTCAGCCTTGCTTTTATAGTTGACAATGTAAGGCAAAAGTTATGGAAAAAAATTTAGTTCTTAAAACAGACAAGAGAGAGCATACAGGCAAAAAGGCGGCACAACAGGTCAGAAAGCAAAGTCAGATACCGGCAATTGTGTACGGCCATAAAGAAGAGCCTGTCTCGATTTCGGTTGACAAGCACGATTTTACCGAAGGTATCCATCACGGCCGTCGTCTGATGGAACTTAAAATCGGCAGGAAGAAGGAAATCGTAATTGTCAAGGACCTGCAATACGATTATCTCGGCAAGGATATTATCCATGCCGACCTTATGCGTGTCAGCGAAAGCGAGAGAGTTGAGGTTAATGTCCCGATTGAAATCAAAGGTACCGCCAAAGGCGCTGGAGAAGGCGGAATCATTGAAGAGCAGCTCGGCAGTCTTGAAGTTGAATGCATGGTAACCGAGATACCGGAAAAATTCGTTGTCCGCGTAAACAACCTTGATATCGGCGACAACCTGCACGCCGGTGACATTGAACTGCCGCAGGGTGTCAAGCTTATAACCGACCCTGAAACGGTGGTCGTCACCTGCCGTATGGTAACTGTAAAAGAAGTGGTAGCAGAAGCTGAAGAAGAACCAACGGCACCAGAGGTAATCGGCGAAGAAAAAGAAGAACCTGAGCAGAAAAAAGAACAACAATAATAACAGGCTTAGTAAGGTAATCGGTCAGGCGTTGGATGAGCCTTGCAATGAAGATGATAGTCGGCCTGGGTAATCCGGGCAGTGAATATGCCGATACGCGGCATAATATCGGTTTCGAGGTAGTTGATGCCCTATCTGAGTGGTTCGGCATAAAAGTAAAAAAAAGAAAATTCGAAGCTCGCATAGGCGAGACCGAGTTCGAAGGTAAAAAGTTAATATTGGTAAAGCCCTGGAAGTATATGAACCGTTCGGGTCAGGCTGTGGCGACGGCGGCAGGTTTTTATAAGCTGCCAATACCCGATTTGCTTGTGGTAACGGACGATATGGCGCTTGAGTCCGGCAGAATAAGGATTCGGGCAAAAGGGTCAGCAGGCGGCCATAACGGGCTGAAGGACATTATAGAAAAGCTCGGCACGGAGGACTTTGCAAGGCTGCGTGTGGGAATCGGCCAGGCTACTGAGTCAGAGGCTTATGATTATGTGCTGTCGAAAGTGCCGGCTGAACAGAAAGAGCCGATAGATTCGGCGATTGAACGGGCAAGAGATGCCGTTATCTGCTGGCTGCGAAACGGCATCGAGGCGACAATGAATGAATATAATAAAACAGTAGATGAGTAAATGGGTAAATGAGCAGATGAGTAAGGATTTAACTTTTAGTTTTGGAGGTAAGTAATTTGGAAACAATTACAACCAAGCTTTATGAAGGTATGTTTCTGGTAGATTCGGCGCTTGCAGCATCTGACTGGGAAGGCGTCAATGAGAATATCAAGTCAATTCTCGAAAAATTCGGCGCAGAAATCGTATCCCTAAAGAAATGGGACGAGCGGAAACTGGCTTATCCTATCAGAGGCAAAAGCCGGGGAACATACATTCTGGCACTTTTCAGGGTTGACGGCCCGAAGATATCAGAAATAGAACGTGCTGTCAGACTTAGCGACAAGATTACCAGAATGCTGATTTTGTGCGTAGAAGACATAGACCCTGAGTACATCGATAAACAGCCGCCTGTAGAAACAGTAAAATATTCCCAGGAGCAGAGGCCGGAGCCGGATTCAGAACCCCAAAATAGTATCGTGGACGAGTTAGAGCAGGATGGGGACCAGGAAGATATCGAACAGTAAACGTAATCTATACTTTTAAAGCTGTGAACCAGTAAACGGTTCTTAGGAAAGGCGATAAGCGTATGGCTAATTATAATAAGGTTTTATTAATGGGCAACCTTACCCGCGACCCGCAGCTGAGTTATCTGCCGAGTCAGACAGCGGTGGTGGATTTCGGACTGGCGGTTAACAGACGCTGGACGGGCAGTGACGGCTCAGCCAAAGAAAGCACCTGCTTTGTGGATTGCAGGGCGTTTAGCAAGACGGCTGAAACTATTAACAAGTATTTGACAAAGGGCAGCCCTGTTTTTTTGGAGGGCAGGCTGGATTTTGATATGTGGACAGCGCAGGACGGAACAAAAAGAAGCAAACACAGGATTACGGTCGAAAGATTCCAGTTTATCGGTGGTACAGGCACGGGCAACTCCGGCCAGAAACAGGAAGTCGAAGATGCCCCGCCCGCTCCCTCGGATGATGATATACCGTTCTAAACGGTTAAATGGTTAGTGGTTTCCGCCAGAGGCGGATAAAGATTGATGAGTGATTAAAGTTTCAGGCATAGGAAAAGATATGGCAATGCAAAGAGCAAAAACAAAGACAGAAGGCGGTGTAACAACCGTCCGTGAACAAACACAATGCCGTTTCTGCCGAAGCGGCACCGAGTACGTCGATTACAAGGATATCGATACCTTATCGAAGCTGATGACACATCGAGGTAAAATATACTCTCGAAAACGCAGTGGAAACTGCGCATCGTGTCAGCGAAAGGTCAAAAAAGCCATAAAACGGGCAAGGTTTATGGCGCTGTTGCCTTATACGACGTAAAAATTTCAGATTATAGATTTCAAATTAAAAATTGAGGCTGATATGAAAGTATTATTAGTAGAAGATGTTGAAAAGCTCGGCTTCTTGGGCGATATTGTCGAGGTCAGGGACGGATACGCACGTAATTATTTGCTGCCTCAGGGTTTAGCACAGTCGGCAATAGAGGATAATATAAAGGCAATAGCCGAAGAGAAAGCAAAACGGGCCCAGGAGCGTTTATCTGAGCGCAAACGGATGGAAAAGGCCTGCGCAGAAGTTGACGGAGCCGAAGCTGTAATAGCGTCCAAAGCAAACGAGCAGGGTCATTTGTTCGGTTCTGTTACTGAAAAGGCTATAGCTGAAAACCTCCGGGCTCAAGGCTTTATGGTTGCCGATGAAATTGTTAAAATGCACGGACATATAAAAGAGGTCGGCAGCCACGAAGTAACGGTGAAATTCGCAGAAGACCTCGAGGCAAAAGTCAATGTAACGGTGGTTGCTGAAGGTGCCGAGCTAAATAAGGATAATACCGAAACCCAGGCTGCAGAGAAATCAGAAAACGCAGCCGAGAAGGACCACGGCGAAAATAGTGGAACAGTCAACACGGACGAATAAATACAGAAATGAACGGCAAAAGGTCGAGCCGGTCAGCAAAACCCCGATGGACATTGGGGCCGCGAAGATGGTACCGGAATCACTCTCGGCGGAGGCTGCCGTTCTCGGCTCGATGATTGTGGACCCCGAGTGCATCGGCGAGGTAATAGAATACCTCGGCGCAAGCGCGACCGGTGCGTTCTACCGCATCGAAAATCAAATGATTTTCGACTGCATGGTTCACCTCTACGAGCAAAACAAAGGACAGGGTATAGATGCTGTCCTGCTGCGGGATGAGCTAACCAAGCGCAAACAACTCGAGGCAGTAGGTAATGTCGAATACATCGGCAAAGTGGTAGAATCGGTGCCAAGCTCAGCCAATGTAATATACTACACAAAAATTATAAAAGATAAGCAGCTTCTGCGTGAGCTTATCGCCGCGGCGAGTGAAATTCTGGATTCGGCGCATGATGTGACGGGCGAAACCGATGAGAAGCTGGATTCCGCGGAGCAGAAAATCTTTGCCATTACAAATAAAAAAATTACCGGAGCGTCGACGGCTATACGCGATTTGGTTATTCAGGCATATGAAATGATAGAAAGGCGTCAGGGCAGTCATGTTACGGGTTTGGCAACCGGTTTTTTCGAGCTTGACGAGCTGACGTGCGGTTTGCAGAACGGGGAGATGATTATAATAGCAGGCAGACCGAGTATGGGCAAAACCTCACTTGCTCTTAATGTAGCGGAACATATCGCGGTTATCGAGCAGCGTCCGGTCGCGATTTTTTCACTGGAAATGGGTAAACAGCAGCTTGCCGAGAGATTTCTGTGCAGCAACAGTGAAATTGATTCCCAACTTGTCCGCAAAGGTATGCTCAGCACGGAACACTATCAGCAGTTAGTCAAATCCTGCGGCATTCTTTCCGAGTCACCGATTTTTATCGATGACAGCGCGGGAATTACGCCTCTTGAACTTCGCGCCAAGGCACGCAGGCTTAAAGCCCGCTATGACATAAAATGCATATTAATTGACTACCTGCAGCTTATGAGTCTTGGAGTCGGCAGAATAGAATCAAGACAACAGGAAATCACCACGATAAGCCGATATATAAAGGCAATGGCAAGAGAATTAGACATACCCGTAGTGGTCCTCAGCCAGCTTAATCGTTCGCCCGAGGGCAGAGAGGGACACCGGCCAAGAATGAGCGACCTGAGAGAATCCGGAAGTATCGAACAGGACGCTGATGTGGTTATGCTTCTGCACCGTGAAGACTACTATCACAGGGGTCAAGATGATTACCAGGAAACCAACAGCGCCGAGGTCATTATCGCCAAGCAGCGTAACGGCCCCACCGGTAATGTGCAGCTTTCTTTTATGGAAAAATATACAAGGTTCAAGAACCTTTCACATGCGGAAGAACCATTTTAGGAGCATGGATGTAATGGACAAAAGGACTGTATCAGTTTTTTTGATAGTAGTGTTATTCGGCGTTTTTTTTATCCCGATGTACATCGGGACAGAGGCACAGGCCGCAGAAGTGTCAGACCTTTCAATCGGGTCGGTTAATATTGTCGGTAACACTAAAGTTACCGACGAAGAGGTGCTTGCCAAGGTGCGAAGCAGGCCCGGCAGCATGTTCGCTTCAGGTACAGCCGAGGAAGACTGCAAACGTATAGCACAATTAGCCGGAGTGGAATACGCTTATTATAACACGGCGGTAATCCAGGGCAGAATTGACCTGACCTTTGTCGTCATCGAGAAAAACGTCGTCAGGGCAATTGTCTTTGTCGGGAACAAGGCGTTCAAGTCGGATGTGCTCGGCAAGAAACTGGACTTTGAGCTCGGCGATTTCCTCGACCCCTTAAAGGCAAAAGCGGGAGCAACAGCAATCGCGGACTATTACAGGGAAAAAGGCTATCCATACGCTAAAGTTGCCATCGACTCGGCGAGGCTTTCAGAAGGTAAAGTTATCTATAGAATCGAAGAAGGCCCAAGAGTAAAAATCGCCGAAATCAACTTTGTCGGGAACCGGCAGATAGAAACCAAAGAACTGCAAAAACTGGTCAAAACAAAAGAAAAGAAGTTTATGGCCATTGCTACTTATTATATACCCGAAAACATGGAGAAAGATGTAAATAAACTTCAAAGCGCTTATTATGAAAGGGGTTTTCTTAACAGCAAGGTTACATCCAAACTTAATTTCAGCGAGGACAAAAAAGAAGTTAAAATAACATTTGATATTTTCGAGGGCGCCGCTTACAAAGTCAACTCTATCGCCTTGGCAGGCAATACACATTTCGAAGAAAAACAGCTCAGAGAAGGGCTTCAGCTTGAAACAGGCCAGGTTTTTAACCAGAGAAAGGCCCAGCGTGATGAAAAAGAACTTCTTAAAAATTACAAAGAGGCGGGGTTCATCGAAGCAAAAGTCGAAAGCAAAAGACTTTTTGTCGGTGAAGACAAGGTTAATCTGGAATACACAATCGAAGAGGGGTCGCGTTTTAGTATAGGCAAAATCAATATTACAGGCAACAAGGATACCAAAGATAAAGTTGTCAGACATGTTCTCGATGAATATGACTTCAAACCCGGCAACTGGTATAACGCCGATACGGCATGCGGTGACGGGACGGGTTACCTTGAAAAACTTATTCGAAATATGACCGTAGCGAAAGACGCGACTGTAACGGCCTCCGGCCAATTGCCCGATGTAAGAGACGCCCAGGTAAATATCACAGAAGGACAGACAGGGATGATTCTTTTAGGCGCCGGCGTTGCCAGCGACAGCGGTGTTATAGGCCAGCTTGTGTATGAGCAGCGTAACTTCGACTTTAGAGATAAACCCAAGAGCTTATGGGAGATGTTTACCGGCAAAGCGTATAAAGGCGCCGGTCAGACTTTTAGAATCGCTATAGAGCCCGGTACGGAAGTCAGCCAATATTCAGTCAGTTTTACCGAGCCTTACTTTAAAGAAAAACCAATTTCCCTCGATTTGTCGGCATCAAGCTACCAAAGGGGTTTCGAGGCACATGATGAAGAAAGGCTGAGAGGATATGTCGGCTTTGAAAAACGCTATAAAAACAAGTGGCGGCGAAGTATAAGTTTCAGAGGTGAAAACGTCGATGTGGCTTCACTGGATTACGATGCGCCGCGGGAAATCAGAGATGAGAAGGGTAAAAGCAATATCTTCGGAATCCGGCTGGGAATCGGTAAAGATATGAGGGACGACTTTTATAATCCCAGCAAAGGATATAGTTTCAGCGCCGGGTATGAGCAGGTTGCCGGAGACCATACGTTTGGAATTATAGATGTCGTTTACAGGCGTTATAAAACACTGCACGAAGACCTTGCGGAAAATAAAACCGTGCTTAGTGTAAAACTTCTTGGCGCGGCTAATATCGGTAATGCTCCTTTCTTTGAAAAGTTTTACGGGGGCGGCACAGGTGCGCATGGCATCAGGGGTTTCGAGTATCGCGGTATCAGCCCGAGAGGTGTACCTTATGATCCCTGCACCGCAACCTACACCGGTGAAAAGAAGGATCCTATTGGCAGCGACTGGATATTTATCGCAAACGCAGAAGTTACTATACCTTTAGGCAACGAGAGTATATCAGCATTGTTCTTTGTCGATTCCGGTATGGTGGATGAAGGCGGGTATCGAGCTTCTGTAGGTACGGGTTTGCAGATACTCATACCCCAATGGTTCGGGCCTGTACCTATGAGATTCGAACTTGCTATGCCGTTCATGAAAGACGGTGATGATGATACGCAGGTATTCAGCTTCTCGGTTGGAAGGCTCTTCTGATAATTACGAATTTATGAAATGTCGAAAATTCTACTCTGAAAGGATATTATGATGACCAAAAAATCAATTCTCGCTGTCAGCTTAGTCGCTATAGCTCTTTCGGTTGTTGTTCTTAACAACAACATCGCGAAATCCGCATCTGCTGCCGGAGCCAAGATTGGAACTGTAAACGTTAAAAAAATCTTCGATGAGTCCAAAAAGAATACCAAATTCAAAGAAGAAATGTCCTCAGAACAGGAAAAAATCATTGCTGAAATCGATAAAACAAGAGCCGAAATTGAGGCTGAAAAAGCAGGCTTGAAGACAGTTAAAGCCGGCAGCGACGAACATATGACTCGCATGAAAACGCTTATGTCCAAACAGGCCGACCTTGGCGCAAAACAGGAATTTTATTCACAAAAAATGGCAATGAAGGAACGGCAGTGGATTGTGACATTTTACAACGAGATAATAACTATAACCAGGGAAGTCGCCCGGGAAAGGGGGTTGGATTTGGTCCTTGAAAACAGCCAGATAGACCTCGAAAACATTCCCGATGAGACCCTCGTAATGAGCATTCTGATGCGGACAGCCATACATACCGAGGGCTGTACCGATATTACAGAAGACGTAATGGCAAGGCTGGATAAATAATTTCCGCCCATAGAGTCTATTTATAAATATAAAATGTTGACTGTAGCGGAACTGGCAAAAAGAATCGGCGCCGAATTATACGGCGACAGCTCAATAAATATAAAGGCGGTTGGTCCGATAGAAGCGGCATCGAAGGATGATATAACCTTTGTCGCTAATGATAAATATCTGCCGATGCTCGAAAAGACCAAAGCCCCTGCGGTTATACTGCGAAAAAGAGTCGAGCATCTCAGCAAGTCCCAGTTGATTGTTAAAAATGTCAACGCCGCTCTTATTGAAACACTAAAATTACTGGCGGTCGAAGCTAAACCTCCCAAACCGGGTATAGATAAGACGGCGGTTATCGGCGAAAATACCGAAATAGCTGATGATGCATCGATTGGGCCTTGTGTCGTAATTGCCGACGGTGTGAAGGTCGGCGCCAAAAGTGCCATCAGCGCCGGTTGCAAAATCGGTGCAAACTCCATTATCGGGAAAAACACAAGGCTTGATTTCAATGTCGCGGTTTATCATAACTGTAAAATTGGAAATAATGTAATTATCCAGGCTAACACAACTATTGGTTCAACCGGCTTTGGGTATGTCTTCCTCGACGGTGCACACAAGCTCATACCGCACAACGGCGGTGTTATTATTGAGGATTTTGTGGAAATCGGAGCAAACTGCTGTATTGACCGTGCTAAATTCGGCAATACCACAATAGGCGCCGGAACAAAAGTTGATAATCTTGTTCAAATAGCTCATAATGTTGTAATCAGCAAATGCTGTTTAATCATCGGCCAGGCCGGTATTGCCGGAAGCAGCAAACTCGGTGATGGTGTGGTGCTTGCAAGCCAGGCGGGTATTATAGATAATGTTTCTATCGGCGACGGAGTCATTATCGGCGCCCAGTCCGGTGTGGCGCATGATGTTCCAGCCGGCCAAAAAATGCTTGGCTCGCCCGCTATTGATTACAGTGAAGAAATAAGGCGGATTACATTGGTCAAAAAACTGCCGAAGATGGCCCAGCGGCTAAAGGAACTTACCAAAAGGATAGATAAGCTTGAAGCTGCAAAAGACGATAAAAAATGAAGCGAAGCTTAACGGAAAAGGGTTGTTCAGCGGAGAACCCGCAGGGGTATTGTTCAAGCCCGCACCTGCAAATTCCGGTATAGATTTTCTGCGCACCGACAGCGATAATCCAGTTCGAATCAGCGCCACTCCTCCAAATCTTGCCGAAAGAGCGCGGCGTACAACCTTAAAAAGAGATTCGGTAGTTATCGAGACCGTTGAGCATTGCCTTGCAGCGGTCTGTGCCCTGGGAATCGACAACCTGCTTATCGAATTAACGGGAAACGAGCTGCCGGCTCCCGACTGCAGCAGCTTAAAGTATGTCAGAGTATTAAAAGAGGCAGGCTTTGCGGAACAGGACGCGGAAAAAAAAGAATACACGATAACTCAGCCTGTCAGCATAAGTTCAGGCGGAGCTTCCATATACGCTTTGCCCAACAACGATTTCAACGGTCTGAGTATCACATACGACCTGGATTACGGCGGACACACGGGTATAGGCAGGCAGGTTTTCAGTTGTAATCTTACGCCGGAGTTATTCGAAAAACATCTTGCGCCGGCGAGGACTTTTTTACTCGAAGCCGAAGCCAAGCAATTTCAGGCAAGGGGCATGGGCAAGCATCTCGGACCGCGTGAAATACTTGTAATAAATTCGGACGGTCCGATTAAAAACAGTTACAGGTTCGACAATGAGTGTGTCCGTCATAAAATCGTGGACTTAATCGGCGATCTTGCCATTGTAGGAAGGGCGATTAGAGGCAGAATAGTAGCGTATAAAAGCGGGCACAACTTAAACCAGATGCTTGTCAGGAAGCTCTACGATTCAGCGGAAAAGACAGAGCGGATTGAAAAATTCGGAACTGACGCCATCCTCGATATTCGAAGGATACAAAAAATCCTGCCTCATCGGTATCCCTTTTTGCTCGTCGATAAGGTAATAGAAATAGACGGCGACAAAAAAATCAAGGGCGTAAAAAACGTTACTTATAATGAGCATTTTTTCCAGGGGCATTTTCCGGGGACGCCGGTAATGCCTGGCGTATTAATAGTCGAAGCAATGGCACAAATATCCGGTTTGCTTTTTGCTCAGAGACTCGAACATACGGGTATGCTTGCGGTGCTTTTAAGTATGGATGATGTGAAACTGCGAAAAGCGGTTATGCCGGGCGACCAGCTTATTCTCATAGCGGAGACTGAACGAATACGAAGCCGAACCGCCCGGTGCAAATGCCGTGCTATGGTCGGCGATGCCGTTGCCGCAGAAGCGAATATTAAGTTTATGCTCGTTGACGATGAAAAGATTTAGCCGTAAGGAGAATATATTAAATGATTGACGTACATCCAAGCGCGGTTGTAGACGAAACTGTTCAGTTGAGTGAAAACGTGGTCATCGGGCCAAATTGCGTCGTGGGCAAAGGTGTGTCTGTCGGAAGCGGCAGTGTTCTCGAGGCCAATGTAGTCATCGGTGACAATGTCAAAATCGGCAGCAATAATCGCTTTTGCCCGAACAGTGTAATTGGCGGCAGGCCGCAGGTGCTTGCTCTTGGACCGGATGACCCAATAGGCGGGTTGACCATCGGTAACAATAATACATTTAGAGAACAAGTTACTATCCACCCGAGTATGCATAAAGATGGAATAACAAAAATTGGCAACGATAATTTTCTTATGATTGGAGTTCACATCGGCCACGATTGCACTCTCGAAGATAAGCTTGTTCTGAGTAATTATGCACAGGTAAGCGGCCATATTAAACTTGAGACCGGTGTCTGGCTAAGCGGTATGGTTTTAATGCACCAGTTTGTAACTGTCGGCAAGTGGGTTTACGCCGCCGGTCTGGCTGGTATTAACCACGATGTACCGCCTTTTGTTATTGTAAGCGGTCATTATCCGCCGGAGGTTCGAGGCATAAATAAGCGTGGTCTTTCACGTGCAGGCTTAAACGAAGAGCAGCAAAAGAAGATTTTCGACGCGTATAAAAGACTCTATCGAAACGGCGAGCCTCTTCTTGAAACAGCTAAAGCAATGGCTAAAGAAGGCTGTCACGATGAAAATGTTATGGCTATGGTTGAGGCGATTATTAACAGCTCCAAACACCGTTTCGGCAGATACCTCGAAACTTTCAGGGACTAAAAACTAATTTTATGTCTTCGGTGAATAAAAAACTTAATACCGCTGTAATCGGCGCAGGGAAAATGGGCCAGATTCACGCAAAGGTTTATTACCAGCTGCCGCAAAGTAATCTGGTTGCTGTTGTCGATACCGATGCAAAAAAGGCCAAACAGCTTGCCAAAAAATTCAAGTGCTCATATTTCACCGACCTCAGCGAAATCATCGATAGAGTTGACGCTGTTACTATAGCCACACCAACAATTGCGCATAAGGAAACCGCTGAACCTTTCATTGAACGCGGTAAGGGTGTGTTAATCGAAAAACCGCTCGCATTGAACGTTACCGAGGCGCAGGAACTGGTATCTCTTGCTGAAAAACATAACGCAATTGTCGCAGTAGGCCATTCCGAACGGTGCAATCCGGTCGTCCAGGCTATGAAACGGCTGAATATAGAAGCGAAGTTTATAGAGGCGCACCGCATCAGTCCATATCCATTCCGCTCGACCGATATCGGAGTTGTGATGGATGTGATGATTCACGATATTGATATCATCCTGTCGCTTGCAGGCAGTGAAATCAAAAAAGTCAACGCGGTCGGTATCGGTGTAATTGACAAAGATAAGGAAGACATCTGCAACGCACGTATTGTCTTTGAGAATGGGTGTATAGCAAATGTAACCGCTTCGCGGATAGCTTTGAAGACGGAAAGAAAAGTCAGGGTCTTCAGCAAGCAGGCGTATCTGAGCCTTGATTACTTCAAAAAAACAGGGACCATAATCCAGGCTGATACCGACAATCTCGAATTGATACAAAAGATACGCGACCTTAAAAGCGTCGGAAAGTTCGATTTGCTGAAAGCCGGCTGGAGCGACCTCGTTCATTATGAAAGGCTGCAAATCGACGACAAAGAACCTTTGCGCGTCGAGCAGGAATCTTTCTTAAAAGCGGTAGCCGACAGAACAGCCAAGCCGGAAGTTACGGTCAGCGAAGGTTTAGCCGCGATGAAATGCGCCCAGATGATTTTAGATTCCACAAAAGAACACAAATGGGAATGAAATTTTTGTCCCTCAACTAACAGCAAAGTTTTGATTTCATTTTTGCCGCTTCGATATCCGCAAGCCTTGTCGGTTCGGGCAGGCGGAACTTTGGTGAGCAGAGCAGCACCCATTTAACCGCATCATCTAATCTGCACAGATTGCCCACCGAGACAAAAACCGGCTTAACGCTATCTCTTGTTCTCAATACCGCGCCGATAACCTCGTCGCTTGTCGCTCGTCTCTCGTCCCTCGTGTTAGACTCGCAGACTTTTCTATCCGCAAGTAAGCTATACGAACCTTTTTCGCGCAAAGGCTCTTCAAATTGGCCTATAAGCCTGCTTTTAGCACAACCGATTGTCGGTTTATCCAAAAACAATCCCAGATGCGCAGCTAAACCAAGTCTGCGTGGATGAGCTATACCCTGGCCATCGACCATAAACATATCAGGGGTAGTTTTTAATTTCTCGACGGCCGCCAGACAAACAGGCGCTTCGCGAAACGAGAGCAATCCGGGGATATACGGAAAAGTCAGTTTTTTAACGGCATGTTTTGTTTCGACAACTTCCCAACCTCCGTGACTCTTGTCGCGAGACGAGGCGGCAGAGAGTTCGGGATATTTTAAAACCACCACACAGCCGATTATCTTTTGCTTGTCTTTTGTAAAAGCGCAGTCAATTCCTGCTATGAGTTTGGGAGTTTTCTTAAAAGGTGTGAACCGTATACTGCCAGCCAGTTTTTTTTGAAGCTCAATCGCTTCTTTATATGACAAATTCCATTTGTGCAGATTTCTCATAGGCAAAAGATATGTTGGAATTGGCGGGTAATCAACTTCTTTTTGGAACAGTTACGTCTATTTCAGCCAGTCATCCGCCAGGTATGCTATATCTGCATAGTCCACAGTTCCATCGAGGTTAATGTCGCCGTAAAGCTCTGTGCCTTCCTTGCCCCAATCGCTTACAAGCAAGGCATAATCTTTGAAATTGACTTTGTTGTTATAATTTATATCCGCAGGATAAACCCTTTTCCATACACTGGTTCTCTGCCAGCTTTTGGCTAAGCCGGCAAACTCCGGAAAATTTATAATTCCATCGACAGGCATATCACCGAGTGTATCTTCTGTTAGCCATCTATCGGCCAATGTTCTTAAATCCCAATTATCAACTATGCCGCTATAGTTAAAATCAGCTTCAAGCAAGTAATGCCCTGTTCCTTTAAAGTCTAAAGTCATAAAACCATCCGGAAGTTCAAAAACACGCTGGATAGTAATAACTGGAATTGGGAAATTTTGAAACTGTTGACTTATCCAATAATTAGGACTGTTGGCGATTATATTTACCACATCCATCCCGTGAATCACCCGCCCAAAGACACAATAGCCGTAACCATCGGCATAATTAGCTTTATCAAACAGGGTATTATCTTCATGGTTAATGAAAAACTGCGAAGTTGCAGAGTCGGGGTCGGTGGTTCTTGCCATAGCAATTGTTCCACGCAGATTACTGAGTCCGTTATAGCTCTCGTTTACAATTGGCTCACGGTCAGGTGTTTTTATATATATCGTATATCCAATAACATTGTAGCCGCCTCCCTGGATAATACTGAATGAAGAATTATTATCTACGCGATGTATACAGGTTTCATCATAAAAACCTGTTGTTACGTAATGTAGGAAATTCTCCACAGTAATAGGAGCGTCTGTTTGAAATAACTCTATTATTATATCACCAAAAGTAGTTCGCATAACAACGCAGGAATTATCCGCATGGCAGATAAAGCATAAAGACACCACAAGCAGAGATATTATTACTGTTTTTCTCATCACCCTATAATCGAAGATAAACTGCCCCGGCTATAGCCGAGACATCCTTTAGATAACAATTTTACCAGATTTTTCGGGAAATATCAATATAAGGCCCCTCAATATCAATTTTTAGCGAATAGAAAAAAAGCCGCACCAAAAGGTGCGGCTTTATCGGACAACACTAAATATGCTTTATTTTTAGCTTACTTCTACTACTGAATTCAGCTCTCCGAAGGGATTCATCTCTATTGTTTCATTATACGGGTCCTGCTGCCATTTCCCGTCCACCACAAGCCGGTAGCGGTATCTTCCCGGCTGCAGATTCATCTTGGCCTGCCATACTCCTGAGCTGCCGACCTTTTGCATTTTCGTCTTTTGCGGATGCCAGTTATTGAAATCGCCTGCAATATATACTTCCTGGGCGTGTGGGTAGAGACTTACAAAAACAGTGGAACCGTTTATATGATTAACGCCGTAATAGTCACTGAGTTTTTCTTCCAGTTTCCGTTGCGGCGGTTTTGCCGGTACACTTGCCACCGGAGCTACGGCGGGCTTTTGCAGTGGCTGCGGCTTCGGCTCTTCGGTTTTTACCGGTTGGGGTTTTGCTGTCTTGAGCAGCTCATCGGCAGACGAGCTTATCCTCTCAAGCTGGCCTGCAAGGGTATTGACCATCTGGTGCTGTTCACTTTTGGCTTGAAGCGCTATCACCTCTTCTGCAAGCGCTCTGAAATCAGCCTGGCCTTTGCTGGCGGGGTCATATTCGCATATAGGCTGGCCGAAACTCGCCGCTTCTTTTATCTTGGTGTTAAAATTGACCACGGTTTTGAACATCTTGTCCGAGAAATGACTTCGCAATTCACCGAGAATCTCACGGGCCATCTTTGTTCTTATATCGTACATGCTGGTAAGCACCCTGACGTTGATATGCTGGTTGCATCGCTTGCATAATATACTGAGCGTCTCAAGCTGTTTACTTAGGCCGTGAAGTGCGAAATAACCGGTCTCAGCCGGCACGATAACATCGGTAGCGGCGCGCAGGGCGTTAAACGTCAACAAGCCAACGGCAGGCGGACAATCAATAACTGTGTAATCATAATCGTTCCTGGTTTCACTGAGGACATTACGCAGGCAGCTTTCCCTGTCCATAATTCCGACCATCTGCTGCTCGAATGCGCTAAGATCAATACTGGCGGGAGCTAATTCCAGGTGGTCGCTTATCTGCCAGAGAATTTCCTTTAATCGTACCGGCTCGCCCCTGCTTTTACTGATAAGAACATCATATACACTTTGTTCTATTTGATCTTCCGGCACGGCAAGGCCAACCGCGCAATGTGATTGAGGATCCAAATCGACAAGCAATGTTCGCTTACCGAGTTCAGCCAAGGCACTTGCAAGATTGATTGAAACTGTAGTCTTGCCGCATCCGCCCTTTTGATTCACTACCGCTATCGTTCTCATAGCCTTCTCCATAAGACCATATTACCTAAATTCACAGGCATACTTTTTATGCCAACAGCATCCCTGCCGGCAAAGAAACGGCAGTTACCCATTATCTATACTATTCGGCTTTCCCATTAAAAAACTTTATAATTTTATGGGACGCTCGACCGAAAAACGCCGTTTTTAGTCCTAATACCAGCGATTTCAGACTCTGTTTTAAGACAATATAATAAACCTCGGATAAGTCCGGAGCGATTTAATCTACTGATAAACGCGGTTTTCGCAATCAAAACCGGGCCGGGTCTTCAAGCAATTTCCTTACAAAATCAAGAAATTGGCCGGCATACGCGCCATTGGCCACCCTGTGGTCAACCGACAAATTAAGGTTCATTACTTTACGAACCTGAGGCTCTTTCGGCTCGGGTAATAATGTCTCGCTTATCTGCCCAACTCCTAATATGCTGCACTGGCCAGGTATCACTATAGGAATAAACGAATCCACGCCGAAAGAGCCAAGATTGCTGACTGTAATACAACCGCCTTCTAAATCCTCCGGCAGGAGCTTGTTATTTTTAGCCTTTTCGATAAGCCGGCTGGTATCCGCCGCTATCTGCTGAACGTTTTTCTTGTCCGCATCGGCAATTACAGGCGCGACTAATCCGCCTGGTGTGTCAATCGCCAAGCCGATACTTATCTTTTCAGACAATCGAATGTTATCTCCATCAAGCTGACCGGTCATCAATTCAAATCTGTCAAGGCCAAGCGCGACCGCTCGAATTACGAAGTCATTATAGCCGACTTTTACTTCGCTTTGATTATTCAGCCTGGTTCGGTATTCAACCAACTCTGTAACATCCGCCCTTGCGGTAAGATAAAAACACGGTATCTCGCGTTTGGATTTGAGCATCCGCTGTGCGGTAAGCTTCTGCATTCGGCTCGGTGTAAAAACCTGTCCAAGCTTATACTTCATTTCGGTTTGCTCTGCGGCAGCTGAAGCGATTTCGCCGGTGTTATTGTATGAAGATGTGTTTTCAATAAACGACTTCTGGGCTTCACTCTTTATCTTCGAGCTGCTTTTTTTTAATGACTTTATCAGGTTATCAGGAATTTCAGCTTCTCTTTCAGCCAAAATCATCAGCGGGTAGTTTACGCCGACCATATCGCCTTCCCCTACAAGTATTGCTTTGACCACACCATCGAAAGGCGATTCTATCTCGACCGTTGCCTTGTCGGTTTCAATCTCGAAGATTATGTCTGCGCGTTTTACCTTATCACCGACTCGGCGCGGACAACTAACAATGGTGGCGTCTTCCATAGTTTTGGACAGTTTCGGCATATAGACAACATGCGCTTCTGCCGGTAGATTTTTGGCTGGTGCATCAGAAGCCATAGACGATTTTCTATTCCTGTAAAGTGGAATTACCTTTCACTTGCTCTATACCTGAAGCAGTTTCAATTATCGATCGCCTAATAACCGATTTTTCTCCGTTACGGTGTTTGCATCTGCTGTTGCTGCTGCATTTGCTGCATCATAAGCATTTGCATGCCTGTCATAAGTTCCTGGATGTGTTGCTTGGGAATCGCAACATCGGCTACCAGTTTGCCATCGGCGACTTTGCCGGCAAAGGCGATATTGCTGGTTGTGGGTATCTGGTCGAATGGTATCGGCATAGGCATCGGCATAAAGCTCATCCCCATCTGCATAAGCCTGACAATATTAATCGAGCCGACAAAATCAGCCTCAGCGGAACCTTCAATCAAAGCCATTGCGGCGCTAACTTCACCGGATGGAGCTTTCATTTGGCCTGATTTTGCTGAATCAATCAATCCTTTAATCGCAGCTTCCTTATCGCTGCCTATTGTGGCAATAAAATAATTATCCGTCAGCGCCATCAAATAATTAATACCCTCACCATACATCTGTTTAATCATCATAGCCTGGGGTGAATTGGTATCTGTCATTTCAATACTGTATTTCAAAGAATCTATCGCGACACCGTTATGGCTGCTGGCAGCCTTTTTGTAATCAAACTTTATATCAACTCCCATTTCTTTATAAAAGTCAGCCATTGCCCCTTCGGTCATCAGCTTCATCGACTCATCATATACCTGCTGGTATTTGGCTTTGTCCTTTATTTCAACAACATATTTTACGGCAAAAGGCGGCTTTGCGGCGGTATCGGCTTTACAGGTCATCATCAAGGTATTACCCATCGCTGCAACTCCATCGTTCATAATCTTCTGCCACTTGTCCGCTTCTTCCTGGGCCATCATAGACTTATAGAAGTCCATACTAAGTTTGCCGCACTTTTCCATCCACTTGCTTTGCACCTTCGCTGCACAGTTAATTGCGGCTCCATCTTCCATTAACCCAGCCAGCTTGTTTGTCTTTGGAAGTGTTGAATCGACAGTGAGCAGACCGGCCATATCCGTACCGGGTTTGGCTGCAATAATTTCATGGATTCTTAAAACTGTCGGTTCGGGTTTTAAGGAAACACTGGCGTATTTGCCCTGCCCCAGAAAATCATTAATAAGACCAAAGTAAACATTCATCATTTCCGACATTTTTCCCATCTGGGGCATACCGGCTGATTGCTGCTGCATCTGGGTTTTGGCTTCGGCAAAGGCCTTCTGTATCTGCGGGCCGAATACTTCGTTGATTTTCTCAATGTCACCATAAGCCCATATCGGCATTTCAGTCGCCAGCTTGGCCATATCGGCATCGATTGATTTTGCCATCGAATTGCTGCCGCTTGAGACCGCTTTGGCAATTTCAATCAGTTTCGCCGAATCAGCTTCTTTGCCTAACATTGCAAAGCTGCCGGCTTTGACGGCTACCATTGGTTTATTCGCTATTTTGCTGACGCCCTGCGCATCCGGCTCACCGACAGACGGACTGGCACTGACAAACTGCTGGTAATCCTTGACCGGCAGTAAAACAACAACATATAAATCAGGCTCGCCTGTTTCTTCTGTTTTTTCCTTAGGCAAACCAAAAACGGCAAAATTGCCCGCTGTATTTAATCCGCTAAGCGTCGGGTCGCCAAGCAGGCCTGCAATCTGCATTCTAAGCATCATTGAAGGCGTCATTGGTGCTAAGCCCATTGTAAACTGGTCAAGCTGCCCAATGGCGGCGTCAAAATTATTGACCTTAACGCAGAAAAGACTGCCCTGCGGAACCACGTCCAGAACAGCATCAGCGCAAAAACCTACGCTGACCAGTGTAATTAACGTTAAAAATAAGCACACTAATCCCCTTTTTGCCAAATTCTTTACCTGCATGATTTAATACCTCCAGATTTTTAAGTAATTTTTAAGGTAGCACGGGCATCCTGCCCATGCTCCACGGGCTGCCCGGCTGCGACACGCTTCGCTGTGGCGAGGAAGCCCGTGGCACGCCACTATACGCCAACACGAACCTCTTTACAAGCACTTTTCCGTACCATTACATAATTACTAAAGACGCCCTGCCGGCCAAATGTTTACAAAAAAATCCCTCTCGGCGCTATATTTCAGGGATTGTCGCAGAAATGAAAAAAGCCTCCCCCGATAAACGGCATCGGGGTCGGAGGCTTATTATTTTAATCTGTTATGCAGTTGTTACGAGTTTGTCTTACTGGCCTTTTACCTTGATTTTAGTGGTCTTGGCCTTTTCGGCTTTGGGCAGCGTGATTGTCAGCACACCGTTTTTGCAGGCGGCTTCAACCTTCTCACTTTCGACATCGGTCGGCAGATTTACCTCGCGGCGGAAGCTGCCGTAGCTGCGCTCAATGTGGCAATAGCCTTTTTCCTTCTTTTCTTCTTCGTGCTTCTTTTCGCCGCTGATAGCAAGGGTATTGCCGTGCACCGAGATGTCGATGTCTTCGGCGTTGCAGCCCGGCACTTCGGCCTTGACGATAATCTCATTTTCGTTGTCGGCTACACCCATCGCAGGCCACACCGCTCTTTCTGTACTCAGTGTCGGCCAGTCGCCGAAAAACGTGCCGAACAAATCATCCATATCCCTGTGTAATCTTGCCAGGTCATTTCCTTTTCGTCTTGGACTTAACATAGCCATAGTTACACCTCCTTTTTTATTTTTTGTTCCATTCATCTCTTTAAATAATTTTTAATACTTTCTTTTCCATACAACTAATTTGCAAAGTCCGTGCCAAACGTATTTACCCTGAAAAATCAGGCCAAAAACGCACATTTTAGCCCCCCGAAGCCGCACTTTTGACAATCCAAAACTGCCAATTTGACACCTCCAAAATGTGAAAGACCGCTATAGAAAAGTGCAAAAATATACGGTCTGAATAAACAATTTATATTGGCTGTTATTTAGCTATTGTTGTTTTTATCAAAGGGCGCGGCGGCTCTTTCATACCTTCACCCACATAAAAACTGGTATGAGCCGGCTGATTGTAACCCACATTTTGCCACGCGATACTCAGCCTGTATTGGCGGTCGTGCATAAAGGTATAAAAACGCCTCTCTGTCGATATTGTAGTGGTATAAATACGAAGATACTTGTTATCGCTGGTCCTGAAGATAACTTCCTCTCGCCAGTCTCCTAAAATATCGGCGCACAGGCAAGGATTGGCCTTGCTTGAATTATTGCTCCGGCAGCCGTCCGCGGAAAACAATCTTACCGTTCTGTTATTGGCATAATCCCATTTGGTAATTGTGGTACCATCAAGTAATTCACGCAGCACATCACTATCCCACCAGATACCCATACGGCATGAAGATGGTTTGGACTCGGAAATCTTTTCACCCTTGCAGTTGTACAAACCATCGTGGTCACAGTCCAAAGAGGCCCAGCATTCGTAACCTCGATAACGCGGGTCGATGTCCATAGACAGTCCTCTTCCTACATCTTCGGAGCTCATCCCCCATATAACTTTTCCGGTCGCGGCGTCGCGGAGGTTCGCGGCGTATGGGTGAGACGGTCTTTCATGGATACCAAAGACCTCCATGCCGGGCTTGTCCGGGTCGATATCCGACAGATGCATAGCATCTCCGTGACCCAGGCCGGCTGAATACAGGCCTTTGCCGTTATCGTCAATCGCACAGGCGCCATATACAATTTCATCCTTACCGTCGCCGTCAATATCACTAACGCTTAGATTATGATTGCCCTGCCCGCTGTAATCACTGTTACCAGGTGTCCCATCTTCGCTGTCAAAAGTCCACAGATGTGACAGCTTTTTGTCTCTGTAATTCCACGCAGCCAGCACTGTACGAGTATAGTAACCGCGACACATTACAAGGCTCGGTCGTTGGCCGTCGAGATACGCAACGCACGCCAGAAATCTGTCAACCCTGTTTCCGCTGCTGTCTCCCCAGCCGCTGCCGTCACCGCCTCGCGGCGGTATATAATCAACTGTAGCAAGAGCGGCACCGGTCAGACCATCGAATATGGTAAGAAACTCAGGCCCTGCCAGGACAAAGCCGCTATCATTTCGATAGTCAGCGTTTGGGTCGCCGATTACCTTACCTTTTCCGTCGATGGTTCCATCCGCTGTTTTGCAGGCAACTTCAGCTTTGCCGTCACCATCAAGGTCATATACTATAAACTGAGTATAATGCGCACCTTCGCGGATGTTCTTTCCCAAATCAATCCTCCACAAAAAAGTGCCGTCAAGCTTATATGCTTCGAGCTTTGTCTGGCCTGTCGTGCCGCTACGCGCATTGTCGCGGGGCCGCTTTTCCTGCTTTAATACAATTTCATACTCACCGTCACCATCGATGTCTCCCAAAGATGCATCGTTCGGCCTATAGCCTTCGGGCGTTTGAAGTGGAATCGACAGGTAATTGTGACTCCATACTTTCGCAGGTGGAGAAGCTTCACCAATCGAACCGTTGATAAAAGCTTTGACAGTATAAACAGAGTTGCCGGTTCCGTTGGCAT
This sequence comes from Sedimentisphaerales bacterium, assembly GCA_016930645.1. GTDB lineage: Bacteria > Planctomycetota > Phycisphaerae > Sedimentisphaerales > Anaerobacaceae > JAFGGH01. The sequence continues at coordinate 33,970 of JAFGGH010000011.1, forward strand.
CTATAAGATTAGTTGATTGCGTTATCGGCTTGCTGTTAACAAGTGTTCCATCTCTGTAAACATTGAAGGCGATATTATTAGGGTCTGTTCCCAGTATGCGCCATCCCACATAAACACCGCCATCGGGCATATCAACCGCGATAAGCCCACGACCCAGCTTTTCCATCTGATACTGCACCTGCTCCCGCCCGGCGGCATTGAAGAAAATTACAAAAAACAAAAATGCAATAACTGCAAATTTTCTGCTCATAACTTATCCGTTACCGGTAATAAAAAAGAGCTTCCGAGTCATTCAATAGACCGGAAAATTTATGCACTTGTTAAGTCAAAAGGTGATATGTATTCGCCGTGTTTTTCCTTTGCCGCTTCGAGGCGCCGGCGGACTTCATTGAATGTGTCAAATAATATCTTTGGCGTGTCGTCCACTTTGGTCTTATAGATTTCCTCGACGCGGTCGAGCTTGGCGAGGTTTTCCGGTACACGAATTGTAAACTCTTTTACATAATCAGCCTGGGTATAATCCTTTTTGAGTTTATCTTTGAATAGCTTGGCAATATCCTCGTATTTGGGGATACTTCCCGTTGGAGTTTCGACACCTTCAACATCGCCGTTGACTCGCATCTCAGCCCAGAGCACCCAGACTAATTTGTCCGCCATACCGTTTAGGTACTTGCCGTTTTCATCTCGTAAAAAATAATTTACCGAGAAAATCTTCGGCGGCTTCTTTACACCGTTTGCGAAGTTGAGATTATTCTCGATGTACCTGCCTAAAGGAATCGAAACAAATGACAGATTGCTCATCAGGTCAAACTTCCGCACACCGACAACACCAATCGCCGCAGCGGTTGTCTCCGACTCGATTGATGCCCCCTTTATGATGATGCCTTCAGTCCAGTTGTAAGCTTCCTCGACCGGCACCCATATGTCACTGTCGCGCCCGCCGTAGAGGATTCCGCCTACCGGTACACCGTTCGGCTCATCCATCATCGGGTCTTTATTTACCAAATCACCAATCCGCACCGTATATCGTGCGTTCTTGTGCGAAGGAGTAACTTCCTTTCCATCCGGGCCGGTCATACCTTCGGTATATTTGCCTGCATAGTTAGTTCCCTCTTTCGGCAGCTCACAACCCATACCAAGCCAGTGCGGTTTACCGTCATCGGTTACAAGTACATTGCCGAATATAACCTCACCGGGTGTGGTAATCGCTTCATAAATTACCGGGTCGTCATCAGGATTGACATCCTGAATAATTCCAAATATTCCCTGCTCAACATTGACACAGCGCAACCCCCTGTCAATTTTTCTGAGATACGCAATATCATCACCGACAATCGTCTGGCCGGGGAGCATCGAAGTTGATGTCTTGCCGCACGCCGATGGAAACGCGCCGGTGAAGTATGTCACCCGACCGCCGGGGCCGTGAACACCCATAACGAACATGTGCTCGGCAAGCCAGCCTTTCTTGTCGGCTTTGTTGATGGCTAACCGCAATGCGAGTTTTTTCAGGCCGATCGTATTCCCGCCGTACTGAGTATTGACGCTATACACAGTCTCATTGTCAAGGTCGATATAAACCCGGCGCTTCTCGACGTTCTTGCTGACGAAATTCTCCAACTCGCCTTCACTGTGCAGGAACCTGAAAAAATCCTCCGAACCGCCTATACTTTTAAACTGTTCGTATCCCGGTCGATATAAAATCGACTCACTGTGCGCAACATAAGGTGAATCGGTTATCTGCACGCAAGGGATACTGAAAACCGAATTGACAGGCCCAAGGCACCAGAAGCACACAAGCATCTGCCGGCCTGACATCAAGCCGGAAAGATAACCGCGAACTTCGGCAAGCCCATTGTCCCTGTCAATCGAACTGATTCGCTCACCCAAATTCACGCCCGGTCTCAGCAGATATTTCGTAGCGCCAGGGTCGCGTCCCTGGTCATAATATCCGTCAAAATGAACAGTGTGGCCTTCTATAGCAAGCTGCTTTTCTTCGCTAAGTTCTACAGCCTGCTTTCGTATATACGCCGCATCTTCCGCTGAATCGGTCATTACAAACACCGAATCAGGCTGACAAAGTCCAATCGCATCAGCTACGAACTTATGAAGCTTGGGATTAGCCAAAGCCATAAGTTTATCGTAGTTTTTTCCGGTAACTTTTTCCTTCAGTACCGCGTTTACATCCACCATATAAACAATTACCTTTAAATAACGGGTTTTCCAGCTATACACAGCCTGGGCATTGTACAAAAATAAATTCCCAAATCAAGGATTAATGTTAAAGGTCGGTTCCACTCCAGAAAGGCTAAAAGCCATCAAAACGGCTTGAAGGCTTTTTAAAAATAGGCACAAAAAAATACCCCGGCAACCAGGGGCCGGGGTAAAATTGTGTATTACCTCTGTTTAATGCAGTTCGAAAAGCGACTGCGTTTTAATCATTGAGACCTGGTCCGGATAGGCACTAAAGGAATGAATGTGCAATTCGCCCTGTCTGGCTTCGAAGTCGATATAGCAGAAAGGCTCAAGGTTGCCAACCTTCATGTCGGGATAGTTTACAAAAATGCCCCGGTTGCGGGCAAAACGCTCAAGGTCTATGTGACTTTGCCGATACAGATTCGAACTCATCTTCTCAATCTGAAAATCGGTCATATAACTCATGCCGCGACTCAAGGTACATTTGTGAGACCGCGGCCCGCGAAAATGAAAACGTTCAACCAATCCTCGCTGCGGAAGCATCTGGCCTGGACCACTTACAACTTCACTGAGACACATATCGGGACCGAATACACTAACAACATGAGTGCAGCCGGTTACCCAGATAAGGGCCTCATATTTGTCTGTTTTTATTTCACGCTTTGCGTATATGTTAAATAACTCAGGATGCAAAGGCCTCTGAAAAAGATGAAAGGTCAATTCTTCAATCGCTACATTAATCTGTGGTAATTCCATAAACGTCCCCAAAGCAAAAATGACCTCATTGGCAACCCTCGTATTATACACTAAAAGGTGCGTAAATTTCAAGTGAATTATCAGTACTGATAAGGCGGTTTTGGAGCTTTATAGGACTATTATCTTGCAAACTCTGAAATCTAAAAGACTAAGGCCTGCAAACTTTTTTTAAAAAAATTTGCAAGTGAATACTTTTTATGTGCTTATTGCCCGCTGAAAAACAAAACGTTGATAAGCGTTGCGATTATATCGTAAAAACTGTGGGCCCCTGCTGTTATTCCGAATCCCCGGACAGCGAAAAGCGAGGCGAAATAAACACCGGCGATAGTCCTGAAGAAAAAGACACCAAGTGAAAAAGACTCGACCAATCTGAACTGCCCGTCAATGAAAACTATATGGTGGTGTGCGCTAAAGAGCGCCGCGGAAACCAAAACCGCCATAATTATCGAATTGCTGTGGCTTATCCTCAATAAATCCTGGAATATAATCATCAACAGGCATATTAAAACTAATCGAAATACAAGCTCTTCATAGATACCCGCACCGATGCCGGTAACAATGTCCGCTAATACAGAACGCTGCACAGGTCCCGCTTGTAAAGCAGCCGCCGCCGGCGATGAGCTGTTTAGCACAATGCTCAGCACTATCAAAGGCAATGCAAATAAAATGCATTCGACCGCCATGGGTAAAATGTCGCTTGCTAAAAACCTCCATCCCCTGCGGCTTGTCGCCTGCAGCAAAATCAGAATAATCACAACTACAAAAGGCGGAAAAATCCACGCGAACTTTCCGCCAAGCCCGATATATTCCAGGCCCTTTTGCAGCCATACAAACGCGATAACTCTTACCTGGCTCTGGTCAAGAATATTGGTGTTGATAAATATTGTGCCTATCTCATAAAAGATTATGAACGGCAAAAGAAAAATAAGCGCATAAATCGGCCTGCTTGTACGCTCAAGGTAAGAATCCCGCTGGAAATTAAACAGTTGACTCGTAGTAAATTTGATTTTATCTTCCATTGACTTTTAAAATATAATTCGTCTTTGTAAGATGGGGCTTTATCCGCCGTAGGCGGATTGCCCCACCAATTACTGTTATTAATTCGCAAAAGTTTAATCCATCAAAGTCGATATTTCAATATCATTTGCAGAAAAGAGAAAACATACTACGCGAATGATTCCAGGGCAACATCAAATCCGAATATTTCGTCTATAACCTACTCTTGACAGCCAAGACTGAATAAATTATCTTTCCGAAAGTTTATCCAGTCAATTCATCATTATCTTTTAAGGAATATCTGGCATGAAAAGATTTACTAAAATTGTCACCGTGCTTTTTATTGCTATTTCAACTCCATTTTTAATTGCCGACCAAAAAGAAGATATATTAAAACCGCTTGACACCGAAGGTCTGCATTTTTTGCGCAAGAGTGAGCCGCAACCAGACGGTAGAATTAAAGTTGGCGGACTTGTAGTTACAAAAGAGCCCGGCCAAAAGTATGCAATGGTTGAAATGGCACGTTTAACAAATAACAGTTATAGTAAAGAAAATATTGATATTAGACTAATCCCCGAAATTCCGACCGGAATCACCGGCCCCGGCAGCCAACTTAAAT
>JAFGGH010000012.1 GCA_016930645.1 Sedimentisphaerales bacterium
CGGTTACATCGGCTTCGAGCCTGTCGATGTCAAAATCTTTTATTTTCATCTCCCGCATTAGCTTCACCGATCGAAGCACAGATTCAGCTAAGAGTTTAAGGCGCGACTTATCATTGCCGTCGCGAAACTTCTTATAGTCTATTTTAAGACGAAACTCAACTTGCTTGTTCTTCCTGGAATATCTTTTTATCTCAGGATAGTATGGATCTGTGTTAGGCTCTAATAAGATGGTAAGGAACGACCATAATTTAATGCCAGTACCATAATTCTTGTTATTGATGAAGTTCTTGATATTATTCTCTATTGTATTTTCTGTTAAATCATAATCATCATAAACATCACCTTCTATTTCACCTGACATCCAAAATGTTAAATATTCAACGGCTAATTCCATAATATATTCCTTTTTACCAATCTGACTTATTCAAAGGAGGTCTCATACCACCATGACTACTTTTATATTTTAGAATCATATCATGATTCCACTGATGCATCTGTCTTTTAGTACCGGAAGCTTCAAATTTCATTCTTGAATCAATTCCTCTTAAATATTTCTGAGAATACCTTTGTTCGCTCAAAGTGGTTTCGCCGTATTTTAACACCTCACTGTTAGATTTGCTTCGTAGACTATAACCTCTCGCAGGTTTTGTTGTGTTAAGGTTATTGCCGTGAAGCGGCTTCGATATTGCAGCTTGACTTTGTCCAACAGCACGGGCGTCTATTCTTGCTTTTACCGAGCCGTATGCAGCGGTGCCGAGGGTAACAGATGTTGTCCGCCAGCTTTCCGGCTGCCACATCGCGGCGAAGAATCCACCTGCATAATCCCATGCGTTGGCCTGGCCGAAGGCTATCCTGTGAGCGTAATAATCCAGGGCCTGTTCGCCGTAACCTGTGCCGAAATAACGGCCTTCCCAGAGCTTCCTGATTCGCGGGTGGTTGGCAAAGAAGGTATCCCAGTCTGGGGGATTATTCCAGCCCAGCAGTTGTTTCGTCGAATAAAACGGATCAAGAGCTGTGCCGATGCACAGCTTTTTGAACAGGCCGGATGGGTCGGAAAAGTTGACCGGGTCGTTATCGCAGTAGGTGTAAAGATTAAGTCCTGCAACATAGCCTATCGGGTCGGGCTGAATAAATCTGCCCAGCTCGGGCTGATAGTATCTTGCCCGATAGTAATAAAGCCCGGTCTCGGCATCGAACCTGCGGCCTGTGAACATATAGAAATTGCCGATTTCGCTTACCCTGTTAGGCTCGCCGAAGGCGTCATAGCTATACCGCTCGACTATACAGTTATTTACATTTGAAAGAGCAACAATGGAACCAAGTCCGTCAAAGTGGTAATAATATATATTTTCTGTCTGGTTGTCAACATCTATTATTAATATCGGTTCATCAATTGCCGGACTGTAGATGTATTTTCGCAATAAGTCGCCATTGCCGTCATATTCGGCAATAATGGAATCCCCATCGTAAACGTACTGCGTAATGCGTACAGGGTACTGCGTATAGTCGGTTTTTCTCACTCGTCTGTCGAGATAATCGTATTCGTAAGAGACTATCGGGCTGTTAGTTTGGTCATTGACATCGGTCAGGCGATTTTCGCTGTCGTAATAGTATTTGAAAACGCCGTCATTGATAAGGTTGCCGTTATCGTCATAGGAATAAACCACAGAGTCCACAGAGGAGTATTGATTGAGCCTGTTAATCTGATAGCTGTTTACATCACCGCCAAAATTCGCATCAATGCGGTTGCCGAGGGAATCGTAGGAGAAGTCAGCTTTTTCAGCCCCGACGTAATTAACGTCTATAAGCTGATAACGGCAGTCATAGGAATACCGGATTTCGCAGACGTCATCGATTGTGCAGCTAAGTCTGTTGCCGATTTTATCGAAGCTGCCGTATTCGAATGTGATTGTTGTCGAACCTGCGTCATTTAAGTTATTTGTCAGCTTCGTAAGTCGGTTTGCTGTATCGTATTCATATACCGCGTTGGAATCGTTACCGAGGGTAACCAGTGTCCTGCGGTCAAGCTCGTCATAGCCGTATTTTGCCGCTGGTTGTCCTTTGTATTGAATTTCTCTCAGTCTCGACAGCGAGTCGTATGTATAAGTTACATTACTGTCATCGGGATAAATGAGCTTTGTCAGCAATCCCCTCTTGTCGTATTCATAGCCAATGGTTTTGTTATGTATATCTTTTACTTCGACAACTCTGCCGATTCGGTCGTATTTATATGAGGTTATCAGGCTGCCTTTGTTGACCTCGACTATTCTGCCTGCGATATCGTATTGGTAAGTTATATCAGGCCTATCGGGAGGGGCTTTTAGTACGACCCGATTCAACGCATCGTACTGATAGCTGGTTGTTTGCTTTTTCCGGTTTGTAAAGCCGATAAGATTGGAGGCCGCGTCGTATGTAAACTGTTCATTAGTATCATCGGGATATATGACGCAGGTGAGCCTGTCAAAGCCATCGTATTCATACCGGATAATATTACCGTTGGCATCGATTATTTCATTAACGTCACCGTTAGGTGTGTAGCTGTATTGTGTAATATATCCGTTGGCGTCGGCGGCCTTGTATAACAGACCCCTGGCGTCATATTCGTAGCTGGTGTGATTTCCTTCGGCGTCATTAATATCGATTAAATTTTCGCCGTTATCATAAGTGTTGAATATCGCGTAACCGAGGGGATTGACGGCTTTGGTAATATTATCGAGCGCATCATAAGTGAAACTGACTATCTGGTTGGCATCGCCGACAGGACTGACCGTTTTTAGAATATGACTATTTTTATTGTGTTGGAAAGCTGTAATAAAACTGTATGGAGCTGCGGAAGTTGTTGCAGTTAATCTTCCGAGTCTGTCATATTCGAAAAATGTGCTGTCTCCGTTGGGGTCTTTTGCTTCAGTAGTTCTGCTGAGTGAGTCGTATTCGTATTCGGTGGTAATATTAAGAGCGCAAGGATCGGATTGGTTATAATCAGCTATTAATTTCCATAGTCTGCCGGAATTGTTGGCATCATTGGCGTCGGTGTAATAGATATATTTACAGACAATACCTTCGGCGGTGGTTGAAGTTTCAATTTGCCCATATTGATCATAGCTGAAACTGAAAACCGGATTCTTGTCGCCGTCAGGCGTGGAAACCTCAGGATAAATTATTCGTATCAGGTTACCGGTTTCATTGCCGTTGTTGGCGTCTTCATAGTCATATATGTATGTTGTAACATAGCCTCGCTCGTCTGTTGCTGTTTTTATGAAATTGAACCTCGGCTCATAAGTATAGCTGACAGTGATATTCGGCTCATTAATGTTAGGGTCGGTTTTTTGGCAGACACTGAGAACATTGCCGTTTGAATCGTAGGTGTATTCGAGACAGTTTCCAGCCGGCATGATTTGCCGGACAATCTCCAAATCACAGTTATATTCGTATATTGTTTCATAGCTGTCAGGCTCGTTGTCTCTCAGATTGTTTGTGTCAACAACGACACGAACAGGCTGACCGGCGTTATTATAATAAGTAGTCGCAGCAAAACCTCTCCTGTCGGTGACAGTTACCGAATTGCTGTCAGCCAAATAGTCAAAGACATAATCTCCGTAACCGTATGTCTGTTTAAATACTCTGTCACTGCTGTCATATTGATTTTCGAGATAGGTGTTGCCGTTGGGGTCTGTAGCCGTTAGAAGGTTGTGGTAATCATCGTAGGTATAGCTGCTTGTCAGGCCGTCCGGATAGTCGGGAGTATTCGGGCCGGTAACGCTGCGCAAATCATTTTTGTTGTCGTAAGCATAATGCCAGGCTCGGCCGGTATAGTCTTTAACTTCACTCAAAAGCCCGTTCGGGTCGTAGCTCAGACTTATTGCTCTGCCGAAGTCGTCCTTGATTGCAACAAGACGGTAAGACATCGCGATTAGGCCTCTGCCGTCTGCCGGTCCGCCGAACTGCTCTTCGAGGAAAAAGTCCGACGGCCCGTATAAAGGCATCAGACCGTTCGGGTCATACTCGAAGGTAACGCTGTTACCGTTTCTGTCTGTGATTGAAGAAAGATTGCCGTTGATATTGAAGAAAAGCTTTGTGCTGTGTTTATCAATGAGTGAGTAAGTCCCGTCGGGATTTGCAATGAGCCGGTCATATAATCCTTCTTTTCGATAGAAAGGCTCGTTCGGCTCGGAGTTGGGGTCGAGGAAATATTCGAGCTTACGGTTATCGCCGGTTAGAAGTATGATAGAGTTGGGGTCTTTAAGTTTTTGAACCTTGATGTTGTAATTCATATCCCAGCCGTAACCGAATCTGCCGTTATATTCACTGCGGCTGGAATAGCTCCTCTCAATTAAAACATCGGTCATTCTCCCCTGAATATAAACATCGCTGTCGGTAACATAAAACTCCCCTCCGTAAAGATGGACCGGGTCGCCTTCGCTTGCGAGATATTTTCTTAACTTCGTACAATATTCATAAATCCGCTTAATAAATTCCGGGGCCTGGCCGCCGTATAAATGCTCATTATCGCCGATAGCCGCCGGAGCAAACAAAGCAATCACCAAAGCTGTTAGAAGCAAACAAATATAATGTCTTTTATACCTAAGCATCTTCAATCACCGATAATCACACGGCAGCTTTTAGAGCCGATATGGTCGTCATAACCGATAATATTTACCGACAAAATAACAGGCCCGCGGGAAAACAGCCTTGTATCCCAGTTATAAGTAAAAGGCGAGCTTCCTTCCTCCATCTCGTAAAGATAAATCCCGTCAACAAAAAGCATCACCTCGAACTTGGTATTAATCAGATGTTCTTTGTCACGTTCACTAAGTTCAATCCTGATTGGAGTAACACCGGAAATCAAAATACCGTTTTCAACTTTCTTACCATTGGGAAATGAAATACTGAATTGAGGCTGGTGACAATATCGCCGGTCACAGCGGTAGTGAATATATTTGCCTTTTGTTCCCCATAGTTTTTCTCTAATGAGTCTTTGTTCTTTTGAAAGCCTAACTTCCGTGCTTATATCTCTCTTTGTGCCTTCGGCTATAATACTATTGGCAGGTAACGAGCAGCAGCTTAGACGCAAATTAAGATTTGGGTTTCGAAGAAGATTTATCAGGCCGGAGGAGTCTTTCCCGTCCCATTCGATGATATGTCTGCCCGCTGTCTGATTTTGCCAGTCCAAAACATTCCCTGCAAAAAAACCATCATTCAGACCGACCCTGATTCGTACCATTGCCGCAGACGGCAGAACATACTCAATTCTGCCTGTCTTTTTATCAAGTGAGAATTCCAGGGCCTTCATCTCAAGACCACCTGTTTCTTCAGCAGGATTATAAATAATTTTCTGGTTGTCTTTTGATACTGCTTCGATTACATACAGAAATAACCGGCCTGGAGCCTGTTTCCCCTCAGAATCTGCCCCGTCCCAGTTGAACTCGTGGCGGCCTGCGTTTACTGATTGCAATTCGAATAAGCGTACCTGCCTGCCTAATTCGTCATAAAAAATGATGTTAACATCAGCAGGTGCGGTTATTTCAAAGCTTAAAGAAATCTGCTCGTTTGCTGAAGGATTAAAACTCTTTTTATCCAGTCCTACTCTCTTTATTTCGAGCTTTTGGCCGGCTGCCGGCAAAATCCCAAACAATACGAGAACGTAAGCCAAAAATATTATTTGTTTTCTCTGGTAACTCATTGCTTTCTCCACGCCGGGTCCATTGAAGGTTCATCAAAGGTCAATTGTCTTGGTTCGGTGCCGTCAATATTTATTATCCACAACTGTAAAACACCGCTGCGATTGGACGTAAAAACAATTTTACTTCCGTCAGGTGAAAAATAAGGCCTCGTATCTATCCCGAAGCTCTCGGTAATTACAGTGCGATTTCGGGTTTCAAGATTCATAAGCCAAATTTCGTAATCGCCGGTTTCCTCGCTGGAATAAGCTATCGTTTTGCCGTCAGGCGAAAACTGCGGAAGAGTCTCCCTGTAGTTATTATTAGTCAAACGCCTTTTGTTTTTGCCGTCCGCTCCTGTTATATAAATCTCAGATGTCTGAAACCCGTGACTATTTATATATATTATTTGCCTGCCGTCCGGTGACCAGCAAGGCTCGAATTCGATGCCCTTATCTCTTGTTATTATCCTTCTTTCGTTGTTTTTATCAATCAGCCAAAGGTCTGCGCTGTCCTTCAGCTCACTGTCGTATCTGACGGCAAGCACATCACTTCCTGCAGGATTCGGGTAAACACCGCCGATAAAACCAAGCTCGGTAAAAATCGCATTTTCTTCTTTTGACTCTAAATCGATTTTATAGACCTTGTTATTATTTGTACGATAAAATAACTTTCGTCCGTTGATGCTCCAGACAGGGTATCTTTTATCAATTGGTGAAGTTGTTATTTGTTTAAGATTTTTGCTGTCAGACCGAACCGTCCATATCTGCCAGTATCCGCCTGTTAAACGAGAAAAGGCTATCAGACCATCCTGGGTATCCGGCGAAACGGTTTGTCGCCGCTTCGGGCAGCAACCGCTTATAAGAGTAAGAGCCAGTGACAATAAGATTATTTCTTTTATATTTTTCATTTTCCTATTTATACGCGGTTATAGAGCCGGTAATTTTCTCATCCATCCCATTTATATAAACTTCAATCATATAGATACCTTCTTTGCTGATTCTTCTGCTATTGGAGTCGTTCGGGTCGGTATCAGTGCCGTGCCAAACAACCTCCTGGTGACCGGCCTGCTGGAGAACATTATCCAGCAATGTCGTAAAGTAATTGCCGTCAGGATCGGTTATATCTATGGTAACATTCGCATCAGCCAGCAAATTATAGCTGATGGTTGTTACCTCGTCGTATGTAGGTATTACCTGGTATGGATTGCATCGGAGATTAGTGAGAAAATCATCGTAATAGACTAATATCACGCCTTTATCCACGGTGCCGGCGCTCAGGAACCATACGTCGAATTCTTCCGTGCAGATTTTATTATAGTTCGGGTCATTCGGGGCCGAATCCCATCTGCCGTACCAGAAATAGCTCTTAGTGCCCGGGCCTGTAAATTTTTTAAAATCACCCTTATAAATAATTACATCATGGTCATCGTGCTTAACTATTCTGATACCGGATTTGCCCCAGATGTAAATGTCTCTTGTTATCTCCACAGGGATGTTTTTGTACGGGTCAAAGTCACCTGAATAGACTTTACCTGTTTGTGATATGATAAATAAAGCTACACCATCGGGCGAATCCCAAACGGCGCTATGGCCGTTTAAGTCGTTGGCATCAATCCGGATGTCATAGAAGTATTGGTCGACAATATAACCGTTATCGTCTTTGCCGTCGAAGGTTACATAATTAGCGGTTCCCGCAGTTGCTTGTTGCTCTATATTTCTGACAATCGACGAAGGCTCATCCGTATTGATGAAACTAACTACGGTATTAGCGTCCATATTCAAATAATACTCGAAGCTCATTATCTGCCCCAATATAGGATCAATCTGCCTTACGTTGACAGGACAGATTATCTCCATCGGCGCATTTGTTGTTTCATTTGGGTTATAGCCGAACAGGTATTCAACACGGTTTGTAAAACCATCACCGTCGGTGTCATCATTGGGATCGTAGTCATTTGGCTCATCGTCCGGCCAATAGGTCAATTCCCACTGGTCGGGTATATTATCATTGTCATTGTCGATTCTCACCGTTGCTTCATTCGTATTACCGTAAGCTCCGATATTGACTCTTCCGCCTCCACCGTCGGGTTCATTTGAGTAATCACTATTAGGGTCACCGGAATCGATGCACCAGGAGCGAATATCGAGATGATAATCTCCGTTCTCGGCATCAACGAATAAAGGCTCTATCGAGAAATTGCCCTGTCCGGGTTCCGGCTGTTTTATACAGCAGTATGTCGGTTCGCAGCGGTATATTTCAATTTGATTATCCCATATAATACAGTTTTTTATGCTGTTGCAATTCTTGTAAATACCATATTTCTTGTGGCCTGTAACTGTACAGTTAATGATATTAGGCAGCGGCTGATTGACATAAAAACCATAGTCACCGTTGTTGGTAATAATACAATTTTTAAAGTTAACTGCTCCACTGCAATGAACTCCACCATAAGAATTATCATATATCCTGCATCGTTGCACTTTTAGTGAACCACTGCCGCACCACAGACCGAAATATGCGTTGCCTGTTATATTGCACCTGTCAATGGTCGGGGAAGGCGGATTTTGCCAGCCGCAATATATCCCGCGCCAGCCGCCGGTCAGAGTAAAGCCGCTTATAACGGAGTCCGAATCTTCGCCTGTATTAAAAGTCACAGCTTCATTGCCGGAAGATGTATTATTGGCATTGATGATAGTTGATGATACTACATCGGTGTTGTTTGGGTCGGTGCTGCTCAAAGTTATTGCTTTACCCTTGAAATCGATTTGCTCGTAATATGTTCCCTGCAATACAACAATCTCATCACCATCGTTTGCGTCATCTATAGCAGGCTGAATTTCGTTGTACCACTTGCCCTTAGTAACGTTGTGTACATTATCAATTACTGTTACCGTGCAGTAATCGTTATTGTACAGAGGACCTTTATAGTCTCTGACTCTTAGCCTGCAGGTATATGTCCCGGCAATGGTATATGTGTGAGTTGTCTTTCCGTCAAAAAGTCCGTCAGGTTTTATTGAAGAGGTCTCGTAGTAATCGAAACTGCCGTTATTGGTAAAATCCCATTCGTATCTTACGATATAATCTCCGGAATCCGGGTCATAAGAAGCGCTCCCGTCCAGTAAAACCTCCTGGTTTACCTTAACTGGTTCCGGGTATGAATTAAGGATGGCAACGGGAGGATTATTGGTACAGGCATAGGATTTTTCTGTAATATATGAAGATGCCAGAGATATAGCAAAAAAGAGAATAATGAAACTTTCGATTTGTGCTTTTTGTCTTTTCAAAAAACACCTAAAAAATCAACTTCTTTTCATAAAATGGCTAAAGTAGCTTCTGAATTATATTTGCCGGGCATAAATAAATACATCTCTTACGAAGACGTACTTACGCCGGCTACCTCCCTCTTATTTTTATATCTGTCCCCTCAAACCCAAAACGGCCTGAATCTCTGGATAAAAACGCAAAGATGCCCTCTAAGCAAATACCCAGAGCAGACTTTTATGCCAAACTAAATACAAAACTTCTAATAGCTTGTCAACGCTAAAATATAAAGATTTTATCGGACAATAATATTAAATGGCGATTTTATTACTTATGTACTCAGAAACAGCGGCATGAAGCACAAAGTATAATAACATCATGCTGAACTTTATTTAACAGAGGGTGATGCCTGAATAGCAGTTCCCTCCTTACCTTTAAACAGGGTATCGATTTCCAGAAGGGTAATATCCTTGGCCTCCATCGCACGTTTGGCACGCTGTGATCGCGGCAAAAAGTACACAATCAGCACTATTGTCCAGACAATCGCAACCGGAATGGCAATCCACTTCAAAATCCAGGCTGTGATGCCGACGATCCCCATAATCAAAGCCACACCGGCCCAGAACAGTGACATAATAAAGGACAATTTCTCGCTTTCGGGCGCGACCCACATAAATAATGCCATCAATCCTTTACAGACCGGATATAGCAGACAGAAACCCACCATATAGGCGGCATTCATTCTGAATGACATAGTGTCCCCTTCATATGCGATGCGGGGCATTGCCTGCAGGGCCTTTGCTACCTTTGGATTTTGTGAATGTTTCTTTATGGTTTTCTGCAGGGCACTGCGAGCATAGACGGCCCAGGCTTGGCCCCAATCCTTGCGATCGGAAGGGAGTCGATACAGAGAAATGGCTTTCTTAAATGCCTCCTCACTGCCATCTGCGGCCTGTGCCGCGGAGTTAAGCATATCTACGTATCGTTTTTTGAAAAGCGGCTTAGCCACCGTTTCCAGTTCCTGCTTTCGCCGAGCCTTCTCCTCTTCCTTCTGGGCTGACTCGGCTTCTATTTGGGCATGGTTAGTCTGCGCTTTTTCTTCAGCCAGTTCCTGATAAGTGGGAGGACGCCAGGGATTTCGAGGGCCTTTCTGTTGTGCATAATACCACCGCAGGAAATGATTCGGATATTGAATGATCTCATCGGAAACCACTTCCCAGGCAATACTGACATCCTCTCCATTTAGTTCCGCCTTTTCCCGACAAACGTTGGCTCGTTCATTAATTTGGGCAACGTTGTGCGGTATCGCTCCACCGAATCCGACCTTATCTGCCGCAGTAACGTAGAGGCGGCAAGCCGGACCATAACACCTGTTTTGTTCAAACGCCTCGGCGATACCCAGCATGTCTTTTCCCCGGTAAAATGCCCGGTCCTTTAAAAAATCACCCACCAGTCCCATTTAGCATTCCTTTCTGAAAGCATTGAGAAGATGAACAAGAAAACCTAAAAACAACAATTGCTGCACTTTTTTTTTAATCAGACTCATTTACCGAGGCTTTTTATGTTACCTGTATGAAATACATATCCGGAACACATCGTTTTTGCACGAGCCACCGAAAAAAACCAAGCGGTACAAAACATTGTCGAACTAACATTTACCATTTAAACGGTGAAAAACACGATTGACTTCTTAAAACATTGGGGATTTTACCCAAAATCCTATCGCAGAGTCAAGAATATTTATTCCCACTGCCATTTTTCCAAGAAATTACGGGGAAATAAGGTTTCTCATATATTCGGAGACTTACAGACGTCGCTTTTGCACAGACCTTGACCACTCTGGTGTTCATCAAACCAGGTTTTTCAGAGATGCTGTGTCACTGAAGTTAATGACTTTTTGTTTTCTGTTAATTCTTTTCATCAGGCCTGTCAGTACTCTGCCCGGGCCTATTTCATAGAAATTCTCAATTCCATCGGCGAGCAATCTTTCCATACACTTTTGCCAGTAAATTGGGCTGGTTAGCTGCTTTTTCAGTCCAGCAACAATTTCTTGTGAATCTGTGTAATAGTCGGCATTGATATTTGCAATAATCTTAATATCGCCCGGCTCTGATATATCCGTCTTTGAAAGGGCGTCGGCTAAACCGTCTGCGGCTTCGTTCATCATCTCGGTATGAAAGGCCCCGGCGACTGCTAAAGGAATAGCTTTGATGGCTTCGTATTCAGGGGCGAGTTCCACCGCCCTGGCGCAGGCGGCTTTGGTTCCGCTAATTACAATCTGGCCTGGACAGTTGTAATTTACACCGGCAAGAAGTTCGCCCTGGCCTGCCTGTGCGCAGAGGGCGTTTACCTTTTCTTCATCGAGTCCGATGATACTTACCATAGCGCCTTCGGTTTTGTCGGCTGCGGCCTGCATAGCCCTGCCTCTGAATTGAGTCAGCCTTAAGCCATCTTCGAAATTGACAATACCGGCTGCATAAAGAGCGGTATATTCACCTAAGCTAAGTCCTGCGGTTACATCCGGTTTTAGATTGGCGGTGGCGGAATGATTTTTCAAAACTTCTAATATCGCAGCCGAAACGGTAAAGATGGCAGGCTGAGAGAATTCGGTGCTGTTTAGTTTTTCCTGCGGATCTTCGAAGCAAAAGGTCTTCAGGTCATAACCGACTGTATCATTAGCTTTTTCGAAAATGTCGGCTGCTTCGGGAAAAGAATCGGCAAGATCTTTACCCATTCCAACGGATTGGGCACCCTGTCCGGGGAATAACAACGCGGTTTTCATTAGTCAAACATCCCTGTAAATAGTTGAGTAATTACCTTATAATTCCGAGCTATAAGCTTTTTCTGTTATCATTTATCAGCATATTTGGCAAGTCTTTTATGTTTTAAGACGGCAGGTATTTTAAGTCCAGATGTGAATCGGGATTTTGAATTCAGGGATTAATTGAAAATTATTCAATATTTTTGTATTATTTGATGAACAGGAACGAGGATT
Organism: Sedimentisphaerales bacterium; assembly: GCA_016930645.1. Taxonomy (GTDB): domain Bacteria; phylum Planctomycetota; class Phycisphaerae; order Sedimentisphaerales; family Anaerobacaceae; genus JAFGGH01. Next base: position 11,917 of record JAFGGH010000012.1, read on the forward strand.
TTGTGGGTAGTATCTATAAGAAAACAGATTATTAAAGAAAGGAACAGAGAAATGAAAATTAGTATCGATATCAAATCACTTTTGATAGGATTTTTGTTGGCAATGGTAGTTGTCCTTGTTATGGGACAGGCAGACGGCGTCGGCAAAAGCGACTTTGCGATAGCGACCGAACGCAGCGGCTTAACTCTGGTTCGTGCCGATGACGGAACTTTATATGTGATTGACCCTCAGTCGGCACGGGCGGAATTCATTCAATATCGAGAAGGGCCCTACAGGAAATTGCCGTTTAATCTCAAAAGAGCTGTAGCCCGTGATAGCGCCATCAATTAATGGATTTTGGCAGTTGTATTAGTAATATCAGTATTCTTCTAAATGATAGAACTCGGCGTTTTCCAGCCACTGCTCGGGACGCGAGACGAACTCGATTATATTGTCGAGCAGGAAGTAATGCTTGTTTTCTTCCTCGGCCAATTTGGTAAAAATATCTCGGTGTGATTCTTTGTCGGTTTGCTGAGCTTTTTCAAGATAAAAATCACGGGCATTTTGTTCGATTTTCTGAGCTTCTTTATAGAGTTCAAGCTCACTTTTATCGTATGTAAATTTTTTGGAGCCCTGTCGCATCTTATCAAAAAGTTCCTGGGCGTCCGACAGTATGGTAGTTGTAGCGTTCTCGATGTCTGTTTCAGCCTGCATTTTCTCTATTATCTCAAGGTGCTTTTCTTCTTCGTTTGCCAAAAGAGTGAAAATTCCGGACAGGCCTGTGTCCGGCACTTTTTGAGCGAGGTTACGATAAAATTCCTGTGCGGCCAATTCCTTTGATTTGGCGAATTCAAATATGTCCATCTTAGCCTCCCTAACAACGTTTCGTTAAATAAATATTAGTTGTTATATGAATACAAAGTTTATCTATATGCGTTCGTTGCTGATTAGATAATCACAACAACCAGGTACCCTCGAAGATCTCCTCTGCTGGGCCGGTCATATAAACGCAGTTGTCATCTTCGCACCAGTTAATTTGCAGTTGTCCGCCGGGCAGGTCGATTCGGCAAACTCGTTCAGACCGTCTGTTAAGCACGCCGGCTACACAGACAGCACAAGCACCGGTACCGCAAGCCAGAGTAATACCCGAACCTCGTTCCCATGTCCTCATTTTCAAGTGGTCCGAGCTTTTTAGCTGAACGAAATGAACATTTGTTCTGTTCGGAAACAGCTTGTGATTTTCTATCACTGGTCCGATTTTTTCGAGGTCAATTTGTTCAACATCGTCACAGAAAAAAACCGTGTGTGGATTGCCCATAGAAACGCAGGTCATATTAAGCTGCTGTGGTACTACTTCTATAATCCGGTCGATGACATTTTCGCCTTCTATGTTAACCGGTATTTCCGCTGGTCTTAATTTTGGCTGGCCCATGTTAACGGTAGATGATACCATTTTTCCGTCATCACCGAGTTGATAATCTATAGCCATAATCCCGTTGCCGGTCTGGACTTTCAGAGGTTTTGCAGATGAGAGTCCGTGGTCTATTGTGTATTTAGCCACACATCTTATACCATTGCCGCACATTTCGGCCTCGGAGCCGTCGGCGTTAAACATCCGCATACTGACATCGGCTTTGTCGGATGGGCATATAAGGATAAGACCATCGGCGCCGACACCGAAATGGCGATTGCTTATTTTCACGGCAACTTCGCCGGGATTATCAACTTTTTCCTCGAAGCAGTTGACATAGATGTAATCATTTCCTATGCCGTGCATCTTTGTGAAACGCATAATAATTCTCCTGTTAATTTTCAAAGATAAGTATAACAGGATATGGATATTAGAGCAATTTAAGTTTTAGTGTTCGCTTTATGCCTGTTGCGGCTTCGGCTGTCGGCATCAGATTTGCTCGCGATATTTCAATATC